>NZ_JAWOVZ010000004.1:0-329184 GCF_033340175.1 Vibrio sp. 1557 | reverse complement strand
ACAGTGAGTTTAAAAGCGAGGGAGTAATCGCGCTGAGTTCTTTTAGTTGTTGATTTCATAACACTCTCCAATTTTTTTGGGGGGAAAGTGTCAACCTTATTTAGGACGGCACAGTTTACTAAAAGAAAGCCCAACGTCGACCGTTGGGCTTTCTTTTTATGTCTCATCCAAACAAAACTAAACGCAATGCTTAGAGCCAACGACGAACATGATTTTTATAATCCACATACTCCTCACCAAACAATCGCTCTAGAACGCGTTCCTCAGGCTTGATTTGAAACCGATTCATATAACTGACAAATATCACGCCACAAAGCACCACACTCAAGTGCTGCCACCACAAACCAGTTGCTATGATTAGGAGCAGTAATGCCGTGTACATAGGGTTGCGTGAAAAGGCAAACACACCAGTTCTTACAACAGAAGATGCCGCTTCAGGTTTTACTGGGTTTACTGTGGTTTTTACTTTGCGAAATTCATACACACCAGCAATGCCTATGTAACCAGACAACAAAGTTAATACACCTACTACAAATTCAACAAAGGGTACTCGAATGTTCATGCTCGGCGTCAAAACTTTAAGTCCATACATCAAAAGTATGACTAACAAAAACACCACAACAGGTGGGACTTTGAGTTCAAGTTTTCTCAAGATTCATATCCTTTGAAAGGGTCTAAATACGGTTTCTAAAAAGCCCAGTAAAACTGGGCTTGATTTAGTCCGATTACAACAAAGTTAACAATGCCTGAACGGGATGCTTGGGCTTCGTTCCTTCAAAGCGTTTCACTTGGCTGCGGCAAGAATAGCCTGTAATCAAACATCTCTCGTTATCCAACTTATCTAAGCTTGGCTTCCAGCTTAAATTGTAAATATCTTTCGACATCGACAACTTATCAACCTCATGACCAAACGTACCCGCCATACCACAACAACCAACAGGTACCGTATTCAAAACTGCACCAAAGTGAGCAAAAATAGCGCCCCACTCTTTTTCCGCATTTGGCATTTTGGTTTTTTCAGTACAGTGCGCAAACAGATACCAAGGTTCCTGCGCCTTATGCTCTCCGCTTTCAAACGCTTCTAGTCTTGGGTAAAGCCATTCGTGGGCTGTTAGTACATCGAAATTACCTCGCTTACTGCCAAGCACTTCAGCGTATTCATCTCGGTAACACAGCACCAAAGCAGGATCGACGCCAACTAATGGGATATCCAAATCCGCTACCATCGCCAAGAACTTCGCTGTGTCGGCTGCTGTGTCCTTAAACTGACGTAAAAACCCTTTAATGTGTTGTGCTTTACCATTCGGCTTAAACGGCAGAAGTACCGGATACATACCCAGCTTTTTCAATAACTTAACGAAGTCTTCAACGACATCAGCGTCGTAGTAGCTAGTGAATGGGTCTTGAACAATTAAAACATGCTTGCTCTTTTCAGACGAAGACAAACCACTGAGCGCTTGCAGATCATAAGGCGTTGTCAGCGACTCTACTCGTTGTTTCAAGGTGGGTACTGATAACAACGGCGCATCGACATACCCGACCGTAGATGCCGTTAAACTTTTCACCCACGACTGCTTCAAAACACCATTTACGACACCTGGCGCTTTTGCCATCATCGGCAGCATAGTCTCAATGTTCGCAACCAGATAGTCTTTTGCAGGACGTTGATAACGAGAGTGATAGATGTTTAAAAAGCGTGAGCGAAAGCTCGGAACATCGACTTTAATCGGACACTGACTCGCACACGCTTTACACGCCAAACAACCATTCATCGCTTCATACACTTCGTGAGAGAAGTCATACTCGTGACGACGATTGATAGAATGACGTACGCGGTCAATCATGGTTTTGATTGATGTTTTGTTTTCTAGTGTTTGCTTTTCTAAGTCAAGGATATCAATGCCTTGCTCTGTGAGCTGACGCAACCACTCGCGAACCAAACCCGCACGACCTTTCGGTGAATGACGACGATCGGCTGTTACTTTCATCGATGGACACATTGGCGAGCTAGTATCGTAGTTAAAACACAAACCGTTACCGTTACATTCCATCGCTTGTTTAAAGCTGTCACGTACTTGAACGTCAATCTGACGGTCATAGTAACCACGTTTGGTATCGGTAACTTTTACTAACTCTGCATCACTATCAAGCGGCGTACAGATTTTGCCCGGGTTCATTTTGTTGTGTGGATCGAATGCCGCCTTCACACGTCTCAGCTCAGTAAACAACTCATCACCGAAAAACTCAGGGCCATATTCTGAACGGAAACCTTTGCCGTGTTCACCCCACATCAAACCGCCGTATTTCGCCACCAGCTTAACCACTTCATCAGAAACTTCGTGCATCAATGCTTCTTGGTGCGGGTCACACAAATCCAACGCAGGACGTACGTGAAGCACCCCGGCATCGACGTGACCAAACATGCCGTAATTCAGAGACTTGCTGTCTAACAGCTCTCGAAACTCTACAATGAAGTCCGCCAGATTTTCTGGTGGCACACAGGTATCTTCAGCAAATGCGACCGGTTTAGCGCGGCCTTTTGCTGCGCCTAACAAACCCACCGCTTTTTTACGCATGTTGTAAATACGCCCGATACTCGCTACATCGTTACAGACTTGGTAACCGATGATGCCCGCTTCTTCTGTTTCTAGCATGGTATCGAGCTTGGCGGTCAGCGATGCAACCTGCGCTGCAACTTCTTCTTCGTCCTGACCTGCATATTCCACCATATTGATGCCAAGCATCTCTTTATTTGGAACATCGGTAAGCAAATCACTCACGGTGTGCCAGACGATATCTTGCTTCGCGAGATTAAGCACTTTCGAGTCAACGGTTTCTACAGACAGCGCTTTCGCTTCGACCATCAACGGTGCATTACGCAGTGCAGAATCAAAGCTGTTGTATTTAACGTTAACCAAAGTACGCGCTTTCGGAATTGGCGTCAGGTTAAGCTTCGCTTCGGTAATGAATGCCAATGAACCTTCAGCGCCGCACAGTACTCGTGTGATATCGAAACGGTCACCTTCTTCATTCAAGGCATTTTTTAAATCGTAGCCCGTTAAAAAGCGGTTAAGAGGAGGAAACTTATCTACGATCTGCTGGCGTTTTTCACGACATACGGATTCCGTTACACGTAGCGCCTTGGCAGCAAACTCGTCTTCTTTTGGGTAGCCGTTGGACAGGTCTGATTCTAAAACTGAGCCATCAGCAAACACCGCTTGTAGCGACAAAACATGATCGGATGTTTTTCCGTATTTCAGAGAACCTTGACCAGAAGCATCGGTGTTGACCATGCCGCCAATCGTTGCACGGTTACTGGTAGATAAGTCTGGAGAGAAGAAGTAGCCATAAGGGCGAACTGCGTCATTTAACTGGTCTTTCACTACACCAGTTTGTACACGAACCCAGCCTTCTTTCTCATTAATCTCAAGCACTTTGTTCATGTGGCGAGACATATCCACCACAATACCTTTGGTTAGCGACTGACCATTGGTCCCCGTGCCGCCACCACGAGGTGAAAAGGTAATTCGTTCGTACTTTTCTTTATTGCTCAGTTTCCCGAGGAGAGAAACATCTTCTGTCGTTTTGGGATGAACGACAGACTGAGGAAGTTGCTGGTAAACACTGTTGTCAGTGGCAACCGCTAGTCGACTTGAATATTGGCTTTCGATATCACCAGTGAATCCGGCGTGCTCAAGCTCTTTCAGAAAACTAAGAACAAGAGGATCGACATCAGTTTGCGAGTGTAATCTTGGTAACATTTGCTTCCTGCCCCTACGACGCTGATCCGATCAGCTGCGGGTTGTGTAATTATTTGCTCACTTCTCATACAAATTGGCGCTAAGCGAAAAAAACACCACAAAAGAGTTAGTGAAGTAATATTCTTTGAATTTCGTCACTTTACAACATTTAAAAAGACGAGCAAATCAGAATCTCGATACAATAATTAAACTTATGCTTTATTTTTTCACGCTTGATGCCTTACATTGGGGAACGAATCGCGTTTCTAGATGAGTTTTCAGAATGAAAAAAAATAAAATTGTGACCACTGAAGATATCCTTCTCAAACTTTGCCAGTCTGTTTCTGGCGTACTTACTTCGGCGACATCTTCTCAAGTAAATTATTCAGCAATGGTGCAAAAAATCCACAAGACTAGCCTCAAACCAGATTTTGGCTGTTTTGTTCTGTTTGATGGCGGATTTACCGGGCTAGTTGTGATTAATTTTACGGCAAAAGCCGCACTGGAGATCTACACCAACTACATGCGTAATATGGGCATGCCAGAAGAAGAACTGGCAATATCTCATACTTCTGACGAGGTAGGCGATGTTCTGGGTGAACTCATGAATCAACTGGTCGGAGACTTCACTAATAAAATTCGTAAAGACCTGCAAACGAACATCACACAAAACCAACCAAAAATGCTGGCGCTGAATAAGCAAGTTATCTTACAAGTTGATACCAACCTTGACCGCCCTCAAGCGCGCAGAGTGACGTTCTCCACCGAAAACAACAATATTTTCTATCTCGAGCTAGCAATGGATAAAACTGAGTTCATCCAACTGGAAGAGTTTGAAGTTGCTGAAGACGAAAACCCAGACGACATTTTAGAGGCAACACGTAAACAGTTGGCTGAGAAAGAATCTAAATCGTCGGGATCAAACGATGATGCCGATGACTTGCTCAACCAGCTCGGGTTGTAATTCTAACGAATCTTAATGAAGAATGGCTTCTTAGACACAAGTACGACTTCATACTGATTACGACGAACTAAAACGCCAGCCTCGCTTAATGCGAGGCTTCTTTTTATGTGCAGAAATTATCTTCAGTCCCACCTTGTATTTCGTTTTTATGTCAAAAAAGGTAATATGTCTGACTTCATAAATTTTCTGCTTTCGTTACTGGTTGTCGATGGATAAACAAAAAGCTCTGAAAAAAATCGCCAAGTGCTTAGAACTGGGCAATTCCGCTAATGTTAATGAGGCTGCCAATGCTATCAAAATGGCACATCGCCTCATGCTTAAATATGGTCTCGATAAAGACGATATTGAGTTCATCAGAATGGGAAAAACACAATCTTCTCATCTGCTACCAGCGAACATCAGTTCTACCATATTGCGAGTGATTCGCGGCATTAACACAAAATTCGGTGTCGAAGCAGTATTGTTGAATCACAAAGGGCTCAAACGTGTCGAATTTATCGGTGAAGCAGATCGCGCTATTTTTGCTGCATTTGCTTTCGATATTGTTTATCGCGAGATGAACGAAAGTACCGGACAATTCCGAAACAGCTTTGCTGGCACCGGCACCTCTTCTCAGGAAGTGACTCGCCGTGTGAACTCATTTGTATCTGGCTGGGTGGAAGGCGCGATTGAAAAATTGCCAATTATTTCTCCAGATGAAGAGTCGGCCAATAAAATTAATGACTATATTGATAAAGAATTCCAAAACATTGACCGCGAAACGTTCAAGAAGCAATTGAAAGAAGCGATGAAAAACCTAACTGAAGACTACGAAGTGGGCTTAAAGAAAGGTAGAAAGGTTTCAGTTAACCGTGGAGTGGGCGGCGAACAAGCACGCAAAATGTTGGGCGATTCATCGAAATAGCCAGAATAGTAAAGGATTCACATAAGCAGCAATGACTTCGATGTCGATGGGGCTTACTTTGAGAGCTTTGGCAGTATTGATAGGAATTTTCTTACAGAAACTCTTATCAATCTTACTTTCTCATAACAAATATCAATGCTTGTTTATTCATAATTCGCATCCCATTATGAGGCATGGTTTCGCCTCAGTTTTATACGGAGATTTTCCCTTGAAAAAGATGCCTATTGCACTAGCTCTAGTGCTAGCTCTTACTGGCTGTCAAGCCACTCAACGCCAAAATGCAACAACGGGTGAATACGAAACTAACTCCACCACGCAAGGCGCGCTTATTGGTGCGATCGCTGGCGCAGCAATCGGCCTAGCAACGGGTGATGATGCTAAAGAACGTCGTCAGCATGCACTCATTGGTGCAGCCGCAGGCGGAGCGACTGGCGCTGGCGTTGGTTACTACTTTGACCAACAAGAAGCGGAATTACGTCGCGCTTTGCTAAACTCTGGCGTACAAGTTCAGCGTGTTGGTGAAAATCAGCTTTTACTGCGTATGGAAAACGGTATCGGCTTCTCTTCAAGCTCTTACCAGCTTGATGCTAGTATCCATAATACTCTACGCGGTGTTGCTCGCATCCTAGTTGAGTACCCAGATACCAGTCTCGTTATTGACGGTTACACGGATAGCACAGGTAGTGAGTCATACAACCAAACGTTGTCAGAGCGCCGTGCAGAGTCCGTACGTCAATTCCTAGTATCTCAAAACGTTGCACCTGGTCGTGCAATTGCACGCGGCTACGGCGAACGTAACCCAATTTGCTCAAACCAAACTTCTGAAGGTCGTGCGTGCAACCGTCGTGTTGAAATCCAGATCTTGCCACTGAAGTAATTTGGTTGCACCATAACGGTAATAATAAAAAATTACCGGAGCAGGCCTAACCATTATCGTTAGGCCTGACATATTAATGTCTGTCAAAACGTCTGCCCTACTCTGCTTATTTAGCCTCAGCTTTTCTGGCTACTCACTTGCCTCTCAAGCTCCAAATGACCCCATCGAACAATACGAGTACGCACAACAATTATTGGCATCAAACGAAGCTGAAGCCTCACCAGAAACGCGCTACTGGCTAGAGCAATCCGCCAACCAAGGTTACCTCCCTGCACAAAAACAGCTCGCGAACGACTTTGCTAAAGGGATAAATGGCGAAAAAAATGAAACACAAGCGTTATATTGGCTAACCTCTATCGCACTCAATGACCCAACCGATCGTGGCTTTCTTCTCGCCGATTTTATTCAGCGCAATCCAGGTAAGGTCACAACTTCTCAATTGACTGAAGCCTTGTATCAAATGGCTTCTCAGCATAATCCAGCAGCAGAACAAGCTTATAATCAACTGTTAGAGCTGCGCTTCAACCAACTACGAGCTAAACAAGTCTCGCAAATAAAGTCGCTCGATAAAAAAGCAGAGCAAACACAAGAAGAGAAAAGCACAGTTGCAACCCCCAAAGTAAAACACTCGCAGTTTCTATGGCTGATTTGGCTAGCGGCGATCCTCATCATCAGCGGCTTAAGTTTCCTCGCGATCAAAAAACTTAAGCAGAATAGAAAAGCGCGTGAAGCCAAAGAGGAAAGCCAAAATCAACGAATGGCGGAAAAAATAAAAGAGCTAGAGTTTACGAACAAGCAACTGAAGCGTCAGTTAGAGAAAGTATTCAGAGAATTTAAGAAATCCAAAACTCAGGCAGAAAACCATAAGCTAAGCGTCGCGTGTGCTATGTTTGGCTACACACCACAAACCATCCCTGATTTACAGGCAATCAAGCTACGCTATAGACAATTATCAAAGCTTTATCATCCTGACACAAGGGGCAGTGAAGAAGAAATGAAGCGACTCAATCATGCCTTTAAGCTCGTCTCACAAAATGTTACAAAACAGTAAAAATAGGTCAGGATACTTTGGCTGCCATGCTTTTATTCCCATATAATCAAGCACCGCAATCGATCTCCCTCTCAAAGAAATTAACAGACATTTAACTTAAGTCGCGCTTTTATGCCATAATGCCCGGCGCAAAATAACACCTAACGACTCAAATTAATCTAGGTGGGGAGAAAATCAATGTTCACTGAAGAAGGCACCTGTGATTGGTGTAAAAAACCTAGTCTTGTAACTCGTCACGATTATTTAGATGGCAAGCACCACTACTCATGTAAAGCTTGTTACGATATGGCGAAAATCGACGTGCGCCTATTTAACCAAGGCGAATTGCAAATGCGCGAACGTTTGCAACGAGCGAGCTAAGCAAGACGGAATCAATGGAACTGATTTTCAAAAGCGCCTTTTATAAGGCGCTTTTTTGATCTCCCAAGCCTATTTCCAATCTCTATCTCGTATTCCCTCCTATCCTACATAGCATGTCGCATCGGTTATCAGCCCTCTTCCACTGTATACAAACCACTGTCCGTGAAAAACACCTGTATATACAGTAGTAAACCCCTGTATGTCTCTCGTCCAACTTTCTACTCACCTCACATTTTTAAATTGATGTTAGACATATCAGAAATAAAAAATAAACAAATAAATTCAATTACTTAAAGTAAAATTCTTTTATTTCCTTTTCAAAAAACCGCAAATAACTTTTGAGAAACTTGTTGATCAGGTCGCCAAAACAAACTACTGTATAGGCATACAGCATGTATAAAGGAACAGTAAGATGCAGTTACAAAGTCAATCTCATACATACTCTCGTTACAACGTATTGGCACAAGCAACTAAGCCCATGGCCGTTTCGGATCAGCTTCTATCTAAGCTGGCTGTTTTATCGCAGCAGAAACAATGGATTTTGTTTACAGCAGACTGCCCTCGTCCAGACTTTGAACAACTCACTGCTTCTAATATTTGCTGTAAAAACGTTATTCAAATGAAGCCCTCTCAACAGCTTTCAGAAGTCGAGATCGTGATAAAAGCCATCCGATCAGGCAATGCCAGTGCTGTTGTCGCATCCAATAAAATTGCACTTATGAATCAATCTATGTTGCGCGACATGGCGCAGCGCTATCAGTGTGAAGTCTTTTTCGTCGAAGGCAGAGTTAATAAGTACCACTAATAAGTTCGACGTTATCCATCCTGCATCTCGCCTCCTTTTTAAGGGGGCTTTTTTTGTATTAAAGAAAATAGGCAAACGTTTGCTTTTTTCTCTGGCGAGTTAAAATAGTTCTGGTATGATGCCCACATTCGATTTATTCAGCGCCCACATTTTGCTGAATATCTTCTCTTTCTGACGTTTGATTAAGATGATAGGAATGTCGCAATGAGCCTTGCTAATCAAGTACTTGCCGTCAATGACGACCTGCCAATTCGCACCCATAAACCCGTTCATAGTGGAAAAGTTCGTTCAGTTTACTGGTTAACTGATGAAGACAGCGCCCGACTGATCAAAGAAAAAGGATACAATGTCGCGCCAGATGCGCCTTTGGCTATCATGGTGATTAGCGACCGAATCTCTGCGTTCGATTGTATTTGGCATGCTGAAGGTGGTCTTAATGGTGTCCCGGGTAAAGGGGCTGCGCTTAATGCGATTTCTAATCACTGGTTCAAACTGTTCAAAGAAAATGGCTTAGCAGATAGCCATATTCTAGACATTCCTCACCCTTTTGTTTGGATTGTACAAAAAGCCAAACCGGTAAAAATCGAAGCCATCTGCCGCAAATACATCACGGGTTCGATGTGGCGCGCTTACGCAAATGGCGAGCGCGAGTTTTGTGGAATCCAACTTCCTGAAGGGTTAGAAAAAGACAAAGCACTGCCAGAGTTGCTAATGACCCCATCCACAAAAGGCATTCTAAAAGGCATTCCCGGTGTGCCAGAAGCGGATGACGTTAATATTACTCGTCAAAATATCGTAGACAACTACGAAGCATTTAACTTCTCAAGTGCGGACGATATCGCACTCTACGAAAAACTGCTGAAAGAAGGCTTTAACGTTATCAGCCAAGCATTAGAAGCAATTGACCAAATCTTTGTCGATACCAAATTCGAATTTGGTTATGTTCATGATGCTGCTGGCAATGAAAAGCTGATTTACATGGATGAAGTGGGTACACCAGACTCGTCTCGTATATGGGATGCTAAAGAGTACCAAGCAGGTCACATCGTAGAGAACTCAAAAGAAGGTTTCCGCCAGTTCCTACTTAACCACTTCCCTGACCCAGATATCTTGCTAAATAAAGAACGTATGCCAGAGCGTGAAGCACTCGCTCGTGATAATGCTTTACCCGTCGAATCTTTGATGGCGATTTCGAGCACCTACATTGGTATTGCCGAGAAGATTACAGGCAAGCCGATTCATTTGAGTGAGAATCCGAAAGCGGAAATCATCGAAGTTCTGAGCAAAGAATACGGATTGATTGACTAGCACTGTCGCTAGATTGCTAAATGCTTTCCAATAAAAAGTCCGCACTAGCTTGCGGACTTTTTCGTATTAGGCTCAGTTTAGCCGATATTTAACGTAGTGCCATCTGTTGTAGAGGCTGACTTAGTCGTCACCTGATATGTTTTGTCTTTAATCGTTGATACGAAATACCAGGTCGACTCTGCTTTGTCGGGCGTAAAAGTAACACGCATAAAGCCACGCTGTTTGATGTCTGCCCACTGTAATTCTGACACTAAGTGCGGCAGCGTGTATTCCATTTGAGCGATCGCGACAGGGTCTAACGCGAGGTAGGCCTCTAACCCAGGGGAACTCACAGAGCTAGTCGCAAACTCTACCCCGATAGGATACTTAGATACGTCTTTAAGCTCACTTGCCCATGCGTTGTGCGTATCTCCTGCCAAACAGACAAAATTACCACTGCTGGCTTTGGCCAGTTGATAAACGTTCTCTCGCTCAACGTAGTAACCATCCCATGCATCTAGGTTATATGGCAAAGCAATGGTATCTAAACTTGGGTCAGAGAGATAACCCGTAATCGCAGAGTTTACCGCTAATAACGCCTCTGTTTTTTGTTCTTCAGTGGCAGTAAACAATTGAAACATCGCGGTCATAACCGAACTTGGCAACTCCATACGAGACATTAACACTTGTTGCCCTATCACATTCCAAGTTGCGTCGTGCGTACTGAACGCATCCATCAGCCAAGCGAGTTGGTCACCGCCTAACAGCTCTCGGTCTTGACTGCGCGACTGAGCAACTAAACCGCCAATAGCTTCCATCGTTGGTGAGCTGAGCGAGAAATAATCCAACGGTTTATCACGCCCCACAAGTCGCGTGTCGAGCATCATCAAATTGACTAAACTTCCAAACGAAAACTGACGGTAAATCAGCATGTTTGAGAAAGTGTTTTCACGAACGGGCAACCATTCTGTCCACGCGGCAGCAGCTGCTGCACGACGATCATTAAAACTGCCTTCCTCTTCTTGATGGTTTTCCGCACCATTTTTCCAAGTATCATTTGCAAGCTCATGGTCATCCCAGACAGCAATCATTGGTAGGCTCGCATGTAACGCTTGCAGATCAGCATCTTGGCGATATTGCGCATACCGTTTTCGGTAATCATCTAAGGTAATACATTCAGTGCCTTTGCTTGGCTCTCGCCCTAGTGCCTCAGCATCTTCACTAGCGTAGCCACCAGCACCATACTCATAAATGTAATCACCGAGATGAAGCACCACATCAAACGGGTCTTGCTCATGTTGATTTAAAATCTCTCGATACACATGGAAATAACCAGCAGGATAGTTTGCGCAAGAAACAACGGCCATGGATGCCTTTTCTACACCACCCTCTGGTAATGTTTGAGTTTGCCCGACTTCGCTAGTGACATCTCCAACCATGAATCGATAGTAGTAGCGAGAATTTGCGTTGAGATTTTGAACATCGACTTTTACCGTGAAATCTCGGCTCGTGTCTGTGGCAAAAGTGCCACTTTGCACGATATCAGTAAAATTTTCGTTAGATGAAACTTGCCAGCTTACATCTGCGTAGCTCGCTGAGGTTGTAACACGAGTCCAAATGATTACTTGTGTTTGAGTAGGATCTCCACTCGCCACTCCGTGCTCAAAGGTAACCGCAACAGATTCACTAGCATCGCTACCACAGCCCACCAACCCGGTAACAATCGCAGTTGAAGAGGCTGCTTTCATAAAGTCTCGACGAGACAAAGACATATTGACTTCCTTTCTTATTGTGCTTGTTTTTATGCCCAAATGACGTGGTGACTCAATCATCCTTGTGTGCCAATAAGGGACGTTAATTCGAACTTACAGTACCAACCACTTAGTCGGTAATTTGTCCTAAAAACACAAAGTTAGAAGCTAGTTATGACAATTGCATTTCCAAACGTTACATTTTTGTTAATTTAAGTGCAAATACTCTATATTCATCACATTTCCAAGACCTGTGACAAAAACCTCAAAATAAAAAAGCGACCTACTTTGAGGTCGCTTTTCATTGCACTATTGTTAAGTAGTACATCGATGCAGTGGAAATACTCAGCCTAAAACTTGATGTTAAGAACATCTTGTTCTGACGTGTCCACTTTCAACTGACTGCGAGATTCTATGTACTCGATTTGCTGAACGTCGAGCGAATATGGCATAACGACTCGCAATTCATTGATCCCTTCATGTTTAGCTAGCTGGGTTAAGCGGACCAAATTGGATTCATCACTTTTACGAGAAGACATCGATTTTAATGCGGCATCCCACAACCGATCTTCAGGCTTGCTCAATTCCGCAATGTTCTGTTTCCACATCAAACCGAAAATAGGCGCGATGGTGGCAAATGCCTCTAAAAAGGTCCATTTTTTACTACCTGTCGCTCCTAAAAAGCTAGTGTAGTCGAATTCAATGCACGTCTTTCCTTGTTGATCCATTCTATGCCCCCGACACTCGAAAATGAGATATACCAAATATCGTTCAACTGTTTTGATATAGCAATGGGATATAAAACATTCGTCTTTTATGCCCTAATTTACATACAAAAGGAAATATTAAAACCAGCTTTGTAACAACTGATGTACAGCTTCGCCATATATAAGCATTCAATTGATTAATATTTCAATTAAGAAACTAAAAACAACACGTAAGTAACGCTATCAATATGAAATCATTATAGATTCACCAAGAAAATATCCATTTTCGTCACAACGTCATCCGCCGACCTACTTCACATCAATCACTCGACTGGCCTTTTTATACTGTATCTTCCAACCAGCCCAGCGTGGCAGCTCCCAACGCTTCGGGTCTCCCTTACGGTTTCCCTCTCGATAAACGACCTGTACCAGCTTGCGAGACGCGTAATACTCGACATCTAGTTGGAGTTCTGGCAGCGAAAGTTCTAAAGGGTACTGCTCCGTGAAATCGTCGTATTCCCATTCTGGAACACCATTAAATGTTAAGTCTTCTGGTTCAAACAACGCCATATCATCGATGTTTTCAACGCCTAATGTTTCCAACTGATCCTTTAACCAGCTAGAAAATGTCAAGGAGGCCAAGTCGTTAACCTCTTCTCCTTCGACATTAAGGCCCAATGCGTTGTAGAGTTTCCAGTGTTGGATTTGCTGTTTTCTTTGAGAAGCAAAACCTGGTAACAGTGTCTCGTCTTCTATCATTTCGACAATAGACTGAACAGCAACATCACCTTTTAACGCTTGATGTTCAGTACAGATTGTTCGTCCGGCGTAGACCAAGTGCATCGTTGCTCTTGGGGTCTCCTCTTCATAATTCGTCTCACCTTGTTGCCACTCCCCTAGCTCAAGTTCGCGTAATAACGTCAGCGGGATAGGCATCATAACCGATGCGAGGTTTAGTGTTTGCTTAACGCCTCGTCCTGGCACGCTATGGCTATCTAGCACGATGGCCGCTTCTTCTTTATCAGGAAAGCGGCTGTTACGCCCAACCAGCATCTCGACTACGCCATTTCCTAGGGCATCTCTTCGACGAGCTCGTCGGACAAACACAAGCTCAGGGTGCAATGAGGCGATGGAGAAAAAGAGCGCTTCACGTTTATATCGAGAGGCAACGTCAAGTTCCGGCAATTCAAACACTTCTCGCATTTGTTTCGCTAAACCTTGTGCCTCTTCGAGCGCGCTAGCGTCAATGATAATGCCTGAGAGTTGCTCCCCTCGAACCAAACGGATCAGTAAAGAGGCATCACATCCGTATGGCTCCTCTTGAGATAGAAGCTCAGCAACTTCACCACTTTGTCGCTGATAGAGCTGCGCAGGCACAGATAAGGCGGCAGCCAAATCAATCATTGCTTCCTTCTCTGGCCTCGCTTGAATTCTGGTAACGAGATCGGCAAACAGTGCATCAATGGGTAGTGGATATACTTTTCTCCCGTGCTGCGTGACATTGCCATCCTCATCAATCGCTTCCATGGATAACAACGTCGAATGAGATGCCTCTAGCGACTTTGGGGGAATTGAGTCGAGAAAATCGAGTGTTGAGAGACGGTACCCACAACAAGCCGCTGCCAGCATGGGCTCGACGAGCTCTTCTCTGTGTAATTCTGGAGGCGTCACTAATTCTAAAGGCGCGTGCTCACCATATAGACGAATACAAGCCCCTTCGGTAACGCGACCTGCTCGCCCCATTCGCTGCGCGGCACTGGCCTTAGAAATGTTGGTTAATGTCAGTGCTGTACGTCCATTTCGTTGTACAGTTCTGCGCTCTAAACCACTATCGATTACCACACGGATATTAGGAATGGTCAGAGAGGTTTCCGCGACGTTGGTTGCCAATACGACTTTCCGTTGCTTTTGTACCGTCAGCGCACGATGTCGTTCTTCATCACTGACCGAGGCATGAAGTTTAACCACCATGACATCACTGCTGCTTTGTAGCATCTGCGCGCATTGGGCGATCTCTTTACGTCCTGGGAGAAAAACAAGAATATCGCCATCTTCATCTTCCAGTGCTTCTTTTACCGCTCCGACAACTTCCTGTTCATATCCCTTTTTGTTCGGTAAATAGCGGCTGTCTGTAGAACGATGTGTCACCGTGACTGGAAAGCAACGTCCCTCCGAACGCAGACGCTTAGCATTCAGGTAACGAGCAAGCTTTTCGCCTTCTAAGGTAGCGGAAGTGACGATCAATCGATGTTGATTTTCTTGCTTCAAAATGGCGGTTAATAGATCAATATCCCAGCGTCGCTCGTGAAATTCGTCCACTATCACGATATCAAAGTCTGCTAGCTTGTTTTCCGAAAACCAACGCAGTGCAACCCCCGGAGTGACAAATACAACTTCGGTTTTTTCATCAAAATAGGCATGAAGCTTGATCGCGTAACCGACTTTGCGACCTATTGGCTCTCCAGATTGCTCCGCAAGAAATTCAGCCAGCGAGGTACAAGCAATTCGACGTGGTTCAATAACCAGAACGCGTCCGTGTTTTGCCGCCCACATGGGCAAGCGGGTAGATTTACCCGACCCGGTTTCGGCTTCCACCACAAGATGGTTAAGGCTTACATGATGGTCAAACTCGGCTTGCAGGCTGTCGATAGGTAGTTGAAACATAGAAATTGGATTTGATTTGATGATGCAAAACATTATACCCAAGTAAAAAAATCCTGCTTTAGGTATCTCTAAACAACCAATATTGCCGATATTTTCGTCGGTATCTGAATTTTTTTGCGACATTACATTGATGTGCATCAACGCATGTTTACAACTAAATAGTGAACCCGTTAAAATTTGGTGCGCATCCTTCAACCCTACATAAGGCACCCAATGAACAACGATAAACGCCCACTATATATTCCATATGCGGGTCCGGCTCTTTTAGCAACCCCTCTTTTGAACAAAGGCAGTGCATTCTCTGCTGAAGAACGTAGTTCATTCAACTTAGAAGGTCTGCTTCCAGAGTCGACCGAAACTATCCAAGAGCAGGTGGAACGTGCCTACCAGCAATACAAAAGTTTCGAAAGCGATATGGATAAACACATTTATCTGCGTAATATCCAAGACACCAACGAAACATTGTATTACCGCCTAGTGCAAAATCACATTTCTGAGATGATGCCTATCATCTACACGCCGACTGTTGGCGCAGCATGTGAAAACTTCTCTAACATTTACCGTCGTGGTCGTGGTCTGTTCATTTCATACCCGAACCGTGACCGTATTGACGACTTGCTGAACAACGCAGCAAACCACAACGTTAAAGTGATTGTTGTGACAGATGGCGAACGTATCCTTGGCTTGGGTGACCAAGGTATCGGCGGCATGGGTATTCCTATCGGTAAACTGTCACTATATACCGCGTGTGGCGGTATCAGCCCTGCTTATACGCTACCAATCGTGCTTGATGTGGGTACCAATAACCCGCAACGCTTAGCTGATCCGATGTACATGGGTTGGCGTCATCCTCGTATTACGGGTGCAGAATACGATGCATTTGTAGAAGAGTTTATCCAAGCGGTACAGCGCCGTTGGCCTGATGCTTTGATCCAGTTCGAAGACTTTGCTCAGAAAAATGCGATGCCTCTTCTAGAGCGTTACAAAGACCGCGTGTGTTGTTTCAATGATGATATTCAGGGTACTGCTGCTGTTACTGTTGGCTCTCTACTTGCAGCTTGTAAAGCAGCAGGAACTCAGCTTTCTAAACAACGTATTACCTTCCTAGGCGCAGGGTCTGCTGGTTGTGGTATCGCAGAAGCGATCATCGCACAAATGGTATCGGAAGGAATTTCTGACGAGCAAGCTCGCTCACAAGTTTACATGGTTGACCGTTGGGGTCTGTTACAAGAAGGCATGCCTAACCTTCTTGATTTCCAACAACGCTTGGTGCAAAAGCATACCAATACGAAAGAGTGGGAAAATGAAGGAAATGGCTTCTCACTACTCGATGTAATGCGTAACGCCAAGCCAACGGTACTAATTGGTGTTTCTGGTGCTCCTGGCCTATTTAGCCAAGAAGTCATCGAAGAAATGCATAAACACTGTAAGCGTCCGATTGTCTTCCCACTGTCGAACCCAACAAGCCGCGTGGAAGCGACACCGAACGACATCATTCGTTGGACAAATGGTGAAGCACTGGTTGCAACAGGTAGCCCATTTGAGCCAGTGGTTCATGAAGGTCGCACTTACCCTATTGCACAATGTAACAACAGCTACATCTTCCCAGGCATTGGCCTTGGTGTACTTGCTGTCAATGCAAAACGTGTCACTGACGAGATGCTAATGGAATCAAGTCGCGCGCTAGCAACATGTTCTCCTCTAGCAATCAATGGTCGTGGTGCACTACTTCCACCACTGGAAGAGATCCACTTAGTGTCGAAAAAAATCGCATTTGCCGTTGGTAAAAAGGCAATTGAACAAGGTGTCGCATTAGAAATTACTGATGAAGCATTGAACGTGGCAATTGAACAGTCGTTCTGGCAACCTGTTTACCGCCGCTACAAACGCACTGCGTTCTAAGCTTGAGACAATTCGTTTAATAATTAGCCCCTACCATGTAGGGGCTTTTATTTTTTTATCATCCTAACCAGATTTTGGCATAAATGGGCTTCTCTCTTTTTGTTTCTATCAGATATGATGAGAACTACATTTTTAGTTAAGGATATAAAACGTTTTGTTGTTTTCTCGCATAAGATCAAAGTGGAAGCTGAAATTTTCCTGGAAGCGATTTGCTTTGATTTTGTCGATCTCTGCACTTAGTCTGCTTGTTTCTGTTATTGCCATCGACCGGTGGGTGGTTTTACAAGCCAAAGAGAGCATTTTCACTGAATACGAGCAAATCCCTCAACATGAGGTTGCCGTAGTTCTTGGTACCAGTAAATACATCGGAAAGATCCTCAACACTTATTACACTCATCGCATTAATGCGGCGATTGAGCTTTACAACCAAGGCAAAGTAAAACAGTTTTTATTGAGTGGCGATAACGCCCACCGTTCATACAACGAACCGTGGACAATGAAACGCGACTTACTTAAAGCAGGCGTGCCTGAAGAAGTGATTCACCTTGATTATGCTGGCTTTCGTACCTTAGATTCGATTGTACGAGCGAAAAAAATTTTTGCTTCGGAGCGATTTCTGATTGTGACTCAGCGCTTTCACTGTGAACGCGCACTGTTCATCGCTGATGCTTACAGCATTGATGCGCAGTGTCTCGCGGTAGCAGGGCCGACGGCCAACAAGCAAAAAACATCGATGCGTGTTCGAGAACTGCTAGCCCGTGTGAAAGCGTTTTTAGACCTGTATATTATCAATACGCAGCCTAAGTTTCTTGGCCCTCAAGAACCTATCGTTGCAGTAAAAGAGCCAAATAAAGCAGCTAACGAGCCTCTTCAAGTCCCCGTCGAATAGAGGAATAACGTGGCTCACAAGCCTAGTAACATTTCTATAAAACAAATGGGTAGTTTTCTACCCATTTCCAATTCTCAACATCACACTTTCTAATTTGCTCTACGATTCAGGCAAAACTCTTTTTCGCATTCAAAGTAACATTTCATCAATAAATAACTACAAGTCAGTTACTTTGCCATAAAAAAACCGACAAAAGGCAATGCAAAAGGAGCACTACCCATGACCGCACTCGCTGTGACATTGAAGAATTGGTTCTTCACTCGCAACAGCATGATTTTGAACGCGAATATCCTATTGTTCATTATCTTGTTTAATACCTTACCCTTTGAACCACAAGTAGTAACCGGCCTGAGCATCTTAGTTTTTGTTGCTATTTTGTGGCTAACCGAAGCGATTCACGTCAGCATTACTGCGCTGCTCATACCACTACTTGCGGTATTTTTAGGTGTGTTCAACACTCAAGCCGCACTGAATAACTTTTCCAACTCCATCATTTTTCTATTTTTGGGTGGTTTTGCACTAGCTGCGGCTCTACATAAACAAAAGTTAGATCAAGCTATTGCAGATAAAGTACTATTGCTGGCAAGAGGAAAAATGTCTGTCGCTGTATTCATGCTATTTGGTGTGAGTGCTGGCCTGTCAATGTGGATTTCAAACACCGCCACCGCCGCGATGATGTTACCGCTTGTGCTGGGTGTGATGACAAAGCTAGACGCCAAGAAAAACCACAACACCTTTTTGTTTGTTCTACTCGGTATCGCTTACAGTGCTTCAATTGGTGGTATTGCAACACTGGTTGGTAGCCCACCAAACGCAATTGCAGCCGCTGAAGTTGGCCTAAGCTTCACTGAATGGATGAAGTTTGGTGTACCTATTTCCCTAGTATTAATGCCAATCGCTATCCTCGTATTGTACACGATGACTAAGCCTGACCTTAGCCACAAGTTTGACCTTGACCATCAACCAGTCGAATGGACAAACGGCAAAATGATTACGTTGGCGATTTTCTTACTGACCGTGACGTTGTGGATATTCAGTAAGCCTATTAACGCTATGCTGGGTGGCTTCGCGAAGTTCGATACTCTTGTAGCTATTGGCGCCATCCTTCTACTTGGTGCTTCTCGCGCCGTCGAGTGGAAAGATATTGAGAAAACAACCGACTGGGGTGTGTTAATCCTATTTGGTGGTGGTATCTGTCTGAGTAACGTCCTAAAAGCAACCGGAACAAGCGTATTTTTAGCTCATAGCTTGTCAGGCTTCCTTGAGCAAGCCGGTATTCTCTTAACGATTCTTGCAGTGGTTGCTTTTGTTGTCTTCTTAACTGAGTTTGCGAGTAACACCGCCAGTGCTGCGCTACTTGTCCCTGTATTTGCGACCATTGCAGAAGCCTTGGGCATGTCTCCGGTTATTCTTTCTGCACTGATTGCCGTCGCTGCATCTTGTGCATTTATGTTACCAGTTGCAACACCTCCAAACGCGATTGTGTTCGGTACGGGTCATATCAAGCAAAAAGAAATGATGCGAATTGGTTTCGTATTAAACATTGCCTGTATTGCTGCACTAACGCTTTTCGCTTGGTTGTTCTGGTAAAAATAGCAAGTTCGATTAGCACTACACTGCTGCTCACGGTAATCGTATCGATAACCCAAACTTCCCCCCTAAGTGGTGTTCAGCAGTTTCCCTCTTGGTGGCCAGTTGGCCACCTTTTTTTTTTCCTTTCAGTGAACGGCTATCAGGCTTGCTTCTTTTCGCAAGCAAGTAAACCATAATGAGCTTCCACTCGGTTGCGACCATTGCGCTTCGCCTGATACAACACTTCGTCAGCTCTCGCCATGGTTTCTGAGACGCGTTCATTCTGCATTTGGGCAATGCCAATACTGCAAGTTAATGATTCACCGTGCACCCACAAATGATCCTCCACATTTTTGCGAATCATTTCTGCCTTCTCTAACGCTTGTTCAATATTGGTATCAGGGCAAAATACGACAAACTCTTCGCCGCCCCAACGAACGAGTCGATCGTCTGAGTAAATAGAAGTCGCTACCACCATGACAAATTCGCGCAATATGTCATCCCCCATTTGGTGCCCAAATTTGTCGTTCACCTTTTTAAACTTATCCAAGTCCAAATAGAGAATACTGAAGGTGTTATGCCCCCATCGAACCTGACGAGATTGTTGTTCCAGCCAGTGTTGCACAGCATATCGGTTCATCGCGCCCGTCAAAGCATCTCGATGCGCTAGCTCTGCAAACTCATAGTTTTGAGCTCGCAAAGTATCATTCACCTTTTCCAAATGACGGTGACGCTTTTGCGCTTTTTCATAAGCCACTCTATTTTTTCGTAACTCATGCAGTGAAAAAGCCAGTCCAAGCGCCATCCAAGAGAGTAATAATGCATACAACAATGTTTCTTGCGCAAGGTAAGCGCCTTCAAACTCAATTTTATCAATCACAATTCTATGTTTACCAAGTGCCGCACCAGACCCAGTTGCAATATCAATACGTGTGATGTTTGAAAATTCAGGTGCAGAGTGCTCAATCGCGACTCCGTTATCTGCTAACCACCAGGTCATCACCTGAAGATTTTTAATCGGAATTTCGACAATATCGCTCGAACCCGACGGAGAAAACTGCATGCCATTATATTTAATGGTGTACTCGTCGTCCGGCTTGGAATACTCAGAATTATAATTGCGAAGATACAAACGTAGGTCGTGGCTAGGGTTAGCCCCTATTCCTGCCTCTTCATATCGCACCTTCAATCGAATCGTATGGTAGTTGGAAAGGTCAATACCCTGTGTTGGCGTTGCTGAATCGGTATAAACCGAGATTCCGCAGTAAGGCCAAGCATACGAGCTCTGCTTTAGTTCACAGCTAAGGACTAGGCTTTGCCGATCGTATGTGATATCTGCCTCACTCACACCTCCTTCACTGGCATCTTTAGTTGCATAGATATTGAAATGCTCAGGTGTAATGGTCAGCTTTCGCGTATCGCCAAGCACACTATAAAGGGCAACCAAACTGATAGTGCAAATAGAAAGAGCAAAGATAAAGTTATGGATCCACTTCATGGGCAAGTGACCTGCTGAGATTATACAATACGTGGGGTTCAATAATTTCAAAAATGAAATCAAGGTGATTTATCAAGAAATAAAATCGCTTTTTCATTCAATTCTTAGTTTCGACACATGGTAACGGATTTTGAACCGTTATCACGTTTTAAAATTTCTAAAAAGTGCAGCCCAACTTCTATTTGCGAAGCATTTCACAGCCATAATTTTTAGAAAATAAAACACGATGCATAATAATTTAGTGCAAGACATTTACTTTAAAGCTCCTGTCAACCCTGCATCTCTTCTCCACTTCAGTATATACTGTGCAAAAACACAATAATGAGTAATGTCATGTCATTAATTGCAACTGGCACGCTAAACAAAATGCGTGCTTCTCTGGACGGTGCCGTCAACTACCGTCTTCCTGTCGGTGAGGAAGAAATCGACTTAACTCCTTTTCTGGGTAAAACGCTCACACTGACTCACACTGGCAATATTTTTTGTTGCTCATGTGGAAAGAAAACGAAAAAGAGTTATTCGCAAGGCCACTGTTTTGTATGCATGAAAAAGCTAGCAAGCTGCGACATGTGTATCATGAAGCCAGAGACCTGCCACTACGATCAAGGGACTTGTCGCGAACCACAATGGGGTGAAGAGAATTGCATGGTGGATCACTTTGTCTACCTGTCCAACACATCCAGCTTAAAAGTTGGTATTACTCGTCATACTCAAATCCCGACTCGTTGGATTGACCAAGGCGCGACTCAGGGCTTGCCAATTTTTAAAGTAAAAACTCGCCATATCTCCGGTTTAATTGAAGTTGAACTGGCGAAACATATCGCAGACAAGACCAATTGGCGCACACTGCTAAAAGGTGACGGTGAACCTATGGCATTGCAGGACCGTTTTGCTGAGCTATTGCCTTTAGTCGAAGAGAAAATTGCCGAGATAAAACAGCAATTCGGCGAAGATGCCATTGAAGTATTAAACGAAAGCATTACCGACCTTAGCTACCCGGTACAACAGCACCCAACGAAGATCACTTCGCATAACTTCGATAAAAACCCGGTTGTTACTGGCACTTTGCAAGGCATCAAAGGTCAATACCTCATCTTTGATACCGGCGTTATTAATGTAAGAAAATTCACTTCCTATGAAGTTGAAGTTAGTGAGTAATCGCTTGCAGAACGCGTTG
Organism: Vibrio sp. 1557; assembly: GCF_033340175.1. Lineage (NCBI taxonomy): Bacteria > Pseudomonadati > Pseudomonadota > Gammaproteobacteria > Vibrionales > Vibrionaceae > Vibrio > Vibrio sp. 1557. The sequence goes on along the minus strand of NZ_JAWOVZ010000004.1, from coordinate 307,036 downwards.
ATTCAAATAAAAATGAAAAAAGCTCGAGTTTGACTCGAGCTTTTGTTTTTCTATTAGGAAGAAATCGTTAGTTATGCGTCAAGGATGCTTTCTAGCACATCGAATAACATATCGACTTCTTCTATTGTGTTGTAATGCATACAACCAATTCGCACTACACCACCCGATTCTTCTAAACCAAGTTGACGAACTAAGCCCAACGCATAAAAGTGACCATTCCATACACAAATGTTATGTTCACCCAGTGTTTTCGCGATGAACTCTGGAGAATATCGGTCAAACGTTAGCGCAAAAGTTGGCGTGCGGAGTTGGCTATCTTCCTTTGCGATACCGAATAGATTGACACCATCTAATGCATTCAAACGCTGCAAGAAACGCTCACTCAAGCGCTGCTCATGTTGTTCATACAGTTGGTAGCTTTGCTCCAATCGTTGGCGAAGAGGTAAACCGACTTCACCAAATTGAGCCAGATACTCAACCGCAGAAACGACACCAGCAAGACCTTCAAAACTTTGCGTTCCTGTTTCAAATCGACCAGGGCCTATATTAGTGGCAGGCTCGACTTTGTAAGGGCGAATACTGTGAAGCCACTGATCGGCTATGTAAGCAATACCAACGTGTGGTCCGAAAAACTTGTAAGCTGAGCAAGCTAAAAAGTCACAACCTAACGCTTGAACATCAACCAAATGATGAGGCGCATAATGGACGGCATCCACATAAACTTGTGCCCCAACATTGTGCGCCATGCTGACTACTTGCTGTACATCCACAATAGAGCCCGTCGTGTTCGATGCATAAGTCACAGCGACAAGGCGCGTTTTATCAGAAAGAAGGCGGCTTAAATGCTCCATATCAAGCGTACAATCTTCTTCGTTGATACGAACTTGATGAACCGTAACGCCTTTATCTTCTGCCGCTTGCTGCCAGCTGGATACATTTGAATAGTGATCCAAAGCGGAGACAATGATCTCATCTCCTGCTTGCCAATCTCGACTAATCGCGCGACTAAGCTGAAAGGTTAGTGAGGTCATATTGGCACCGAAGACAATATTGCCAGATGAAGGGGCATTAAGTAGAGCCTGAGCCGACTCACGCGCATTTTGCATTACGTCAACGGTCACTTGGCTAGAAAAATAATGCCCGCCTAAGTTAGCGTTGAAACGACCTAAATACCCAACCATGCTGTCTAGTACTGGTTGAGGCACTTGTGAGCCACCTGGACCATCAAAAAACGTCACGGGCTTGTCGTTATGGTATTGAGCCAACGCCGGAAATTGCTCTCTGATCTGATTAAGATTGAAGTTCATTACGCTTATCCGTAGCAGTAAGTACAAATACATCCATATGGCCCGCTTCGTCATCAATAACAGAGCGGATTGGGCACGCGTTATGCCACAGCTTGCTATCAGCCAAGATTGCGACCTCTCCGGTTTCTAGCACTTTACGGAAAAATGGGGCTTGGTTATGGCTGCTGTACAGCATGATGTCGCCACCGATGATGTTATGGCGTCCCACACCAACCATTGCAATATGATCAAAACCGTCTTGGTGCACACCTTCAGGTGCTACTTGGGTTTCTTCTTCCAGTGCCCTGATACGGATTTGGTGAATTTCTATTTCTTGACCGTTTGGCAGATGATTCGCATTGACAAACAATTCACACATTTCTCGAAATCCATCGCTGGTAAGAATATCCTTCTCAATTGGCTCGAATTGTCTTACTACATCACCTTGAAATCGGTTGATATCAGAGGATTGAACAAAGCTATTTTTATTTAAGTCGATGACTTTGCCGTTATCAAAGCCAACCACAGAATAACGTCGTAGTCGATACTGACCATCTGCATGTTCGGTACGAGGCAGTTCTTCAAACGATGGGGAAAGCTGCTCAATTGCTGCCATGCTGAGCTGTGTTAAATGTAGAGTATTCTCACGTGAATGTAACATCATTTGCTCCTTTAATGAGGCACATTAATTAACATTTAATTTACACACTAGGTTACGCAAATATTCTGCAATTACCAGCTTTTAACGTTGATAGCTTCAACAAAACGACAAAAACAACATAACAAACCAAACCAAACCACAAAAACAGAGCCATGTTTCAGTTTTACGCTTTGACAATATTTGAAACTAGACTTCTCTACTACGAATAGAATTTTATGCTAGAAGTCAACGTTCTCAATCAATATTTAGTGGGTTCTAATCTATAACCAATTATTCGATCACAATCGTTGTTTATGCTTTTAAAGCACTAAGAATTTCCATACAATCGAGGGAAATGTTACGCCCTTTTTGGAGCCATAATGAGCGACGTAAAACACTGTAAATTATTAATTCTTGGTTCTGGTCCTGCAGGATACACAGCTGCCGTCTACGCAGCGCGTGCAAACTTAAACCCTGTGCTTGTGACGGGAATGCAACAAGGTGGTCAGCTAACCACCACAACTGAAGTTGAAAACTGGCCAGGCGATGCTGAGGGACTGACAGGTCCAGCATTGATGGATCGCATGAAAGAACACGCCGAGCGTTTCGAAACTGAAATCGTATTTGATCACATCTATGAAGTAGAGCTATCACAACGCCCATTTCGTTTAAAAGGCGACTCAGGTGAGTACACTTGTGATGCCTTAATCATATCTACCGGCGCATCAGCAAAATACCTTGGCCTTGAGTCTGAAGAAGCATTTAAAGGTCGCGGCGTTTCTGCTTGTGCAACCTGTGACGGTTTCTTCTACCGTAATCAGAAAGTTGCAGTTGTGGGCGGTGGTAACACGGCTGTTGAAGAAGCGCTATACCTATCTAACATTGCGTCAGAAGTTCACCTGATCCACCGCCGCGATTCATTCCGCGCAGAGAAGATCCTTGTGAAACGTCTGATGGATAAAGTTGAAAGCGGTAATATCGTTCTTCATACCGATCGCACTCTCGATGAAGTACTGGGTGACGATATGGGCGTAACGGGCGTCCGCATTAAAGACGTGAACAGCGGTGCGACAGAAGATATCGATGTAATGGGTGCATTCATCGCAATTGGCCACCAGCCAAACACACAAATCTTTGAAGGCCAAGTAGACATGAAAGATGGCTACATCATCGTTCAATCAGGTCTTGAAGGCAACGCAACACAAACTAGTATCGAAGGTGTATTTGCAGCTGGCGACGTAATGGACCACAACTACCGTCAAGCGATCACCTCTGCAGGTACAGGTTGTATGGCTGCATTAGATGCTGAACGTTTCTTAGACTCACTTGGTGACAAATAACTTTTCACATTTGTGTCATATCCTTAAAGCCCAGCGGTATTCCCGCTGGGTTTTCTTTTGTATACTACCGCCTCATTAAAACAATTATCATTAAGCCTTCACGATGGATAAGAAAAAGCAAAGCAGCTTGAATAAGTGGCTGAAGCAACAAAGTAAGTTAGCCAAGCGCTGGCTTATGATTGCGATAGGCCTAGGCGTACTTTCAAGCGTGTTTTTATTGGCTCAAGCAGCCCTGCTCGCCTCCATTCTGCACCAGTTAATCATTGACCAAGTCGACAAAGCCGACCTCATTTGGCATTTTGTTGGGCTCGGTGGCACGGTTATCGGTCGAGCTGCTTGTACCTGGGGTCGAGAGCTTGCCGGTTACCGTTGCGGGGAGCAAATTCGAGTTTATATTCGCCAACTCATTTTAGATAAAGTTCATAAACTTGGGCCAGCTTACATCAAAGGCAAACCTGCTGGCAGTTGGGCAACGCTCATCTTAGAACAGGTAGAAGATATGCAAGATTTCTTCTCACGCTACTTGCCTCAAATGTCATTATCGGTACTAGTGCCTTTCATCATTTTGGTTGTCGTATTCCCAGTAAACTGGGCAGCAGGCTTGATCTTCCTGGTCACTGCACCACTGGTGCCTATTTTCATGGCACTGGTTGGGATGAAAGCCGCAGAAGCAAACCGTAAAAACTTTAAAGCGATGCAGCGTTTGTCGGGTCACTTTTATGACCGCTTGCAAGCAATGACAACCATTCGCTTATTCGATAGAACAAAATCTGAAACTGAGACGCTAAAGGGGGCTTCAGAAGTCTTTCGTACTCGTACCATGGACGTTCTGAAAATCGCGTTTCTGTCTTCTGCGGTGTTAGAGTTTTTCACTTCTATTTCTATCGCAATTACCGCTGTCTACTTTGGCTTTAGTTATATCGGGGAGCTGGACTTCGGCTACTACGGCACAAGTGTTACGCTCTTTGCTGGTTTGTTCATTCTGATTCTTGCTCCAGAGTTTTATCAGCCATTACGTGATTTGGGCACGTTCTATCATGCGAAACAGCAAGCGGTTGGCGCAGCAGAAAGCATTGTCGAGTTTCTGGATTTGGAAGTCGATCAAATCAAAGATGGTACCCAAGCGTTAGATAAAAACAGCCCTATCCATATTGAAGCGGACCAGTTAACCATTTTTAGTCCGGAAGGTAAGCAGCTCGCAGGTCCCCTATCATTCTCTCTTGAAGCCAACAAAAGTACAGCGTTGGTTGGACCAAGTGGCGCAGGTAAAACAAGTTTGGTAAACACAATCCTCGGTTTCATGCCTTATCAAGGTAGCTTAAAAATTAATGGCTGCGAATTGTCGCAACTGGATCTAGCCACATGGCGAGAGGCAGTAAGCTGGATTGGTCAAAACCCGATGCTATTACACGGTAGCATTCGAGATAACATCACACTAGGTAAGCACAATATTCAGGATGCAGACGTACATTCTGTGTTGAATGACTCTCGCGCTGCTGAATTTGTTGAAATGCATGGGTTGGATTATCCGATATCTGATCGTTCTGGTGGTTTATCTGTCGGCCAAGCGCAGCGTTTAGCACTGGCTCGCGCCATGCTACAAAATGGTCGTTTTTGGTTATTAGATGAACCAACCGCAAGCTTAGATGCTCGCAGTGAAAAACTCGTGATGGAAGGCATTAACAAGTATGCGCATGCCACAACGAATTTGATGATTACTCACCAACTTGCGCCTTTACAAAACGTATCGCAAATTCTTGTTATGCAGGACGGCCAGATTGTTCAACGTGGTGATTACGCCACACTGTCGACAGAAGGTGGCTTATTTAAAGACATGTTGGAAGCGAACCTCGCACAACGTGAAACAGACAAGGGGAACTTAGATGCGTGATTTACTCCCTTATCTAAAACTCTATAAAAAACACTGGTTTGGTCTTTCGCTAGGTATGCTACTGGCATTTCTGACCTTAGCGGCGTCTATTGGCTTATTAACGCTATCAGGTTGGTTTATTTCAGCCGCAGCGGTGGCAGGCTTGACGGTTGCTCGTGAGACCTTCAACTACATGTTACCAGGTGCCGGGGTACGCGGCGCTGCAATGGCTCGAACCGCAGGTCGATGGGGAGAACGTGTCGTCAGCCACAATGCAACGTTCAAGCTGCTTACCGATCTACGTATCTTCTTCTTTAAGAAACTTGCACCACTGATTCCGGGTCGTGTTTCTACGATGCGTGATGCCGATCTGCTCAACCGCCTAGTAGCGGACGTAGATGCGATGGATCACGTTTACCTTCGACTTATCAGCCCTGTCGTGATTGGTGTTTTTGGCATATTGAGTTTAACGGCTGTCCTGGCTTTCTTTGATTGGCATCTCGCCCTACTGCTTGGCTCGATTCTTACCGTCATGTTGTTTGTATGGCCAGTACTGTTCTATAAACTGGGTAAAAACAATGGCGAGAATCTCACTCATCATAAAGCGCAATTGCGAGTGGCGACACTGGACTGGCTTCAAGGCTACAGTGAACTGAGTATCTTTGGAGCAGAAGAACGTTATCGTAATCTCATTCTAGAGAAGCAGAAGCAGTTGCTGTCTAACCAATTTGTGAACGCGAATTTAACGGGCATGGCTTCAGGCCTGCTTATGCTGGTGAACGGCATTACACTGGTTGTGATGCTTTGGTTTGCTGCAGACGGCGTAGGTGGTCGTGCTCCTGATCCTTGGATTGCGCTGTTTGCGTTTGCAACCATGGCGAGCTTTGAGATTCTGATGCCTATCGCGGGCGCATTCCAGTATCTCGGTCAAACGTTGACCTCTGCTCGTCGTTTAAATGAAGTAATTTTGGCTGAACCTGACGTTGTCTTCCCTGAGCAGTCGAAACATAAAGACACAACGTTAGACATTGAATTCGACAACATAGATTTTACTTACCCTGACGGTCAGCAAAAGGTGCTGAAAGACTTGTCACTCTCACTACCGTTGGGCACTAAAACTGCAATTGTAGGTCAAACAGGTTCAGGTAAATCAACACTGATTCAGCTTCTTTGTCGCTACTGGGATGTAAACCAAGGTGAAGTTCGAATCGGTGGTACAAAACTGCAAGATTGGAGCGAGTCGGACCTGCGAGCAGCAATGACTGTGGTCAGTCAACGCGTAGATGTACTAAACGGGACACTACGTGACAACTTACTCATGGCCGCTCCGGACGCAAGTGATGAGCAACTGTCTACTATTTTACAAAAAGTCGAGCTTGGCGGACTTCTTGAAGAGCCGGGTTTAGACGCTTGGTTAGGCGACGGCGGTCGTCAGTTATCTGGTGGTGAGAAACGCCGAATCGGTATTGCTCGAGCATTGCTACGTGATGCCCCAATCCTACTCTTAGATGAGCCGACTGAAGGCCTCGATAAGCGTACGGAACAAAAAGTGATGGCGCTTTTCAATGAACACTTTGCTAATAAGACAGTAGTATTCATTACACACCGACTGATAGAGTTAGAAAGTATGGATAGCATCTGTTTGATGGAACAAGGTGAGATCATCGAACAAGGCGACCATCCAACGCTACTCGCTCAAAAAGGTCGTTACTACCAGCTATTACAATCTCTATAATTCGATTTTCAGTGACGAGAAGGGCTCATCAAACGATGAGCCCTTTTGTTATTCCTGTATTATTAGTTACCTAATTAAGCACGTATACAGTGCTGATTTACCGACCAGATTTTTTGAGATAAGCCGCCATTTCATCTTCCGGAACCATGCCCCCACCTGTTGCCCAAACAAGATGTGTTGCGTTTTTGAGTTTTTCTTCGTCAAATTTCATTCGAGACTGATAAGCATGGTTATTCGAGACGTGCACTGCCCCAATCATACCGGCTAATGCAGAAGGCTCTAGATTAATACCTTCCAGTTCACTTAACTCACCCAAGTGGTGATACATACGAGCGTCATCAATGGTGTAAAAACCACCAAGTAGCCTTTCCATCGCTCTTCCGACAAATCCCGAGGCACGACCTACTGCCAAACCATCAGCGGCGGTAATGTTATCGATACCCAAATCTTGCACCGAAATATCGTCATGCAAGCCTGTATGTACGCCCAACAGCATGCACGGTGAGTGCGTTGGCTCTGCGAAAATACAGTGGACATGCTCGCCAAATGCTACCTTCAAGCCAAATGCTACCCCACCAGGTCCACCGCCAACACCACAAGGAAGATAAACAAACAATGGATGATGCTCATCAACCACGATTCCCAAGTCATCAAATTGCTGCTTAAGACGCTCACCCGCAACAGAGTAACCTAGAAACAGCGTCCGTGAGTTTTCATCATCGATAAAGAAACAGTTGGGATCTTTTTCTGCCTCTTTACGACCTTGCTCGACAGCAATACCATAATCTTCTTGGTGCTCTACGACATTAACACCATGTGACCGGAGCTTATTTTTCTTCCATTCCCGCGCATCCGCAGACATGTGGACTGAAACTGAAAAACCCAGCTTCGCACTCATGATGCCGATGGACATACCAAGATTGCCGGTTGAGCCAACCGCAATACTGTACTGCTTAAAAAACTGCCGAAACTCATTGCTGAACAATTTGCTGTAATCATCGCTTTCACAGAGCAAGCCGGCATCAAACGCCAACTTTTCTGCATGAGTGAGCACTTCATAAATACCACCTCTCGCTTTGATCGAACCAGAAATTGGCAAATGACTGTCTTTTTTGAGCATTAAATGGCCCAATATTGGCGTGTCGTATTGCTGCTCCAAACGCACTTTCATATTGGGAATATCCACCACTGCGGACTCAATAACGCCACGCGACGTTTCCGTTTCGGGAAACGCTTTCATCAAATAAGGCGCAAATCGTGTTAGCCGTTCACTCGCCGCTTGAATATCTTTTTCATCTAACCCGACATGAGGTAAGCCTTCCTCCAAGGAAGTGATATGGGGGTTGAACCAACAAACCTCTTCAAGATCAATAAGTGCAGCCAAGAGTGGGAACTGCTTAGTCAGCGCTTCAATATTTGCCTTGGTCATTTTACCTTCCTGGAATGATGTGAGTTGAGATAAACAAAAGCGCCGCAATAGCGACGCTTTGGAGAACAACTATCAGTTTGAGCTTACGCGTAGTTTTTCTCAAACTCTTGCATGAAGTCTACTAACGCTTGAACGCCTTCTAGCGGCATTGCGTTATAAATGGATGCTCGCATACCACCAACTGCTCGGTGACCTTTTAGCGCTTTCAGCCCTTTAGAGTCTGCTAACTCAAGGAAGGTTGCATCCAGTTCAGGCTTAGCAAGTTGAAATGGAACGTTCATCAAAGAACGGTTCGCTGAGTGCACGCCATTACGGTAGAAATCAGACTGATCGATGTAATCATACAGTAGCGCGGCTTTAGCGCGGTTCACTTGCTCAATCGCTTTTACTCCGCCCTGTCCCTTCAGCCATTTGAAAACAAGACCAGACAGGTACCATGCAAAGGTTGGTGGCGTGTTGAACATTGATTCTTTTTCTGCCAAAACAGTGTAATCCAAGATACTTGGTAGAACCTGCTTCGCCATACCTAATAAATCATCGCGCACGATAGCAATAGCAATGCCGGAAGGACCAATATTTTTCTGAGCGCCCGCGTAAATCACACCGTATTTAGACACATCGATCTCACGAGAAAGAATTGTCGAAGACATGTCAGCAACAATCGGTTTGTCGGTGATAGGAAGATCGTTAATCTCAATACCATCAATGGTCTCATTTGGACAGAAGTGAACGTAAGCCGCTTCTGGAGCAATTTTCCATTCACTTGCAGGTAGAACCGCGACTTTCCCGTTGATTTCTGTTTTTGCATCAAACACGTCTGGTTCGCAGTATTTTTTCGCTTCAGCTACCGCGCTTTCAGCCCAATAACCACCATCGATGTAAGTTGCCGTATCGGCATCACCAAGTAAGTTTAGAGGAACAGCAGCAAACTGAGCACGAGCACCACCTTGGCAGAACAGCACTTTATAGTTGTCCGGAATATTCAGAAGATCACGTAAATCCTGCTCGGCTTCTTCTGCAACTTTGATGAACTCTTTGCTTCGGTGGCTGATTTCCATGACCGAAGTACCAAGGCCTTGCCAATCGATTAGTTCCTGTTGTGCTTGCTGCATAACTGCTTTAGGCAGACCTGCTGGCCCTGCACTGAAGTTAAATACGTTGTCCGTATTTTGTTCCATGATGCTCATTGCTCCTGCTATGTAAATATTACGAAATTAATATCACGTTTTCGCAGTGATAAAAACAAGAAAAGAGGTCTTACGACCTCTTTTTAAAGACTAAGCGTTGAATTGGAACAAATTCGCAACAACACGAATTACTGTTGTTGCATCAAAGCAGGCATAAGTAGAGCCACCAATGGGAACTCATGCCCATTTTCGAACTTCAATTTGCCTTCACCAATTTCTGCTTTTAATTGATAACCGCCCTCTACTTTTTCGATCAACTCCATAATAAGGAGCTCATCAATCCCTTCTTGAATAAATGGGTAATGCGTTACTAATTCATCAGAGAAGTAAGTGCTAAGTTCACCAGTAGTGGCCGTCACCAACTTCATTGGATCTTGAGTAATATGCTCAGTACCTTCAGGGATGGATAGTTGCCACTCGTTGTGGAACTTGCCGTCACCGAACGCGAGTGAAAGCTCGTTCACGGATAAATCAAAACCTTTGCTAAACAGCGTGTCAACATGCGGCAATAAGCTCGCAATTTCCTGCTCGTCTAACATTGGAGAGCTTTGATAGATAGACATAATTTGGTCAAATGACTGGCTATCCACATCTGCAATTGAGAAATCCAACTTAAAGTTATCGACATCCGTCCCATCAGTTAAACGCAGTTTCTTAGCATCTAGGTTCAGCTGACTGTTCAGCTTATCACCAGACTCATTCATCGTAGTGTTACCACGGTAGCTCGCATTTTCAATCAAAAAGACAGGCGTCAAGTTCGCATCAACCACATCCAGCTTCTCTAGAGAGAAAGACTGCTCGCCTAACCAGTAGCCTTTTGCTTGCTTTCCTTTACCTTGCCCTGTCAATGCATTCAGATGAAGCTCTTCACCGTTTTCAAAATCCACTTGAACAGAAGGAACGGAAACTTGGTAATTGAGATCACCCAATACCGTCACATCACCTGTTACTTTTGCAGGGCTTGTAGAAACAGAAACACCTTGCGCTTCGTTACGATAATGCCAACTGTCTAGGTCGAGGATAAATGCTGTATTGCCATTTAGTTGAGTTTGGCTATGCATCGTGAGAGGCAAAAAGTCATTGTCCACCAATTTTGAATCAGCTGTTAGGCTTGTTAGACCGTGGCTAACATCACTGGTTACGTCAAACGTCGTTGGCATACCATCACGCTCTAGCTGCGTTTTAAGCTCAGGATCAACAACTGAATAACGAGTCAGCACGACTGAAGACAAGTAGCCACGCTGATACTCGACCACTTCGCCTTTAATCATTTCATCATTCATATTGGTAATACCATCTTCAATGATGGACTGACCAATTTGTCCGACAGCCAATGGCCAACACAGTGCTAATGAGATAGCACCACCAATGGCGCCGATTTTTTTAAGATTTTGCATAACGTCACTTATTAGATATTTTCGGTCAGTCTACCCCAAACCACCTGTGGAGAAAACATTGAGACAAATCAGACTATTGATGCTTATTCTAGTCCATTAATCAGGAATCATACTTGGCTCCCACTCATCATGTCCTTTTATTGTTAAAGTTTGCGTGGCGAAGTTTTAACCGGAGCTAAAACATCTGTGAATCGTTATGCTGTGTTGTGTCTCGACAACAACCCAATCAGTGCTGAACAGTTTCGATTGGAGCTGTCTGCCTTCTCAAGTAAGTTTGATATTTTTTCTGTCGAATCGATAGAAGAGGCTCAAAGCGCTTTAGAGTATCTAGAAGAAAGAGAACAGACTGTTGCTTTAGTTATAGCGAGCCATCACGCTCATTTTAACGGCGTGGATTTTCTTATTGGTTTAGACCGGATGCCACATACCGAGCAAGCAAGAAAAATTCTTATTAGCTGCTCGTCTGATATAGAGGCAATTCTCACTGCCGTTAATAAGGGCAGGCTCGACCACTGCCTCACTAAACCTTTGCCAGATCACGTCTTATTTAACACAGTGCAAAAAGAGCTGACCCAATTTATCTTGCGAAATGGCAAAGAAGACCTGCTAAGTTACAGTCAGATATTGGATCATCACAGCTTGTTGCGAGCGCACATCAATAACCAGATGAGCCATTATCAAGCCGGATTCTTACACGACTACCACTCGATGTCTGATGCCGAGTTAGCCGAGCAAGTGATCTCCGCTCTCCAGCAATTTTTCAAAGATAATGACGAAACAAGAGCGTGCCGTACATACTCACCTGAACACTTATTAACCGTGGAAGGCGAGCCAAATTGCTTTTTGTGGTTTATCACCGAAGGTGAAGTGGCTCTGTACAAACGCGATGAGCAAGGCATGCAGCGAGAGGTTGTACGCCATAACAAAGGGAATATTGTCGGAGGCATGTCGTTTGTTACTGGGGAATGTTCTTTCTCGACAGCTCTAACACTAACCAAAACAGAAGTTATCAAACTCGATCGCAACGTATTCAATAAAGTGATGCAAAGCGACTCAAACTTACTGCCTCTTTTTACAAACTTGCTTTTACGCCACTTCAACCGCCGATTGCAAAGAAGCATCAACACCAAACTGCAACTTCAAAAAACGCTCGAATCTTTAGAATCAGCCCACCAGCAGCTCATTGAAAGAGAAAAAATGGCGATGCTTGGCCAATTGGTTGCGGGAGTGGCACACGAACTAAACAATCCAGTAGCCGCGATATTGAGGGGCGTAGAGAATTTAACGCATACGCTAGAACGATTACTTAACGATGCGCCCAGTTCCGATATACAAAGCAAAGGCATTGAATTACTGAGCAAAGCGCAAACCTCAAAACCCGCTTCAACCGCCGAGCTCAGATCACGCGTAAAAGCGCTTAGCCATACTCTTCCAGACCGAGCATTGGCAAAAAAAGTGGTGAGCCTTGGATTAGAGTCCGATCAAGAGCTACTTACCCAACTAACGAGAAAGCAGAAAGCGTCTTATCATGCTCTCAATACACTAGAGCAATACCACAAAGCAGGTTCTACACTTCGCTCAATTAATGTCTGTGCAGCACGAATTGCTGATATGGTAAAAAGCCTGAAAGGATATGCTCGGTCAGATGATGAGACCCTGCACTATGCCGATATTCATGAGGGCATTGAAGACACCTTGGTGATTTTCGAGAACAAATTAAAAATGCACCAAGTTTCAACCGACTATGCAAACTTGCCTTCCATCCTTTGTCAACCGATCGCACTCCAACAGGTGTGGACGAACTTGGTCTCTAACGCCATTGACGCATTTCCAGAGAAAGGTGTGTTAAACATACAAACACGCCTTGTAGAAAAAGAGCACACACATTATGCCGTTATCTCATTTGAAGATAATGGATGTGGCATTCCTGAATCGCAAAGAGACGCCATTTTCGAGCTGAACTTCACCACAAAAAAAGAAGGTAATTTTGGCTTAGGCATCGGGCTGTCCATCTGCCAGCAAATCGTAACAGCACACAGAGGGTGGATTGACGTCGAATCAGAGATCGGCCAGTTCACACGAATGACCGTCTGGTTACCAGTCATCGAAGAAGGAGATGAAACATGACCAAGTATCTAATTTTATGTGTCGATGACGAACGAGAAGTCTTGGATAGCGTGCTCCAAGATCTTGCTCCCTTCGAGGAGAACTTTGTCGTCGAAGGAGCGGAATCGGTGACTGAAGCTCGGCAAGTGATTGAGGAGATGGCGGAAGAAGAAGTTCAGCTTGCGCTCATTTTATGTGACCACATTATGCCGGAACAAACTGGGATCAGCTTCTTAATCGACCTCAGTCAAAATGGTGACACAAAAGCAGCGCGCAAAGTTTTACTCACAGGACAAGCTGGTTTGGAAGACACCGTAGAAGCCGTAAATAACGCGAGTCTCGATTATTACATTGCCAAACCTTGGAAAGGTGAAGCATTGAGAAAAGCAATCGTGTCTCAGCTTACCGCGTTTGTGATTGAGAATGATGATAACCTGCTATCCTGGACTCAAATCCTTGATTCTGAGGCAATCCTCAACGCCATGGCAGAAAGAAGAGCAAGCTTTGGCGAGTAATAAAGTGTTTGGTTCTAACTTGAACTCAACGATGCTCATTGCACCACCTAACCTCGCATAGTCGAATGAGGTTAGAAAAACATCGTTACTTGTCCGAGTGAAATTCTCGGACACTACGTATATGGCGTAGTTTTTGCTTAAACCAAGGAACTATTAAGTTAATTGACAAAACATCGACACATTTTTGTTGGTCGTGGACCTTCCTTTTTATTATGATGTCGGACAAATCAGATTACGGTTCAAGTGGTTGCTTGAATCCATGGAAATAATGAACAAGGTTTATCGTTAGTTATGCGTAAAACACTATTAGCCGCTGCCTTACTAGTGGCATCAAGCCATGCCCTAGCTGCAAACGATCGCAATGCGCCAGCAACTATGAGCAACTTTAGCTACGACTATTTCGAAGCACGTATTGGCGCAAGTCCTGTGACATTTGGTGCTGGATTCAGCAAATCAATTCACCCGAACGCGCATGTTATTGCTCGTATTGACTCTGAGTTTGAAAGTGATTTTGACTCAGCTGCAGGCTTTGGCTTCCATTCTCCGCTAAACAACTGGGCAGATCTTACTGGTGAAATGCTAATGCGCGTTGTGCAACCTTCGAATGAGAGCAGCACAGATGTTGGTATGGAGCTTAACTTAGGTGTTCGCCAATGGTTGGGCCCTCAATTAGAAGTAGGCGGCAAAGTCGGCTACGTTTCTATCGATAACGATGACGATTGGACTGGCTCTGCCTACGCTCGATTCCACTCAACAGAGCTTTTCTCTTTGGGTGCTGAAGCTCGTATCAACGATTTTTACGGTGATCAGGTAATGTTCACTACGCGTTTTAAGTTTTAAGATTTGTGCTGTAAGAAAAGAGCAAATTAAAAAAACAAAAACCGAGGTCTCTGCCTCGGTTTTTTGTCTAATTTAATGACTAACTCAATGAAGTGGTAAAAAACTTCAACGTCCTTTTTCCGCTTTTCACACTTGCTTTTACGACCCGCTAACTCCATCGAAACGAGTCAATCATTGTGCGATCAGCTTCGCTTAGTCACACAGTGCCAATAACTGTTTTTTACGCGGCTCTTGGATCAGTTTCCAATGTACGCCATCAGTTGCACCAGCAAATTTCCACAGTAGCTTTACATCAACATCATTACCGTAAGCCGTTTTAACTTTGTTGAAGACTTTTACAGGTCCAAGTTCTAAAAAGGTTTCTACGTCATCAACACCGGCTTTCTTGACCATACGTTCAAGGGTTAGTTGCATGTTGGGTAAGTCTCTTAAGCGTCTACTGGCAGAGGACTTTTGATATTTCCGTTCCTTAATTGAGTATTCAATTGATTTCTGTACCAGTTCATCAAGCCCTACATATCCGGATTCGAATAAATCGGTTACATCATAATAATTTACGGTTGCCGTCGTCTGTTTTTTGACGTGCTTATACTTCTCACAGCTCAGTTGAGTAAACACTTCATCTAGCCCATTACCACCACGTAAGTAGCAGCAATCATTGCTGACAAGCGCAAACATAGCATCATCGGTGAATAAACCAATACCACCGAACATAGAACGTTTTTGGTACTCACTGAAGGTGCGTACATATTTAAAAAAAGCTTGGTCTGTCATGTCCATTGACCTCTTTAATCTGAATAAATTACCCCGATTAGCGATGTCACCAGATAAACAGCAGCTTATAGCGAATTATAAATGTCGATTTGTTGGCGATATTTTTGTGAGTTGTGCTCACCAACTTGCTTAATCATACTTAACGTTGAAAAATAAGTTAGGACATAGGTCACATATAAAAAAGTATAAATTCTGCATACGTGATTAGTTTCACACTTATTGTTTGTGTGGTGATATTTTTTTGACGCATAGCATGCCTAAAACACGCCATCATTATGATCTCGCTGGCAATTACGGGCACATAATACGCATTTAATTGATAAAGAATACGCTGTAAGGGTACACTGTACGAAAGATCTCAAGTACAGCGTCACAATGGAACATTTATCATTTTTTTGGCTGCCAAATAATAAAGATAAGCTTATAAACGCACTGGAATCCGAGTTTGCTCAGCTGGTAGAACAGTCCATCGCCACGGGTAAGATTTCGTTACCTCCTATTCCTGATGTCGTGCTTAAAATTCAGCAGTTATGTGTCGAAGAACACACCACGATTGCCGATGTTGCTAACTGTTTATTGGAAGATCCCGGATTAGCAGCGGTCGTTTTACGAGTCGCTAACTCTGTGATTTTCAATCGCAGAAATATCACCTGCAACGACTTAACTACAGCGGTATCTCGTCTCGGAATACTTCGTGTACGTGATATTGTTACCGCACAAGCGATCGAGCAACTTAAACACTCAGTTAATCTCACTAAAGAATGCAATGCCATCTTGGTGAAGAGTGCGGCGATATCTCGTGAGCTCGGTGCCGTCATGGTGATGTTGGTTCAATCGTTTCGTAGCCACGAGCCAGGCACTTATGGTCATCTAGAGCAAGAAAAGGCGTTATTGGTCGGTCTATTAGCCGATATAGGGTTATTTTGCCTAATTAATGAGTACCACTTGTACTTAGATAGGGGCAATTACTTAGACCCAGATATTGCATTGCAGATCTTCCAAACACGTTGTTCTGCCACAAGTAAACTGGTACTTGAGCGTTGGGGGTTTGACAACGACTTCAGAGAAGTATCCTCAAACGAAAAATACGAATTAACGCGACCAGAAGTGAGTTATCTCGACATCGCTAGAATTGCGCATCATTTATTGATGTTCCGCAATCACGATGAACGCATTGACGAACATGAAGTTGAATTCAACTTAACTGGTGCAGAAGTCTTGTATGAACTTAGTAACATGAGTGATACTGACTTCAATGATCAAATCCGTGCTGTACTCAATGCTAGCGGTTTGTAATTTATCGTTTTCTGATAATACCTTATCCGTGATAAAACGATTCGCTCAAGGCTGAGCTGTATGTGGTGAAATGTCTCTAATTTCAACCGATAGATAATTTGATTTATGCGTGTTGATGTTATCTCAAAAAGGAATCATTGAGCTTTATGTTTTCAGGGATGCTATTTATTTTCGCTCCGCTTGTGGTGGGGTATCTAATTCCTATATCTCGATCTTCGTTATTGGAGAAGATCAATCAGTCAACGTCCTACCTTATTTACGTCATTTTGTCGTTGATGGGTCTTAGTTTGGCGGCGCTCGATAATTTAAGCAGCAACTTACAAAGTATTCTCCTCTATGCGAGTACGTTTTTTTTGTGTCTAAGTGCCTGCAACCTGTTGGCTCTGCCTATTATTGATAAAATTATTCCACTCCAGACCAATCAGAATCAAAAGAAGCTACCGTTATCTTCGATGGCTTTAGAGTCAGTTAAGCTTATCGTGGTCGTTGGCGGAGGGTTAGTGGTTGGCCTGCTGTTACCCATTGATTTGAGTTGGGTAGATACAGCAAGCGAATGGATACTCTTTCTACTTCTATTTTTTATTGGTATTCAGCTGCGTAATAGTGGACTTACTCTGCGTCAAATCCTATTAAATAAACAAGGAATGGCCATTGCGGCTGTTGTCATCGCAACATGTATGCTTGGTGGCGTTCTTGCAGCGGTGCTTTTGGATCTTCCTCTTTATCAAGCACTCGCAATGGCTTCAGGTTTTGGCTGGTATTCACTCGCAGGTATTTTAATGGGTGACGCTTTTGGTCCGGTATTTGGTGGCGCGTCGTTCTTGATTGAATTGATGAGAGAGCTAGTCGCACTGGTTGCCATTCCTCTCTTTATTCGTAGCTATCCTTGCACCGCAATTGGTTATGCCGGTGCAACAGCAATGGACTTCACCCTACCCGTTATTCAAACCACCGGTGGTGTGCGTTGTGTTCCTGTTGCTATCGTTAGCGGCTTTATTTTGAGTTTATTGGTACCAGTTATGATGCTTTTCTTTGTATCACTTGCTAGCTAGATCTCAGGTTTTCGCTTTAACATCCATTACAATACGGCAAAAATTTAAATACCCAGTTAACGTCAAAGTGGTCAATATTTTTTGGCAAGACCCCTCTTTCTTTTCGTCATTCAGCCCAACGATTTGTCACGACCAAATAGAAAGAAGGGAGAAACATCAACTGATGTGCATTGCGTTAATAAAGGGATAACAACCAGAAGGAAGAAGAATGAAACGCTTTGTCGTTGCAGCGCTCCTCGCTACAAGCTCAACTTTTACGCTTGCCGCAGATCAACAATGTCTTGCTAGCAAATACGATGGCTACGTCGATGCCTCACTACAGTGGTATCAAGATCTTGTTGATTTGACGGTTACCCAATATCCAGATCTGAAAGAAGTTAGTCAATGGTTCTTGGATGGACGTAAACATCACTTTGAATTAAACCGCGAAGCGGTTCACTACTTTCTAGAGAACGACCCTAGCCGCGTTGCGACGGAACAGCCAATCGAAGCATGGTTAAAACTAGAGCAACATGACGTTAAGCAGTTAGCGACCCGAAGCGATAAGTTAGGTGAAGTTGCAAAACAGACATTTAGCGACCGTCAATCAACTAACCACCCAAAAAACTACGAGCTTCGTTCAGCATTCGCTGATCTGCTTAGTCACCCCCAACAAATTGATACCGCACTTAATAAGTACAATCAGTCAATAGAAAAGATTGAAAAGCAGAAATGTGACTAAGATTGCTCGCATTAGTCGTTGATTAGCATTCGAAAACACTAGAATGTTTTAACGTACTCAATCTAGAATTTTTTAATGTGAATATCGTAACCTTCACCTAAAATTTTCATTTCTACAACTTGGGTTTCAACAATTAAAACGGGACTTTGCGCCCGTTTTAGTTTAGATTGTGCCGCTCGCATTACCAAAATAACTACAAAGATTCTTTGCTATGGTTAAGGAACAAAAAACCGCTGATGTTAGCTTTGAGAGCTTGCTAAAGATCTTCACTGTCCCAGAAGGTCCGGACTCAACGTTAACTAAAATTGACGAGAGCCTCTCGCGAAATCTAAATCAATTTCTTCGTGAACACATCGTGGCAGAAGAAAAGCCTTTACGCGAAATCGAAAAAGACTTTTCTTCTGCTCAGATTCCTGAGCAGCCAGAGTTCGTGTCAGATCATACAGAGCACTTACTCGACACTTTGGTGTCGCACTCAGTTCACACATCTTCACCAAGCTTCATTGGTCATATGACATCGGCACTGCCTTATTTCTTGATGCCACTGTCAAAGATCATGATCGCCTTAAACCAAAACCTGGTAAAAATAGAGACTTCCAAAGCCTTTACACCACTTGAGCGTCAAGTTTTGGGTATGCTGCATCGCTTGATATATGGTCAGAATGATACGTTTTACAATCAGTGGATGCACAGTGCAAACCACTCATTAGGCGCATTTTGTTCCGGCGGCACCATTGCCAATATCACTGCGCTTTGGGTAGCACGTAACAAAGCGTTAAGGGCCAATGGCTCATTTAAAGGCGTGGAAAAGGAAGGCCTTTTTAAAGCCATGAAGCACTATGGCTATGATGGCTTAGCGGTGCTAGTGTCTGAGCGTGGTCACTACTCCCTTAAGAAAGCAGCCGATGTATTAGGGCTAGGCCAAGAGGGCTTGGTTGCGGTTAAAACCGATGCCAACAACCGTATTATTGTCAACGACCTGAAAGCGAAAATTGTTGAGCTCGAAAAACAAAACATCAAGCCTATTGCTGTTATTGGTGTGGCTGGCACAACAGAGACAGGTAATGTTGATCCATTGCCTGAAATCGCTGAAGTCTGCCAAGCTCACGGCTGTCACTTCCATGTGGATGCCGCATGGGGTGGCGCAACACTTATGTCTAACCATCACCGTCATCTTCTTAAAGGTGTGGAAATGGCAGACTCAGTAACTATTGATGCACACAAGCAGCTCTACATCCCGATGGGCGCCGGTATGGTTCTGTTCAAAGACCCTGACGCAATGAAATCCATAGAGCATCACGCTCAATATATATTGCGCAAAGGTTCAAAAGACCTAGGCAGCCATACACTAGAAGGCTCACGTTCGGGCATGGCGATGTTGGTCTACGCCGCAATGCACATCATAAGTCGCCCAGGTTATGAGCTTCTGATTGACCAAAGCATTGAAAAAGCTCGCTACTTTGCGGATTTAATCAAACAGCAAGATGATTTCGAGTTAGTTTCTGAACCAGAGCTTTGTCTGCTCACATACCGTTATTTACCGCCATTCATCCGTGAAGCATTAGCACAAGCAGAAGGCTCACAAAAAGAACAACTGAATGAGCTGATCAATGAGTTAACACAGTTTATTCAAAAGCGTCAGCGCGAAACGGGCAAATCGTTCGTTTCACGTACAAGACTGAACCCAGACCAATGGCAACGCATGAATACGATAGTGTTTCGAGTGGTTTTGGCAAATCCACTGACCACAAAAGAAATTTTGAGCTCAGTGCTTGATGAACAACGCGAAATCGCCAAGCAAGCACCAAATTTGATGAAAAGAATTCAACAGCTGGTTGTTGATATTCAATCGTCTTAACAGCCAGATCGAGTTACATCAATTTGAAATTTTTTTTCGTTTTGATGTAACTCAAACATCATTATCGTGCGACTAGCGCAACAAAACTTCGTTTACACATCCAATTCTGTAGTTTTTACAACATTTTGTTTGAGGCCTGTCAAATTCTCACTAAATAGTACCCGTTATTGGTTTAGACTGATTGAAGATCAGGTTTATACTGATTCTATGGCGCTGGTTGTTTTCGTTAACGCCCCACTCTACTCCGGAATCTTCGTGTTTCCTTTCGTTAGCAGAGCCAGCGAGTTGTTCTCTATACCCTCGTGAACACTATGAATACATTAGAAAAAATTCAAAAAAACCTGGAGAATTTCAGTAAGTCAGAGCGCAAAGTTGCGGAAGTAATTATGGCGTCTCCACAAACTGCAATTCATTCAAGCATTGCAACGCTGGCTAAAATGGCCGACGTTAGTGAGCCCACTGTAAACCGCTTCTGTCGTCGTCTGGACACCAAGGGCTTTCCAGATTTTAAGCTTCACTTGGCACAGAGCCTAGCCAACGGCACCCCTTACGTTAACCGTAATGTGGAAGAAGACGATGGCCCAGACGCGTACACCCATAAGATTTTCGAATCGACGATGGCGTGTTTAGATGTCGCTAAAAATAGCCTAGATCCAATGCAAGTGAACCGTGCGGTCGATTTGCTAACGCAAGCGAAGCGCATTTCATTCTTTGGCCTTGGTGCATCATCTTCTGTTGCCCGAGACGCACAAAACAAGTTTATTCGCTTTAATATTCCAATTACTTGTTTTGAAGATATTGTTATGCAGCGCATGAGTTGTATCAACTGCAGTGATAATGATGTTGTGGTTCTTATTTCTCATACCGGTCGAACAAAGAGTCAGGTAGAAATAGCGAACCTTGCTCGTGAAAATGGCGCAACGGTTATTGCGATTACAGCGAAGGATTCTCCTCTAGAAAAGGCAAGCTCGCTGGCCATCACGCTCGATATTCCAGAAGATACCGACGTTTACATGCCAATGGCAAGCCGAGTTGTACAAATGACAGTGATTGATGTGCTAGCAACTGGCTTCACTCTTCGCCGTGGTACAGGTTTCCGTGAGAACCTAAAACGCGTAAAAGATGCGTTGAAAGACAGTCGCTATGACAAACTAAGCCAGTACTAAGCACTAAAGCTTAGTCAATACTTTATCTAGGGGAGCTCAAGGCTCCCCTTTTGTTTTAATGCTGCTAAGGGAGCAATCACCCTAAGTCGTTGACACTCGATAAGTCCGTTCTTGATTCCAGTACTTCAACAGAACTGACATGTTGTGCACTCTCAGCTGCGCACTCTCCGCTACAATCATAGACTTGCTGCAATATGTGTATCAAACGTTCCTGATTAAGAGGTAAAGGATTCCCTTTGATTGCCATTGATTTAAGCGCATCATTCGCCACTTGCTCAAAAGAGGTTTGGCATACTCCAAATTGAGCCAGTAGCGGTAACGCTAACTTATCTAGCACCATATTTACCCAAAGAATTCCATCGTGTTCGTTAGCATTTACTCGCTCAGTGACTAATTGGGCCAGCTTGCGATAACGACTTATCACATCATTCCTACCCGCGAGTTTAGCGGCGTTAATGTTCTCCTGCATCACGTGCGGAGCTAGGCGAGCCGTAATAACGCTATGAGGGGCGTCTAACTTGCCTCCTAACGCCGATGCTAACCCATGAGCGGCACCTAATTTGGCATTAGTAATCGCCATACCACCAAGCAATGCAGCGAACGATAAATCAGAGCGCGCCTTATGATTATCTTGCTTACAAGCGGCAATCACTGAACGGCTTAAACGGCGTAGCCCCTCTTCGCAGACCATATCAGTAAGAGGGTTTGGCTCACCACACACATACGCTTCCATTAAATGAGTGAACGCATCCATTGCGCCACGTCCAGATGTGTATTGGTCGGTCCCGTAAGTAAGTGTCGGGTCTACAATGGCAACGTCTGCGAGCATATCAGGGCTTCGAAGACTCACTTTCACTTTATCTTGTCCAGATTTCAGCACAGCATTTCTGGTCACTTCTGAACCGGTGCTTGCTGTCGTAGGAATTGCAATAAAATGAAGAGGCTTTGCTTTTAAAGGGACGCTTCTTCCTACCACTTCTACGTAATCGTAAACATTGCCTTGATTGGGAATAATGGCAGCTAAGGCTTTGCCCATATCGATGACGCTGCCACCACCTATCGCAACCACCATATCAGGTTGGAATTTTCTACCGAGCACTGCGGTCTCTTCTACCATCGTGATGTATGGTTCACCAACGATAGCTACGTGCTGGTAACGCATATTTTGAGCTTTAAGATATTGGATAATGGGGGCGGCTCGTTGGGTATCCTGCCCAGTGACCAGCAAAACACTGTAGCCAAATTGGTTAATAACGGATAATGAAGATTGAAGTGCACCTTCACCAAATATAATCCTTGTTGCAGTCATAAACTGAAACATACACACCCTCCCAAAAGAATATACCCAAATAACCTCTCGCCCTCTGATTTAACACTTATGTTAGAGTTGAAGTTATTTGCGTATAGCCAAAATAGATTGCTATTTTTTTAAACAAAAAAAATTGACCAATTCCACCTTGCCATCATTAACCCTTTAGAATGTATGTTTTTTATGCGTCACTTCACATACTTCAGAGCCGTAAAATAAGAACACGCGTTTAGTTTTTATTCGATAGATTTCACCTATAGAACCAAGAGGTAATTGCCGCTTTATTTCCGTATCTGGATCGGGCATAGTTACTCCAACAAAAGAAAGCGCACTCAGCCGCTATGTTTTGTACGCTTTCAAAAAAGAATAGATTTAGGAGAAATAAGATTATGTTCGTTGTTATCTTTGGTCGCCCTGCATGTCCTTTCTGTGTTCGTGCAAAAGAGCACGCAGAAACGCTAAAAGCAAAACGTGATGACTTCAACTACCGTTACGTTGATATTCACGCTGAAGGTATTTCTAAAGCAGATCTTGAGAAAACAGTTGGTAAACCAGTTGAAACCGTTCCTCAGATCTTTATCGACCAAGAGCACATCGGTGGCTGCGACGAATTCGAAGCATACGCGAAAGAGCACCTAGGTCTATTTGACGAGTAATAAAGACTGTTTTCAAAAAAGCCGCTTCATGCGGCTTTTTTATTATTTTTCAGCTGGTTATTACGTTAAGTCAACTAATGGTAAAACCTAAAAAAATTCACTTATCTTTTTGCTATATTTAGTTACAATTCACAGTTCTTAATCTTTTTTGGCACACACTCTACCGAGCCACACAGTGAACATAGACGTCGTATACCTTCTCGAACAAAACCCTATCCTTCTAATCTTCGTCGTATTAGCCATTGGCCTTGCCATCGGAAAAATTCGATTTGGCAAATTACAATTAGGCAACTCTATTGGCGTTCTTATTACCTCTTTGGTTATGGGCCACCTTGGTTTCTCATTTAATGCAGAAGCTTTAACCATTGGCTTTATGCTGTTTATCTACTGCGTTGGCATTGAAGCTGGACCAAACTTTTTTGGTATATTCTTCAGAGATGGTAAGCATTATTTTATTTTAAGCATGACTGTTCTCGTGTCTGCGGTCAGCTTAACGTATGGCTTGAGTCACTATTTCGGCCTCGATTTTGGCTTATCCGCCGGTATGATGGCAGGCGCATTGACCGCAACGCCAGTACTGGTTGGTGCACAAGATGCTCTTAACTCTGGCCTTGCGACTATACCGCGGAATATGGAATTTTCTCTGGTATTAGAAAATCTATCCGTAGGCTACGCGATGGCTTATCTGGTCGGCTTAATTAGCATGATCATGTTTGCTAAATTGTTGCCAAAACTGCAAAAACAAAACCTTTCTGATTCCGCGCAGCAAATCGCACAAGAGCGTGGCCTTGGAAATTCAAGCCAGAGAAAAGTGTATTTACCCATTATTCGAGCTTACCGAGTGGGCCCAGAGCTAATTGACTGGACTGATGGTAAAAACTTGCGAGAACTGGGTATTTATCGTCAAACTGGCTGTTACATTGAACGAATCCGTCGCAATGGTATTCTCGCCCACCCAGATGGTGATGCTATCTTGCAAGAGGGAGATGAAATTGCACTGGTTGGCTTCCCTGACAGCCATGCTCGCTTAGACCCTAGCTTCCGTAATGGTAAAGAAGTATTCGACCGTAACTTGCTTGATTTGCGCATCGTTGAAGAAGAAATCGTCGTAAAAAGTGACGCTATCGCTGGTAAGCGTTTATCGGATTTGAATTTGTCTGAGTTTGGCTGTTTCTTAAACCGCGTAGTTCGCGCTCAGATTGAAATGCCTATGGACTTAGACATTGTGCTCGCTAAAGGAGACGTCCTTCAAGTGAGCGGCGAGAAAAGCCGAGTACATGGACTGGCGGAAAAAATCGGTTTCATCTCGATCCACAGTCAAATGGCCGATTTGCTCGCTTTTTGTAGCTTCTTTATTTTGGGTATTCTGTTTGGCCTCATCACAATGACGTTCGGTCAGGTGTCTTTCAGTTTGGGTAATGCGGTGGGTCTTCTGTTGTCCGGTATTACGCTTGGTTTCTTACGAGCAAATCACCCTACTTTCGGTTATGTCCCACAAGGGGCGCTGAATATGGTCAAAGATCTAGGGTTGATGTTCTTTATGGTGGGAATTGGTCTAAGTGCAGGTGGAAAGATGTTCGAGCACCTAACGCAAGTAGGACCAAAAGTCATTGGTTTGGCATTTATTGTCAGTGTTGTGCCTGTGGTTCTGGCTTACTTAGTTGGCGCACACGTACTCAAGATGAACCGTGCCCTGCTCTTCGGTGCCATTATTGGCGCCCGTACTTGCGCTCCAGCTATGGATGTCGTTAACGACTACGCCAAGTCCACCATCCCAGCCCTTGGTTATGCGGGTACCTATGCGATTGCGAATATTTTAATGACGCTAGCTGGTACGATACTGATAATACTAAGTTAATACTCACTTTGGCTATGAAATACAAAAAGGCGCTCAATGAGCGCCTTTTGTTTATTGGTTATCTAGTCTGTGATTAGATTTGAATGAAGTCTGCTTCAACTGCTGGATTCACATCCGCTTCGTAATCTACGCCTTCAACGCCGAAACCAAATAGTTTCAAGAACTCTTCTTTGTACTCAACGTAGTCAGTCAGCTCTTTTAGGTTCTCAGTCGTAATTTGAGGCCATAGCTCACGACAGTGCTGCTGAATGTCGTCACGAAGTTCCCAGTCATCCAGACGTAGGCGGTTCATCTCATCAACTTCTGCCGCGCTACCGTCTTCTTTGTATAGACGTTGGCTGAACATACGGTAGATTTGTTCCATACAGCCTTCGTGTACACCTTCTTCGCGCATTTTCTTGAATACCATTGCGATGTACAGTGGCATAACAGGAATTGCAGAACTCGCCTGAGTTACCACAGATTTAAGTACCGCAACATTGGCACTGCCGCCTGTTGCTGCTAACTTGTCGTTTAGCGCTTTCGCTGCACGGTCTAGGTCCATTTTTGCTTTACCTAGTGCACCATCCCAATAAATTGGCCAAGTTAGCTCAGTACCAATGTAGCTGTACGCGACGGTCTTACAACCTTCAGCAAGAACACCAGCATCAGACAACGCATTAATCCAAAGTTCCCAATCTTCACCGCCCATTACAGTGACAGTGTCTTTGATTTCTTCTTCTGTTGCAGGCTCAACGCTAGCTTCGATGATCACATCTTTGTTGGTATCAACAGCCGTTGATGTGTAAGTTTCACCGATAGGTTTAAGAGATGAACGAACTAATTCACCAGTTTCTGGCATTTTACGTACTGGAGATGCCAGTGAGTAAACCACCATATCGATTTGACCTAAGTCTTCTTTGATCAGCTCGATAGTTTTCTGTTTCGCTTCATTTGAGAAAGCGTCGCCGTTTAAGCTTTTTGCGTACAGACCTTCTTCACGCGCTAGCTTTTCAAAAGCAGCGGCATTGTAAAAACCTGCTGTACCTGGTTTCTTCTCAGTACCTTCTTTTTCGAAGAAAACACCGATAGTTGATGCACCGCCACCAAATGCCGCAGCGATACGAGAAGATAGACCGTAGCCACTTGATGCACCAACAACAAGAACACGCTTAGGTGCGTTTTTGATTGGACCTTGCGCTTTGGTGTACGCAATTTGTTCTTTTACGTTAGCTTCACAACCAACAGGGTGCGTTGTAGTACAGATAAATCCACGAATTCTAGGTTTGATGATCATATTCAACTTCCTTTAAAAAACCTTGTTAGGATAAAAGTTTCGTTGGGATTTCGCATCTAATTTCTGTAAAAATGCTCTTAAAAGGCAAGTGGTTGGAGCACTATCCCACCATCCACTCCCCAAGAATACAAAAAAGCACCTCATTGAGGTGCTTTTCTTAACATTAGTTGTCTATTATGCCGCCGGATTCAACTGCGACTTTTTTGGGCTATGAGTTCGCACTTCAGAAAAGTCATGACTAAAGTGGTCAACTTGAATCGCCTTGTAGCGCAATTTATCTGCAGCCATGATTTGATCAATTTCTTGCTCAGTTAACACGCCTGCTTCAAATGCTTGCTGCAAACGGTCATGCAGCAAACCTTTACGAGCCACTTTACCATCCTTCGCAGCCTTCATAAGTTTACGCTCCAAAGGTTTAATGTCGTACATTGCAAGGAATGCATTCTCCATTAAGCCTACGCTGTCATCCTCTGATTTTCCGATGTAGCACAGATGCGTGAGGCGATCACGTTGCGCGCCTGGCGTCATCATCGCTTCAGCCAAATTCACACACAGCTCATCACTTGGCTTATTGAAATGATTACCAAGCGGGAACAATAGCCCCTTAAGCACACCGCCAACGTATTTCACAGGGAAGTTGGTGTAAGCCTCATTTAATGACTTAGAAGCGTTATACAAACAGTGTTGAACAGCGTAATGAACGAAGTCTAGATCGCCTTGTTGACGGCCTTCATCTTCATACTTTTTCAAGGCAGCAGATGCCATGTATAGATAGCTTAATCCATCACCCAAACGTGCGGAGATCATTTCTTTACGCTTCAAGTCTCCACCTAAGGTTAACATCGCAAGGTCTGCACTTACTGCAAGTGCACGACTGAGACGAGTAATGTCTTTGTAGTATTGCTGCGTTGGGCCACTCATGTGCGCGTTAACAAATCGAGAACCAGTTAGTGCTGCACCAAATGCACCGAATGTATTACCGAGCGCGTGCTTGATGTGTTTAAAGAGTAAGTTGTCAAATTCTTTCGCACCTTGTTCAGAATCTGGATTCGCCGCTGCTTCCATTTCTTTTAGAACATATGGGTGACATCGAGTCGCACCTTGACCAAAAATCATCAGGTTACGAGTCAGAATATTCGCGCCTTCAACGGTGATAGCAACCGGGATACCAAGGTAATGTTTAGCAAGATAGTTCATTGGGCCATCTTGAATCGCACGACCCGCATGGATATCAAACGAATCATTTAGAATGGTACGCGCGATTTCCGTCATGTGGTACTTGGCAATCGCGGTTACAATCCCAGGTTTTTCTTTCATATCGAGAGAAGTCGTCGTTAGCGTACGCGTCGCTTCTAGTAGGTAAGTAAGACCACCAATGCGCCCCATTGCTTCTGCAACACCTTCAAACTTACCGATCGACATTCCAAACTGTTTACGCACGTAAGCATAAGCACCTGTTGTACGT
Organism: Vibrio sp. 1557; assembly: GCF_033340175.1. Lineage (NCBI taxonomy): Bacteria > Pseudomonadati > Pseudomonadota > Gammaproteobacteria > Vibrionales > Vibrionaceae > Vibrio > Vibrio sp. 1557. The sequence goes on along the minus strand of NZ_JAWOVZ010000004.1, from coordinate 279,260 downwards.
GTAGTAAGGTGACCAATCGCTGTGCCAAGCGCTGGAAGAGAGATACCACGACCAGCAGAAAGACACTCAACCAGCATACGCCAACCTTTACCTGCGTAATCAGCGCCACCGATCAACCAGTCCATAGGGATGAAGACATCTTCACCACGAGTTGGGCCATTCATGAACGCAGACCCCAGAGGATCATGGCGCTCGCCTATCTCGACACCTTCATGGTCAGCGGGAATCAACGCACATGTAATGCCAACCTCTTTCTTGTCACCAAGTAGCCCTTCAGGATCCTGCAGTTTAAACGCTAACCCGAGCACTGTCGCAACTGGCGCAAGCGTGATGTAGCGTTTATTCCAACTAACTCGCACGCCAAGCACTTCTTTGCCTTCATGGGTGCCGTAACAAACCACGCCTTGATCAGGTATGCCACCTGCATCAGAACCCGCTTCAGGGCCAGTTAGGGCGAAACAAGGGATGTCTGTACCATCAGCTAAACGAGGCAACCAGTAATCTTTTTGCTCTTGCGTACCATAGTGCGATAGCAGCTCACCAGGGCCAAGAGAGTTCGGTACCATTACCGATACCGCGGTACTGATACTTCGAGTCGCAATACGAGAAACAATGGTTGAGTTCGCCAAAGCGGAAAATTCACGACCACCATATGCTTTCGAGATGATCAAAGAGAAAAATCGCTCTTTACGTAGGTACTCCCATACTTCAGGCGGTAAATCCCTGTCTTCTTTGACAATCTTCTGGTCATCAAGCATTTCTAGCAGGGTCTCAAGCTCATTATCCATAAATGACTGCTCTTCTGCCGTCAGTGTAGGCGTTGGATAATGATGTAATGTTGTGAAGTTTGGCTTGCCTGAGAATAGTTCGGCATCCCACCATACACTACCCGCTTCCATCGCCTCTTTCTCGGTGCTAGACAGAGGTGGCAATACTTTTTTGAACACTTTAAAAGCCGGGTCACTAATCCATTTTCTTCGTAGAGAGCTCATAGTTCAGATCCTTTTGTTCACGTAACCGCTCGGGGTATAATCTTATTATTGGTTTAACTTTCTTATTTGTCTTATGCCAACTGCTTTGCTGACATTCCTGCTGACAAATATGGAATCAGTAAATCGACGACAGATTTCACATCGACTTCCTTTTCAAACTTACTTTCTGCCAGCTCCGAAAGAGCCTGGCTTGAAGCCATCGTAAATACACAGGTTCCTAACGTGAAGTGCAGTCGCCAAAACAACTGTTCTTCACATAGTTCCGGGTTCGCCTTCATTATCGAGAAAGTGAAAAGGTTCAGTACCTCTTCGTATCTGGTGGTAATGAACCAGCGTAGATGACCTTGAACGTCTGTATAACCGCGGCCAATTAACAACATAAATAGCGCAGTACCATTTGGGCGTACATCATTTAATGTACGTAAAGGTAATCGCAATGACTCAAAGACATCGTCCATGTTGTAGCTATCGCGCGTGTTTAACTCAATTAATGAAGTCTTAATGCTCGGCATTAGTGCTTCTAAATACCTATCTAAAACCGCTCTAACCAGCGTTTTTTTATCGCCAAAGTGATAGTTTACCGATGCTAGGTTAACGTTAGCTTTACCTGTTATCGTTCTTAGCGAAGTATCATTAAAGCCATGTTCAGCAAAGAGTCCTTCTGCGACATCGAGTATTTTTTCTTTTGTTGATGTTCTCGGGGCCATTTTAATCACTCGTATTAAACAACTGTTTGAAAATATACTCCCGAAACTTCAGATTAACAAATGATTAACATCACACTTTAACCAATTGGTCTGACCAGACAATAAAAGGTGTGATCTAATCTTTTGAAATTCAATCGAATACTCCAGTGAAGCTTGTCAGAAGAAAACGATCAAATTTCTCAGTCCATCGCAATTGAAACGCTAACAATAGCCTTGGCGGCTCGGAGTGAGCGACGAGAGAATGAAATACATCTTCGGTTCTAGGGGAGATAAAATGAGAAACACAGAAGTTAGTAACTTCGCCAAGTTGGTAATCCATCTCGATTTTTCTATTACTTTCGGGTGTGTAAGAAGCTAGAAAGCATTAAGTAGAAATTTTTTGAAAAAAAATGGAACTGTTTGGAAAAGGCTCGGTCTGAATATACGTAACAGTTAGGGCATTTGAAGTTTCACTGGCCGTCAAACTTGTTTCCATCTAATTGTTACGTTGCTGCTTTTTTCTTATTAACTCCTATGTTTGTATCCGCCCAGTCAAATTTTCGGCTGGGCTTTTTTTCGCCTGTAGATTTACCAAGCGCCTCTTTCGATGATTTGCCCCATCTCCATAAGCTAGGCCTTAGTTGGTCACAAAAGTAACCACCCTGAAGTGGTTGATGTGCCAATCTGCAGACATAAAAAAGCCTCCCGAATGGGAGGCTTTACTAAACAGTGTGTATCTTACGCTTGCGCTTTCTTAGGCAAAGAAAAGTGCAGTAACGCGTAGCCAAGTAACGCGGCTGTCGTCGAGCCCATTAAGATACCTAGTCGAGCATAGGTATCAAACTCAGGGCTTACATTTCCAAACGCTAAAGAGGAAATGAATATAGACATTGTAAAACCGATACCACACAACACAGAGACCGCAAAGATATGCTTGAAGTTAATGCCTTCCGGTAACTTAGCTACACCCATTTTCACAGCTGCCCAACTAAAGGTGAAGATACCTAGAGGCTTACCAACCAGTAGCCCCAAAGCAATACCTAATGGCAGCATTGAAGTTAGGCCTGACATCGATACGCCTTCTAGCGAAATCCCCGCATTTGCAAATGCGAATAGAGGTAAGATACCAAATGCCACGTATGGATGAAGTGCGTGCTCCATGTGCTTAAGTGGGGAATGTTCGCCCTGTTTACCCTTAAGAGGAATAGCAAAGCCGATCACTACGCCTGCAAGTGTTGCGTGAACACCAGATTTAAGTACCGCAAACCATAAGATCGCGCCGACTATCATGTATGGCGTCAGTTTCGTTACTTCCTTCGCATTCAACATGAACAGGACACCAGTCATGATGAAGCCAACAAGCAGCGCCATGCTAGAAAGATCACCTGTGTAAAACAGTGCAATAATAACAACCACGCCTAAATCGTCGATGATAGCGAGAGCTAACAAAAACACTTTAAGGCTTACTGGTACGCGCTTACCTAGTAGCGCCATGATACCTAGAGCAAATGCAATATCCGTCGCAGCTGGAATGGCCCAGCCAGAAACCGCCTCTGGGTCGTTAGCATTAAACGCAACGTAAATAAGAGCAGGGGCTAACATACCACCAACCGCTGCAATCGCAGGGAAAATTGCGGTTTCTTTTGATTTTAGCGCTCCTTCAAGTAGCTCTCGCTTCACTTCAAGGCCAATAAGTAAGAAGAAAACAGCCATTAGGCCGTCATTAATCCAGTGAGAAACTGACATACCGAATACATAAGTATGCAGTACAGATTGATAAGTTTCGCCCAGCGGTGAGTTAGCAATGGTCATCGCAATTGCCGCTGCGATTACGAGAAGAATACCACCTGCTGATTCCATTTTGAAAAAGTCACGAATGACATCGTTCATGGTTTCGTCCTTATATTTATTATCTTAATAAACGATTAACAAAGAGTGATAAGAGTGTATAGCTGTCGAAAACTTTAGAATAATCGCTTCTTCAGAGTATAAACTTCGGTTTTTTCGATGTTAAGTTTACTATACATCGTATTTTCCAACATGACACTCAATTTTGATCGGAGATCGTATTTGTTTTTGTCGCACCAAATATTTATCAAGATGATGAGAAAATCAGCATAACACGGCTTGTACCATCATGATAACCCCGTACTTTTGAGAAAAAGCTAGGAAGCTTCGCGCACTAAAAAACCACCCGTAGGGGGTGGTTTTCTTCACAACTCAATAGCCTGTCAGCTGCATAAAGCCCCAAGCCTCATTGGAGCCGGAGGCTAAAGTAGGCCCTTCCCAGTAAGGTATTACAAAGGGTAGCCACATATCTGACTTGATAATGCGGGTAGTCAAATTAATTTGATGCTTCGGAATATTGATAATCCATTGCAAAGGTAACCTTCTTCCATTGGATAAACTGGTCACTTGCATTGGCTTGATACTGATATCATCGTCTGAGAGGTTGATGACTTTACCTGAGCGTGTCGACAACGTGCCAAACACGTGCGGTGTTTGCCCATGGTGACGATAACGGCTAACAGTTAATGCTCGACCATCATCTAAATTGAAAACAAACCAATCCCAGCCTTGTTGCCCCTCACCAATTAAGCCGCTGCCCCACTCTTTTTGCGCCCAAGCAGAACCCGTCACTAAGAATCGCTTACCATTTAAGCTTAAGCTGCCTTTTACTTTTAAAAATGGAGCACTGAAGCTGAAAGAAGCAACAGATTGCAACGCATGTTTAACTTGGAAACCTTTGTCTCCATTCACGACAAAGGGGCCGTTTGTCATGGTATTGAGCTCAAGTCCAAACGTATCAGTATTCACATTCAAGTTACCCGGGAAAGGCGTCGCACCGAGTGATCGCCAAGTCCAATTATCAATCCATAACCTGAAAGGACGATTGATCATACCAGCTTGGCCTATCCCACCTCTAGCTACCCGTTGCTCTTTCCATACATGCGAGCCATGACTGACGACAACATGTGAAATGTACAATTGAGGGTTCTGCCAACCGCTGGTTTCTCGCTCGTCCGTCGCAACCCTGAAATAGCTCCATTGAACATTGTAGATCTTGCCTTGCTCATCTTTTAGTTTCGCAAAGTAGTGCCACCATTCATGCTGATACTCGGGATGAAAGCGAAAGTCTGAGGGTAAAGAGACATGCTCATTAGGTAGTACAGGCTCGAAAATCGTTTGATTTTCACGCGTTAAGATAGAATCAAGTTCGCTTTCTCGTGTTGCTGTCGCCTCTAACCAAAAAGTTGAGTAAAAAGCAGCCCCAGTCAGAAAAGCGAACGTAACAACAATGAGCGTTGAAACCAACAAGCGTTTTTTAGAGCCCACTTTTTTCATTACAACGCGTCCCTTAATGACTTCATCGGTGTACTTTTGATCATTCTAATAACTGGCAATGCGCCAGCAACCATGATGGCAAGCATCGCCCAAGCAATGGTTTGAGCATACTCCCATGGAATCGTTTGAAGCTCTAGAGACCAGCCAAATGATTGCTTAATGATAATATCAACGATCAAATGTGCGAGCGCCAAGCCGAGCGGCACTGCAATAATCGCAGAAATGGCTCCGAAGACGAATAGCTGCAAACCACCTAATACGACAAGTTCTTTTCCGGACACACCCATGCACCTTAATAAGGAAAAATGCCGCTGCCGTGAAAGTTCTCCTGCCAACGTCGCAAAGAATAAACCAAACACGGCAATAATCAGCGTGATATTGCCCAAGGTTCCCGCTATCGCAAAGGTATGATCAAACACTCTCATTGCTTGGCTATAAATATTACCGTTATCAAACACACGATCTTGCGGGAGACGGAATACATTCTCTAAGCGATTTTTCAGCCCTTCTCCATTGACGTTATCTTTTAATACGACGCCAAGACCAACATTACCCGTACCTGCAAATGCATACAGCCAATTCCGGTGCGACATCATCACCTGGTTATATGGGTTTCCATAATCGTAGTAAACGCCTACGACTTGCCAATCCCCACCAAGCGGTTCCTGCAAGTTAATGAAGTCTCCAGGGCGGATATCCAGCTTCAAGGCCATCGACTCGCTGACCATTAAGCTCTTGGTAGCGTGCAGTTGATACCAGTAATTTGGGGCACCTAACTTGACGGTAAGTGAGTCTAGCTCACCTTCAGAAGAGCCCGTACTCACAACTTGCAGAGCACCATGCTCGGTCGGCATATCTTTTTCCCAGCGCCACCAAACCGAGTTCACCTCAGGCTGATTCTGGAGCCATGCGCTCATCCTAGCGGCTGAATTGTTGGTCGGATAGATGTACACATCAGCGGCTAATCGCTGATTTAGCCACTTATCGGTTGTATCTCGAAAGCTTCCGACCATTGTTTCTACACCAATGTTTGCCGCCAGCGCTAACATAAACGCCATCGTAGCCACACCGCGATAGCTCATGCTGGCTGCTGCATCAGCAAAAAACCAACGGACACGAACCCATCGCATGGTATAAGAAAAACTTTGGAACATATGCCACATAATAAATGGCATAAACAACGCCACACTAACCAACATCAGCGCAATAATAGCAAAGCCGGTTTCTTGTGTTTTCGGCGCCTGATATACCGCTATTGCAGCGACACAAAACGCACATGCCGCAAGCGCCTGCCAAGAGAACTCTCTTCCAGCAAATCGCATTAGCGACAGTCGAGAAGAAAGGCGGATTGGTTGTGACTTCAACAAACGGATTAATGGCCACAGACACGATATCAACGCACCCATCGCTGCCATGATTAGACTGTATAAGCTAGATTGCCATGACCATCCTATGGTTAAGCCTACGTTGGCATCATACAAATCACTCAGGCTCGAAGACACTGCTGGGATAAGTTCATTTGCTAAGATCAAGCCAAAAAAGTTACCACACGCCCACGCAATAAAGACGAGCAAAGACAACTCTAGTAATAAAGCTTGCGCTAACTGTGTTCCGTTAACACCAGTCTGTCTCAAAATACCGACCAAACGTTGTCGCTGGATGAAAGACAGAGACATCGCTTGATAAAAAATAAACAACCCGACCAAAAACGACAGCATTCCCATCGCGGTGAGATTCATATGGAATGCGTTAGTTAGCGACTCAAGCTCTGTACGCGTATTCCTAACGAGCGTCATTCCGTTTGGCAGCATGTTTTTCAGTGCTATTAGCCTTTCCTCTGGCATTTCACCACAAGAAATCGCAGACAAACCTGAGCTCCGCTTGAGCATACGCAACAACGATATATCAGTAACCAGCCGAGTACCCGAAAGCATCTTGTCCTTATCTACTTGAATAGGCCCAAGACGGCTTCCGTCATTCATCTCAATGAAGTCCCCATCCTGCCAACTCATGTAAGCGGCCAAATCTTGACTAACAAGAATAGGATAAGGAGGCTTCATTAGAGATAAAACAGGCATCTCACCTAGCGATTTTCCTTGTTGTAGTGGGATCATCGCAACAGGATCTATCCCCACCAACATCAGGCTCATATCGGTCTTGGCATCTAGATGAAGCACGTCAAACGGTGCACATTGGTTAAACCCAGCTCGACGTAACTGAATATAGAAACCTTGAGGAATTTTATTGGCAGAGTGCTTCGTTCGGATTCGGTATGGCAAAGGATTGGAGAAAAGTTTTTCCCCAGTGGCATAACTTTGTTTTGCATGCTGGTTGATAGAAGTAACACCAACAAGGAGGGACACGCCTAAAGTTAATCCCAGCCAGACAAGAATAATTTGTAGAGGGTAACGACGGTAATGACCGAGTAGTGCCTTAACTACGGGCCATAACATGTAGCTGCCCTCCTTGAAGTCGAATCTTTCCTTCCATATGGGCGGCCACTTTTTCACTGTGCGTCACTAACAGCAAAGTACACTCCAATTGGCGAGCGAGACTCGTTAATAAGCGCATTACTGCTTCTGCGTTTCGCTCGTCTAGGCTACCAGTTGGCTCATCAGCAAGCAGGATTTTGGGTTCCATATAAAGGGCGCGAGCAATCGCCGCACGTTGTTGCTGACCACCAGACGCCTCTTCCGGATAACGTCCTAGCAATGGCATTAAGTCCAAAGCAGAAAGAATTTGACGCCACAACTCTTTATCTTCCGGCAGACCTTTTAACTGACGACAAAAACGAATATTGTCGGCAATATTAAGTGTAGGAAGCAGGTTGAATTGTTGGAAGATATTACCAATATTGTTGCGGCGATAAAGGGTTCTTAAATGCTCCGGTGCTTCATGCATAGCAAAATTTGGAAACTGCACTTCACCAGAGTCAGCAGTATCTAATCCGGCGATTAAATTCAGCAGAGTACTTTTACCCGAACCACTTTCTCCCATCAGAGCAACTTGGTCGCCTTGCTGCAATGTTAATTCTGCCCCTTGCAATACAGGGTGAAACTCTCCCCCGTCTACATAGCCTTTACATAGGTCTGACAGTTTTAACATTGATTATGCCGCTCGGATGGTGTTTAAAAATTGGGATCAGAATCTACACTAAAATCCTGTTAGTAGAAAGTATTTTGAATGCTTGATCACACTATGGAAGTACAAATGCAACTCGATTCACTTTCTGTTGCTAATTTTGTTGACGTTTTGAGCAGATTTTTGCAGCCAAAATAAACTCTGTTCCTCCTTACTGGCCAATCAGGTTTTTCATCCATTTTCGGCTAACCATTCTTGGCAAGCAAATCGCCCACTTCACAACTTCTTCCGTCAAAAAGAGTAAGTAAACCCATTGTGGGTCCCAATTGAGATAAATCGCTGCAAATGCTGCGAGTGGAATCCCGATCACCCACTGCGCCAAGATGTCTTGATACAAACAAAACTTAACATCACCGCCCGCGCGTAATACACCAACAATCGCCATCATCGGCACCGAGCGTAACACGACACCCAACGCTAGAATCACCATAAACTGTTCAGCTAGCTCGCGAGTGTCTGTTGTCAGTGCACTAAACGCATTAAGGATCCATTGATTTGACACTATCAACAAGATGGCGACCACAAATGCGATAAGCACATTCAAAATGACCGTAGCCCATGCTTGATAATAAACGGGTTCAAAATTACGAGCGCCGAGCTGGTTCCCGACTAGAACTGCAGCCGCATTCGATAAGCCAATCATCATCGCCAATGCGATCGACTCAACAGGTGTCATTACGGAAAGTGCCGCCAAACCTTGTACGCCTGCTTGCCCCATGATGGCGTGATAAGCAAACAGCCCACCAGCCCACGCCAAGAAGTTAAATGTGGTTGGCAAAGAGAGGCTCAAGAAACTCGTAATTTTATCTAAGACCAATCCTGCGCGTATATCATCCCAACCAAATGCGATTATGTGTTTTTTCAACCATAGATAACCAAACAAGCAACCTACTTCGATCGCGCCACTGATTACCGTTGCGATCGCTGCTCCCGTAATACCCAGAGCAGGAAAGCCTAATTGACCAAAAATTAAAACCCAGTTAAGAAAAACATTAGATAAAATGCCTATACCACTAAAAAAAGTGCTTAGGCCTGGTTGGTGCATCGCCCTTAGGCCCACCGACATACTGGCCACACATGCAACAGCAAACATGCTAACCGACGAAATAATGAGATAGCTGGCCCCTAATTCAATCACTTCTTGTGAATCGGTAGTCAAGCTCATGATGAGTTGTGGAAAAACAACAAACAAAGCAACAGCAATCGCAGCAAACATCATTGCGATCATCCATGTTAAAGCGGTACTGCGACGCACCCCAACTTTATCGCCAGCCCCCCAATATTGAGCGGTTAACAACGCACCGCCCGTTGTCACCCCAACTAACATGATGGTGGTGACGAAAGTCGCGCGTGCAGCAACTCCAACAGCGGCAATTTCAGCTTCACCAAGTTGACCAAGCATAAGAACATCGACGAGGCTTCGGCTTGAAAACATCATGCTTTGCAGTGTAATTGGTAACGCGATTGCAAATAAACGACGTAAGAATGCTTTATCTGCGTGTATTGAGAGTTGAGAAAGAAAAGTCACAAGCGCTCCAACGACAACTTATTGATAGAATGGGGAAAGTGTCTCATGATTATACTCTGTGGTGTTTATTCCACCAACGATAAAAGGACAGATAATGAAAAAGGTGGTGGTGCTAGGCGCCTCGGGTTACATTGGCTCTCAACTTCTTCCGTTACTTTTAGATAAAGGTTACGCCGTCACAGCAGCGGCGCGACATATTGATTATTTAGAGTCAAGAACTCAGCCTCACCCTAATTTAACGTTAAGGTATCTCGACTTGGCTGACGCAGAGACCACGAAGGCAGTAGTGAACGATTTTGATTTAGTATTTTTTCTCGTGCACGGGATGGCTCAAGGTGATGACTTTGTTGAGTACGAACTAAACCTTGCTTTGAACTTCAAATTTGCGTTGGAACAAAGCTCCGTCGAGCATGTTATCTATTTGAGCGCCATTCAACCTCAAACCGGAAACTCTCGCCATTTAGCCGCTCGTAAAGCCACGGGAAAAATAATTCGACAGTCTGGTATTCCAGTAACTGAATTGCGTGCTGGCGTTATCATCGGCCCCGGCTCTGCCGCTTTCGAAATCATGCGTGACTTTGTCTACAACTTACCTATTTTGATCGCGCCTAAATGGGTCGACTCAAAAGCGAACCCTATTGCCTTGCCCAATCTCAACCACTATTTGTTGAAGTTAGCAGAAGCCCCCTCTCCAGAAGAAAGTCAAATTTATGAAGTTGGTGGGCCAGATACACTTAGCTACCGCGAACAGTTCAAAGTCATTTGCCGAATCACGAACAAGCCGTATCGGCTGTGGTCGACCCCGCTACTTACTCCGAAAATGGCATCGTACTGGCTAGGTTTAGTTACCTCAGTGCCAACTAGTATCGGTAAAGCATTACTTGCGGGCTTAGAGCACGACTACATTGCAGACTCCAAAGCGATTGAAGAACGATTTCCTCAAACGCTGATCAGCTACGAGCAAGCGGTAACTGATACCATTCAAGATGAAGGCACATTTGTACGCAGTAATGTCTGGGGGTTTGAACCCGCAGCGCTTCGTCGATGGCAACCAGGATATGGCTATTACCCAAAACAAGCTGGAGCGAGCATTAAAACTCATGCCTCCGCTGCGGCATTATGGAAAGTGGCGCAAAAGATCGGGAGTCGCGAAAAAGGCTATTACTTTGCCAACATCTTGTGGCGTACACGTGAATGGCTCGATATCTTTTTTGGTGGCGGAAAACCGATTCGCGTTTCTCCTCCTGGACCAGAGCTTAAAGTCGGTGATTTTATTGACTCTTGGAAAGTGATTCGCTGCGATAATAATCAGTTTCTTTCACTGTTTTTTGGTATGAAAGGCCCAGGCCTTGGGCGTTTAGAAATTACCATCAAAGATCTCGGTGACGAACGAGAGCTGGATATTACCGCCTGGTGGCACCCGCAAGGGTTTCTTGGGCTGCTTTATTGGTTTGCAATGATGCCAGCCCATCTTTTCATATTTAAAGGCATGGTCAAAGCCATCGCGAAAGAAGCAAACCGTTTAGAAAACAAAAAGCCCCAATAACAGGGGCTTCTAAACACTCAAAATGTCACTTTAGTCAGCTTTGAACGAGAGTGGAATTTCGGCTAACTGGTTGCCTTCGTTTGCTGGAAAAATAAGGTACTCGCCATGGTATTTCACCATCGATTTGTAGTCTGTTACCTTATGAACCATAAAGCCCGCTTGCGCTGCTTTCTCAACAAACTCAGCATGATTGCCACGTACAAACCAACTCATTGGCTTTACGAGCAACTCGCCATCAAAACAGCTTTCGCATTGGTCTGCACATAACGCTAAAGAGTTTTGACCTTCAGTGAAGATTTGTACTTTGCCGCACCCAATCAGTTGCTCAGACGTTGAGACTTCCCAGCCTGCTTGCTCCATCAAATCAAGAAAAGACTCAATATCTGAATCTTTGAACACTTTGGAGTCTTCACCTTCAGGGAAGAATTGCGCATAAAAAGCAGAAATACGTTTAAAGATAAACAACAAACCAGCATCGTTCCCCTGTGAGCGACCTGCTTTTTGCCAACGCGTTAAGTCATCGCCTACCGTACGTCCGAAACGTTGTGATTTTAGCGCCTTTGTTACCCAACGCACTAAATAATGGTTATTCGCAACAGGGGCATTGGCTAACTTACCTGAGCGATGCTCTTGATCTAACTCTTCAAGTGCTGAGTTAACCAAGTTTTGAATTTCTTTGGTGTAATTCGACATTACGCCTTTCTTCCTAAAGTCCAATAAAACAGTGCTGAAAGCACAGAACAAGCAAACATTACGATGATCATCGGCCAAGCAACATTCCCGGGCAGTGATGCCACCAGCGCACCAACCAATGAACCGATACCGAATCTTAATGTCCCCGCTAGAGACGACGCCGTACCCGCCATTGATGGGTAACCACTTAAAAGCAGCGCCATCGCGTTACTACCTATCGTCGACAATGTACCGATAAACAGCACAACAAAAGGTACAATGCCCCATAATCCGAAGTCCATTAACCAACTTACGAATAAACCAATCCCCGCCAAAAGTTGCACGAACAACCCAAAACGAAGCATGGCATGGGAACCAACTTTCTTCACCAAGCGACCATTAATACTGGTCATGATGATCATCGCCACAATGTTCAAACCAAATAGGTAACCAAAGTGGTCTGGTCGAACACCATATAAATCAATATAAACAAACGAACCCGCCGTCAAAAATGCAAACATTCCGGAAAATGAAAACGCACCTGAGAGCATCAAACCGATCGCTTCAGGATTGGAGCATAATCTGGCGTAGTTTCTCAGCGTCGTGCGGAAACGAAGAGGCTGACGATTTTCAGGCTGTAACGTTTCAGGGATTTTCCAAAGTACGAGAAAAATCACAACTACAGCGAAAATAGCTAGTACCCAAAAAATGGAACGCCAACCAAACCAAATCGCGAGATGGCCACCGATCATCGGTGCCACCAACGGCGCAATAGTAATGACCAGAGTAACGAAGGACATTGCGCGTGCAAAGTCTTCACGGTCAAACATGTCACGCACGACGGCTTGGATAATGACCGCCGCTGCCGCGCCAGCAAAACCTTGTGCCGTACGTACATAGGTCAGCGCATCAATGCCATTTGTTGTCGCACTCACAACAGCAGCCAAGCCGAAGAAAAGTACGCCTAAAATCAACACAGGTCTGCGACCAAAGCTATCGGCAAGCGGCCCGTGAATTAACTGGCCGATCGCAAAACCCGCGGTATAAGCCGTCAACGTAATCTGAACCGCGCCAGGCGCGACCCCCAAATCTTTCGCTATTGTCGGCATCGCAGGCAAATACATATCGATCGCCAAAGGCGTCAAAGCACCAATCGCTCCTAGTACCAGAAACAATAGAAAGCTGATTTGGGATTGCGGAGCACTTTGAGCTTTTTCTGTCATTCTTTTACCTCTTGTTGGGGCCCTACCGTCAATACTTGCAGAACAAAGTGAAAATAACGGACAGTTCTCATATCGCTGAATGTAGAAGCCAAAAACCTGTTCTATCCAGCGTTCGAGAATCATAAGGGCAAATATGTACCAAGGTGTGACCTTGACGAACTCGACATAGAAAAGCATGTGAAAGCGAAATGTGTTTATGGGAAACAAACACAATGCAGTAAAAATGATGGCGTTGACACCATCATTCCATTCACCGTAGCCGAAGACTTTGCAATAAGAGTATGCATGCCTCAGCTAAATGCAAAGGCATATCACTGAGATGAGTAAGCACACCGGAATTGTCTAGGCACTAATTTTGGTAGGAAAATTTATTTTGAGCCAATTCCTACCAAAAGACTAGTTCCTATTAGGAACTAAAGAATTTCCCATGCTGACAATTAATTCCAAATAGAATCAATTTCTTCTTGCGTGAGGTAGCGATAATCACCTGGTTCTAGTGCCTCATCAAGTTCGATAGAACCAATACGCTCACGATGTAAGTACTCAACTTTATTTCCTAACGCCGCGAACATACGTTTCACTTGGTGATACTTACCTTCCACGATAGTTAACAATACTTCATTCTCGGCCTCGTTCACGATTTCCAAACGAGCGGGCAATGTTGCTTCTGATTCATTGCGCAAAATGATGCCTTGTTCGAGCTTTTCCGCGTAATCTGGCTGAATAGCATCGACGAGCCAAACACGGTACGTTTTCTCACACTTATGCTTAGGTGAGGTAATACGGTGAGACCACTTACCATCATCCGTAATCAACACTAAACCAGTTGTGTCGACATCTAATCGGCCCGCAAAGTGAAGGTTTTCAATTTTAGGCTCATCAAGCAATGCGAATGCAGTTTGGTTGTAGCCATCTTCATGTGAACAAACAAAGTCAGCAGGCTTATACAACATAATGTAACGAGGACCAGGAGCACCAATAACACGGTCTTCCCACTTCACTTCCGCACCTTCAGGTACTTTAAATGCACCACTTTTTTGAACCTCACCGTCTACGGTGATGTCTCCACTTTTGATGATCTTTGTTGCCTGTTTGCGTGTTGCACCCAGAGCGTCACACAAATATTTATCTAAACGCATGAATACCTCATTGAATTATACCCAAGTGATCTCTAAATCTTGGTTTAAAGGTCACTTGGGTATAAAAGTCAGGTATTATAGCGTTCCTCGTTCGAATAGTTGAGCAATTTCACATATTTTCATGTACACACTTCGTCCTTATCAAGCCGACTCGGTTAAAGCCGTTATTCATTACTTTCGTAAACACTCGACACCAGCAGTGATCGTGCTGCCAACCGGTGCCGGGAAAAGCTTGGTGATCGCAGAACTTGCTCGCCTTGCGAAAGGACGAGTGTTAGTCCTCGCCCACGTAAAAGAACTGGTCGAGCAAAACCACGCGAAGTATGAAGGTTATGGTTTAAAAGGTTCTATCTTCTCAGCAGGATTGGGACGAAAAGAAACTGACCAGCAAGTCGTGTTTGCTTCGGTTCAATCGGTCGTACGTAACTTAGATTCGTTCAAAAACCAGTTTTCTCTGCTCGTTATTGATGAGTGCCATCGTGTGCCCGATGACAAAAACAGCAGCTACCAAAAAGTTATTACTCACTTACGAGAACTGAACCCTGGCATTAAGGTGCTGGGACTAACTGCAACGCCCTATCGTTTAGGAATGGGCTGGATTTATCAGTATCACACCCGAGGTCAAGTGCGAACCGAAGAGCCTCGATTCTTCCGCGATTGTATTTTCGAACTGCCGATCCGTTACTTGCTCGACGAAAACTTCCTCACTCCAGCCCGCATGATGGATGCGCCCGTTTTGTCTTACGACTTCTCTCAGCTGAAGCCCGCTAACACCGGACGCTACAAAGAAGCAGAAATGGACATGGTGATCGATAAAGCCAAACGTGCGACTCCACAAATTGTTGAGCAAATCATGCAATATGCGAAAGAGCGTCAAGGTGTCATGATCTTCGCTGCAACTGTTCGACACGCACAGGAGATACACAGTTTATTGCCAGAAGGCGAAACTGAAATCGTCATTGGTGATACACCTACGCCGGAGCGCGATGCGATCATCCAAGCGTTCAAGAATCGTCAAATAAAATACTTAGTCAATGTTTCGGTACTGACAACCGGGTTTGATGCGCCGCATGTCGATTTAATCGCGATTTTGCGACCAACAGAGTCAGTCAGTCTGTACCAGCAGATAGTAGGACGAGGATTACGCTTATCAGACGGAAAATCAGAATGTTTAGTGCTTGATTACGCAGGCAACAGCTACGATTTATACCAACCTGAAGTCGGTGATCCAAAACCAGACTCTGACAGTGAAATTATCACGATTCCTTGCCCGGCTTGCGGATTCAATAACAACTTCTGGGGTAAGTTGGATAGTAACGGTTTCTTGGTTGAACACTTTGGCAGACGTTGCCAAGGTTACTTTGAAGATGAAGACACAGGCGAACGTGAACACTGTGGCTACCGTTTTCGTGCCAAATACTGTGGTGAATGTGGTGCGGACAACGATATCGCTGCACGAATTTGTCATGAGTGTGACGCGACGCTCGTTGACCCAGATAAAAAGCTAAAAGAAGCCCTTAATCTCAAAGATGCATTAATCTTTGAATGCACAGAAATGGACCTATCTGTATTTAAGTCCAGTGATGGTAAATCTCAGCTAAAAGTGACGTATTCTGGTGAACCATACCAAGGCGAAGGCAATGCGTTAGTTCATGAGTTTTGGTCATTGAGTACCAAAAAACAAAAACAAACGTTTAAAGATCAGTTCGTACGCCCCCACTTAGCAGACAAGCATCGCCCTTTTGAAGAGGCTTCACCGACACGCGTTGTAGCTAATCAACATCGTTTCCGTTTGCCTCAGTTTGTTATTGCTAGAAAATCTGGTCGCTTTTGGAAGCTGCGAGATAAAATTTTTGAAGATGAGTTGAAATAACATCGACAACACATGGCAAAACTTAATTAGCTGATTCACTCTCTGTTCATCTATATCCGATATACTGCGGCTAACGCTCCAGAAAAGGTTTGACTATGTATAAAGCAACGACTTCTCTACATTCTGCGTTACTTTTCGGCCTTATCACGACATTCATGTGTGCACCAAGTTTTGCCAAGCATGGCAACGAGTACACATCACAAAATGGCCACGCCATCGTGCAAGATGTCGAAAAGCCAGGAACACGCATCGAATTCGATGAAGATCAAGATGAGGTCTATCGCGCGGTTCAACAAGGATATATACGACCATTTTCGGAACTTTACGCCGCAGTAGAAAACGACCTATACGGCCGCATCATCAAGGTCGAGCTTGAAGAAGATGATGATGCTTGGGTGTATGAATTGAAAATTCTGTACAACAATAGCGTCCTGAAAGTTGAGTACGACGCCGCCACGCTGGAAATGCTTGAGATCAAAGGTCGCAGCTTTAACAAAGCGTTAAAGCCGCAAAACAACTAAACTTGTCTAATGCGTAATCCAGACGCGATGCGTAGCTTACTTCGATAAAAATCCAAACATAATAAGAATCATCAATATGAAAATACTTGTTGTTGAAGATGATCCTCGTTTAGGCGAGCAAATCATCGAAACATTAGAAAGTACCGGCTGGGTACCAGAATTGTCCCAAGATGGCATAGACGCTCTGTATCGCGCGACTTCGGAAGAATGGGACGCCATTGTTCTCGACCTCGGCTTGCCAAAACTGGATGGTCTTACCGTCCTAAAAGGCATCAGAGATGAAAACATTAATACTCCTGTCGTGATTCTAAGCGCTCGCGACACCCTAACGCAGCGAGTTGAAGGCTTAAACGCAGGTGCAGACGATTACCTAACTAAACCATTTGAAATGGTTGAGCTTATCGCTCGTATTCGTGCACAGCTGCGAAGAGCCTCTGGTAATGCCTCTCCTGTGATGCAAATTGGCGACTTGAGCTTGGATACACGCACTTCTAAAGTCATGTGGCAAGGGCAAGCGGTAAGCTTGACGGCGCTAGAGTATAAAGTGGTCGCTTACTTTATGCATAACCCGGAAAAAGTGATTTCTCGAACCGAACTCGTCGAGCACATTTACAAACAAGACTTTGATCGTGACTCCAACACAATCGAAGTTTTTATCGGCCGAATTCGCAAAAAAATCGCACCAAAGATCATCAAAACTGTCCGAGGGTTGGGATACCAATTAAATGCCGAATAGAAACAGGCTACCGTTGAACGCAATAAAACGACTGAGTATCAAAAGTCGCCTCGTTTTAGCGGCGATCGTTTGGTTAACGGCAATGATCCTCGCCGCTGGTGTGACGATACCGACGCAGGTCTACAACTATATGGTTGATGACACTCGCTCACAGCTCAGCATTTTTATGGATGAAGTCGCAGCACAGTTAGAAGTCGATAACACCGGGCATCTTTCACTCGCAGCTCAGCTATCAGACCCTCGATTTAACCGACCTTACAGTGGTTTGTATTGGAGTGCCTCTACAGAGGCAAGCCTCGAACGTTCTCGTTCGTTGTGGGACAAAAAAATCGAATACAAAGGTTTGGATAAAGATGCGTATGGAGCAAGAGGCGAAAAACTAATTACGCTAGAAAAAGCACTGTATCTTCCTGATTACGATGGTCCTATTCACATTATTATTGGTATTGACGAAGAGCCCATTAAAAATACCCTTCAGACGTTAATCGGCCAACTTTGGCTTATTTTGGGTTTATTATTCGCGGGCGTGCTTACCGTCATTTTACTGCAAATTGCTTGGTCATTGAGTCCGCTTACAAAGCTACAAAAAGAATTAGCCGAGCTGAAGTCTGGTAACAAAAAGAGTCTAGAAGAAACCTACCCAAAAGAGATTTCTCCTCTAATCTTCGACCTCAACGCTCTGCTGTTCCATTACCAAGAATTACTAGAGAGAGCTCGCAATCATGCAGGTAACCTATCTCATGCACTTAAAACGCCACTTTCTGTTCTAAAAAATGAAGTTCAGACGTTAGAACCTGAGGCACAATCCCGTCTCCGAGCTCCAATCAATCAAATACAAGACCATATCGATTACCATTTGGGTCGTGCCCGTATGGCCGGATCGATGAACATATTATCAGTGAAGTCGAACCCAGCAGATCGTGTGGATGCTATCTCAATGGCGTTTGATAAAGTGTATGCGAGCCGAAGCATTACCTTAATTAATGAACTTGATTCAGAGCTGAATGTAGCAGTAGAGCAGACCGATCTCGATGAAATGCTAGGTAACTTGCTAGAAAATGGCTATAAGTGGGCCAACAGCATGATTCGTGTGCACTCCTCTCAGGATAAGGAAAATATACACATCATTATTGAAGATGATGGGCCAGGCATCCCTAAAGAGAAACTGAGTCAAGTAATCAAGAGAGGAGTTAGATTGGATGAAACAACCCCTGGCTCAGGTCTTGGTCTAAACATAGTCAGTGAAATGGCACACAGTTACCGAGGTCAATTAACATTGGATACAAGCGCTTTAGGTGGATTAAAAGCATCTTTAGTCTTACATCTCAGCCGAACATAAAGCATATAACACATAAACTTTGTTTTTCGGACCATGATCAGTAAACCGATGAAAATGAAGTCGATGTGAACAAAATCCAAGCAAAGCGTTAAAAGGGATAGCCTTCCACCCCGCTAAATCATACCTTTTTGTTGATTTGGATACGATTTGGGTTGCCCATTTATAAGTGGAATGATAGTATCCGCGCTCGCTTGAACAGTTCCTGTTTCAAGCTTTACCACGAACAACAAGGTCGCATTGTTGATTGTGAACATTTGATTTTTACTAATTTGAGAGTAAATACTATGAAATTCGAAGCAGTAGTACGTACTGAACTAGGTAAAGGTGCGAGCCGCCGCCTACGTCACGCTGGCAAATTCCCTGCAGTTGTATACGGCGGTGAAGAAGCAGCAGTAGCTATCGTTCTTAACCACGACGACATCGTAAACCAAATGGACAAGCCTGAATTCTACGAAGGCATCGTTCTAGTTATCGATGGCAAAGAAGTTAAAGTTAAGCCACAAGACGTTCAACGTCACGCGTTCAAGCCAAAAGTTGAACACATGGACTTCATCCGTATCTAATTCCCTACCAAGGAATTAATCGGATTAAATCCAAACCTTTTGCATAAAAGATAATCGGACTTACCAACCGAGACATCTACAAAATTTCAAAACCCCGGAGTCTTACCACCTCCGGGGTTTTACTATATTTGGCATATAGCATTTGATTTATGAACGGGCAATATACTTCACTAAAGTGAGATCGGTCAGCGTCATACTCTCAATCACTTCCGACTCTTCCTCTCCAGTACGCACAAAACCACACTTCTTGTAAAAGTTAAGCCCCTGTTGATTAGTATCCAGTGCTTTCAAACTGATCTGCATAACTGACGTAGAGAGCAAACGTGTCTCTAACTCATCTAACAGTGCACTTCCTGCTCCTTGCCCATAATGTAGCGGCGTAACGTAGCAACATGTCACTAATGCCGTTTTATCTTCGCTGGTGTGGTTAGGTAACTCGTAACTTAAAAAGCCAACAATTTCTCCTTGCCTCTCAACTACGATCAATTGGGCCAGTTGCTCCGTCATCACTCGCGCCCACATCCTTTCTCGACGCTCAATCGTAAACTGCTCTATGTAGCTCTTTGGCATTAATCCTTTATACGCCACCTGCCAAGAATCAACGTGTATCTTGGCGATTTGGGCTACCTCCTTTTTGAGTGCGTCCCTTACTGTGTATCTCATAAGCATCCTTTATTAGCGTTAACCATTTACAAATTCTTTTAACCCTACCCTTTAAACCAAAGCTCAAAGATTACAGCTACAGTCGCAACGCTTTACATTAATCCATTTCATTTTCATTAATTAAATGATAGTTCACATCATAATATTCGAAGAAGAACGATCCATTATTTACTTTTCATTTTGACTCATTAGGTTGAATCTATTTGTTTAAACACTCAAGTGTCAAATGCGGAATAAGCACGATAAGGTATCGGATGAGGATAAATAAACGATGCCTAAAGCATAAGGTTTCTAAACGATCGCAATTATAGTAAAGAGATAAATACAATTTTTGATAGAGTTAGGCAGAATAAAGCCATGATCAAATGAGTTTAAGTTCTGTGCTGTTCATTATGCATACAAACCGAACCCCTCATCATTAGAGCGAAAATTTATAACGATTTGTGTCATACCTATTAGGGAAAACATAAACTTGGCAAAATTATCACCAAAATCAGCGTAATACTTCGCAAAAATGCGCATTGATTCACATAAACAACACACATTCAATTAACTACCTCACAAAAAATAGAGCTAGCTATATAAAATAAATACTAAATACCAATTCTGTTTATTTATAGACGTAGTTTGCAGGCTTATTAATTCATTGCTCCGATAGAAGTATAAATAAGAGATAGATCACTAAAGTTTCACATTAATTCCGTATATTTCACGCCGTAACAATAACAAAATCACAAAGAAAGGATCCCTTATGAAGTTTTCCAAATCTCTTTTGGTAGTGGCAGTGGGCGCTGCGCTAGCAGGATGCGGCTCAGACAGCGACAATTCTCCAGTAACCTGCGAGACTGCAGATTCTTGTACTAAGTTCACCGTTCTCCACACTAACGATAACCATGGTCGCTTTTGGCATAACAGCGACGGCGAATACGGCATGGCTGCGCGTCACACTTTAATCGAATCTATCCGCGCAGAAGTCGAAGCAAAAGGCGGTGAAACCATTCTTCTATCTGGCGGTGATATTAATACCGGTGTACCAGAATCAGACATGCAAGATGCGGTTCCAGACTTCGTAGGGATGAACCTACTTGGTTACGATGCAATGGCTGTCGGTAACCACGAATTTGATAACTCACTAGATATTCTCGATATGCAAGCCGAGCTAGCTGACTTCCCTATGCTGGCTGCGAATATCTATAAAAAAGATACAAACGAGCGTTACTTCGACCCTTACAAAGTATTTACTATCAACGGCCTTAAGATCGCTGTTATTGGTCTAACAACGCAAGACACTGCGAAGCTAGTCAATCCAGACAACGTATCAAACATCCACTTCGAAGACCCTCAAGTAGAAATCAAAAAGGTACTGAAGGAAATCGAAGAGAACGAAAAGGTAGACCTAGTATTTGCAACGACGCACATGGGTCACTACGAAGATGGTAAAAACGGTAGTGAAGCACCAGGTGACGTTAAACTCGCTCGCTCTCTTGAAGAAGGACAGCTAAACGCTATCATCGGTGGTCACTCGCAAAACCCTGTATGTATGGAACCAGGTACCAATGAGTATGCTGATTTCAAACCTGGGGATGATTGTGCCCCAGACCAACAAAAAGGTACTTGGATTATGCAAGCGCATGAGTGGGGTAAATATGTGGGTCGTGCAGACTTCGAATACTACGACGGCAAGCTTCACTTAGCAAACTACGCACTGATTCCTGTAAACCTTCTAGACGAAAACGATGAAGTTATCGGTGAACGAATTCAACAAGATGCAACAGTAAAAGCGTTACTACTGCCATACCAACAACAAGGTCAAGAGTTATTAGATGAGAAGATTTCTAATACGACGGGTAAGTTAGAAGGTGATCGTAACGTAGTTCGCTCTCAACAAACTAACCTAGGTCACCTACTCGGCGAGGCATACCGTACTTACAAAACGGTAAATGCTGACTTTGGTGTGATGAACTCTGGCGGCGTGCGTGATTCAATCCAAGATGGTGATATCACTTACCGTGACGTACTAACGGTTCAGCCATTTGGTAACTTCGTGACTAAAGCAACTATGACAGGTAAAGAAGTTAAAGAATACCTAGACGTGGTTGCGACGAAATCTGCAGGGTCTGGTGCTTACGCTCAACTAGATAACATCACTTTAGATGTAAATTGTGATGCTGGCTCAGTAACCATTACCGATATTAACAATAAAGGCTTCGATCTAGACGCAACGTACACATTCTCTGTAATCAGCTTCAGTGCTGCTGGTGGCGATAACTATCCAATTATCGATGTTCAATCTACACAGCTAACCGATGCATACGTTTTGCGCGAGTTCTTCGTAAACAACCCACAAATCTCTGCGGATAACTACAACAAGAACTTAGAGAACATCAAGTACTTCAGTAATGGCCAACCAGTAAAAGGCTGTCCTGCATCTGGTAGCTAATACTCAACACCTTACCCCTGGCACTAAGAGCTTTTACAAGCAATTTCGTCAGGGCTTTCCTCAAAACCGAAGCTTTGTGCTTCGGTTTTTTATTTTCGATAAATTACTGAAAACTCTCCACCTTCACAATATGTTCAAAAATTGTTCATTTGTGTTATTGACGCCCCTGTGTTGGGCTTCTATGTTTGATAAGGTCTTTTAAATATGCAGGTTCATCGGCTAAATTTCGCGAAACATTTTTAATCGCATAGTCAATGATTCTGAGAAAGATGTGAATGGCGTTACAAACACTGCTCTCAAACAATTTGTCTTTGGACTTCAAACGATGGTGATGTGCCTCCACGCGCACACTAATGAGCAGCGATCTGGACGTCAATGTGTTCAAACTGCTGCCATCGAGTTCTGGAGGTCAAAAATGAAACGAGCCAGCAATAGCTACAGACTCCAAATGATCAAAGAAGTAGTTACCCGTAGAGAGCGTGAAGCTTGTACGGATCCTATGGCGAGATATATTCATCAACTGATGGATGAACGCCCAACAAGTAAATTAGATGTTGAATTCAATCATCGATTTTCAGGAAATCACTTCGACGAACAAGCGGGAGGCTGGGTTAGCGACCGTTGGTCGATGAAATAACGCCAATTACCGCTCTATAGGGAAAATGGATAGGAGATTCCCGGTTCTTAAAGGACACCTTGCCGGACCGGGAATATGTAAAAGCCTAATCAGAACCGAAAGCGTAAACCCATTGATTGAACAAGAGTTCTAGAATAAGTCTTGTTGAGGCGATGACTCATCTTGAAGCTGTTCTGGCTTCGTCTTCCCCGCCAACATCTTTCTTCTGTACCTTTGACGACACAACTTAATAACGTGCAACTGCTGAGCGGGGGTTAAGTTAAGCCAATTAAACCTTTCCTCTCTCTTTCTCATACACCCCTTGCAATACCCTTTTTCATCGGAGGTACATACTCCAACACAAGGGCTTGGGACAGTAAAAAACTCCAGTTGCTCCATACTAAAACCGCTCTTTCCATATTAGGGCGTATTGGCCTAGTTTAAATAATGAGAAGATTAGTCAGCAACAAAACTTGCTATATACTTCGTTATGTCAAAAACATACGAAACCATAACCTTATGCTGACAAAAACAGTGTTTTATTACTTATACTTACCGCGTTTATAAAAACGGAGTCTATAAAATGAAGCTTAGCCTAAAAACGTTAGTTACAGCAATCTCTCTCCCTGTTCTTATGACTGCTTGTGCTAGCAACGGTGATAATGTGAAAGAAATAACGGCTCAAGATTTGCAGCACCACAACTGGGAACTTGTTCAAGTTGATGGCAAAAATATCGTTCTAGACGAACACCAAAAAGCGGCTCGCCTAGAAATCGGTGAAAATCTAACCGCAAACGGCAACGCAGGTTGTAACAACTTCTTCGGTCAAGCCGAGCTGAAAAACAACCAACTACGCATCGAAAAAATGGGCATGACCATGAAGATGTGTATGGAAGATCAAATGAAGATCGAAAACGCAATGACACAAACACTATCTAACTGGAGCGATATCACGCTAACTACAGATGGTCTTGTTCTGAAAAGTGCCGATCACGAATTGACGTTTACACTACGTGACTGGGTAAACTAATCCCAACTAAGTAAACCAGATAGTATCTTAAAGCAGCCGAACGGCTGCTTTTTTTATATCGATGAATCGTTAGTCATGCATGCCAAAGTCATTTAAATGGCCAACTTTCTTTCTCTTTTCGCCCTCAATTCCATGCTTTAAACATCAATTTTGCTCTGTAAAACAACCTATTCATATCTCTGGGGACAATAATTTTCAATTACTTGAAAGAATATCCTCAAACAAACGGTCCGCTCCTAAAATGACACCAAATTTGTCCTTTCTTCGTTTTGCTTCACATTGAGAGTAATTCTTTGAATCAATGAGTGATTCCGTTTGGGATTGGCATTGATAATAGAGAGAGATGAATTACTATCCTTGTAACAGAGCGGAACGACTTGCGAAAACGTCAATAGAAACGAAAGCAAGCACCAAAAGACATAACACGGAATAGATATGAAAAAGCTACTCAGCAGCATTGGCATTTTAGCCACGACTTTTGCGACACCTTCTTTTGCCGATTCATCAGTGAATAGCGAATGGCAAAAAATCGAACAACAAGCCGACGGGCAATCCGTCTACTTTCATGCTTGGGGCGGGAGCCAAGAAATTAATCGCTACATACAGTGGGCGAGTAGAGAGCTAAAATCACGTTATAACGTGACGCTAAACCACGTTAAAGTAACTGATATTTCTGAGACCACTACTCGACTTATCGCAGAAAAAGCGGCAGGCAAAAACAGCGGTGGTAGTGTTGATATGGTTTGGATCAATGGCGAAAACTTCAAATCAATGAAGGATAACCAATTGCTATTTGGTCCTTTTGTCGAAGGTTTGCCAAGCTGGCAATATGTGGATAAATCTCTACCAATTGATGTGGACTTCTCCGAGCCAACAGAAGGTCTAGAAGCACCTTGGGGAGTAGGACAATTAGTGTTTATCCATGACGAGCAAACCCTCCATAACCCTCCAAAATCATTCTCAGAAATGCTGAGCTATGCAAAAGCGTTCCCGAATCGCCTGACTTACCCTCGACCACCAGAGTTTCATGGCACAAGCTTTATCAAAGCATTACTCATTGAACTGTCTAACAACGCCCCTGAGCTGCAACAACCAGTTACCGATGACACGTTTGAACAAGTCACTCAACCGCTGTGGTCTTATCTAGATGAGTTCCATAAAGTCGCTTGGCGCGGTGGTAAGCAGTTTCCAGGCGGTACAGCAGAAACCCTTCAGCTACTAGATGATGGTCAGACTGACCTGGCGATTACCTTTAACCCGAACGCGGTTTTCTCTGCGCAGTCGAGCGGTAATCTTGCAGAGAGCACCAAAGCGTACGCAATGGACGCAGGAGCACTCTCAAATATCCACTTTTTAGCGATTCCTTGGAACGCAAATGCCAGTGCTGGTGCACAAGTTGCGATAAACTTTTTATTGAGCCCTGAAGCACAGTCTCGCAAAGGTAACCTAAACATCTGGGGCGACCCTTCGGTACTAAGCAACCAATACCTAACTGGTTCAGCCAAAAACACTCAACAATTCAAATCTATCGCTGAGCCACATCCAAGTTGGCAAGCGGCGTTAGAAAAAGAATGGTTGAAACGCTACGGGAATTAGTAAGAATCCATGTTAAGAGCGCTGTATTTAGTCATTATCGCAGTTTGTATTTTGCCTACCATTCCGGGACTACTTGGAGTGGTGGTCTCTGCGCTCGGTTATGTACCTCCTATCGGTCTACACCACTTTTCTTTTGATGGCTTCAATGCCGTCTTTGATTGGGAAGGTGTTTGGACATCCATCGGGCTTACTTTCTACTCCGCCATTTTCAGTAGCTACTTGGCTTGCTTCATCACGTTTGCCATTCTACAGGCGTCTTGGGGCAGCAAGTTTTGGCGAAAAATTGAAGTAAGCCTTTCCCCACTTCTCGCTATGCCGCACGTCGCGTTTGCAATTGGCTTTGCGTTCTTGTTTGCCCCAACTGGTATGGGCGTTCGTGTTCTCAACCAACTGTTTGGTTACGACCCGAATGCACAAACGGTGAATGACTTAGCATTGCTGATTAAAGACCCACATGCACTCGGTTTGGTCATCATGCTTGCGATTAAAGAAGTGCCGTTTTTATTGTTGATGAGTATTCCGATCCTTCAGCAATTGAAAGTCGATAAGGTTGAAAAAGTCAGTCACTCGATGGGCTACAGTTCCGCGCAAACGTGGTGGAAATGCGTATTTCCGCAATGGTTAGCAAAACTTCGTTTCCCAATGCTGGCGGTATTGGCTTACAGTTTGTCCGTTGTCGATGTCGCCCTGATTATTGGCCCTACCAACCCACCGACGTTCGCGGTTTTGGTATGGCAATGGTTTAACGATCCAGATTTATCGCTCCTACCAAGAGCTGCCGCTGGCGCAGTAATACTGTTTGCGATCGCTAGCGTTTTGATTGGATTTGCACGCTTAATGGAATGGTGTATTACCAAAGGCTTCAAACGCTGGCAGTACTCTGGTCGAAACGGGTTTCGTTTACCCGGTAAAACCCTATTTTCACTGATTGCTCTACTTGCACTTCTAATGATTCCACTCATGGTGCTGTGGAGCTTTGCCCAACGTTGGCGCTTTCCAGATTTGCTCCCAAGCCGTTACAGCCTGCGTTTTTGGGAATACGAATGGCACAGTATTCTAGGGACTCTAGAACAAAGTATGTCAATCGCCCTAATCAGCGCGACTGTCGCGCTAGTTCTTGCTTTAATAGCACATGAGTATCGTCTCCGTTATCGCTGGCAGGTGCCCGGTTACATCATCGCCATCCCGATGCTGATTCCTCAGCTATCCGTGCTATTCGGTATGCAAGTGGTAACACTGTACTTAAACAGTAACGCGTATTTCTTTTGGGTATGCTGGGCGCATGTATTCTTTGCGTTCCCATTTATTTACCTCTCGCTAGACGGTCCGTGGCGCAGCTTCGACAATGGGTTAACTCGTGTCGCTCTCAGCTTGGGTAAATCACCGATGCAAGCTTGGTTAAAAGTGAAACTACCAATCCTCCTGCCTGCGATTGCATTCGCATGGGCTATCGGTATTAGCGTAAGTCTGGCGCAATACCTGCCGACATTGGTGCTAGGGGCTGGGCGCATTAGCACCATCACAACCGAAGCCGTTGCGCTATCCAGTGGTTTTGACCGACGTGTCACCGCGATTTACGCCATTTGGCAAGCTCTGCTGCCATTCTTGTTCTTCTCTTTTGCGATACTACTAAGCCGCTTACACGTGAAGTATCGCCGCTTGTCTATAAAAGGTTTACTACTGAATGAGTCTTTGTCTCGAAAACCTCGCCATCCGTAAAACCAATGGCGACGCGCTTTTCTCGGCGTTCAATATGACCGTAGAAAAAGGTGAAATCGTTACCCTGATGGGGCCTAGCGGTTGTGGTAAATCCACTTTGTTGGATGCCATTGCCGGGCACCTATCCGCCGAGTTCAATTACTCTGGAGCCATTACGCTTGATAACGAAAAGTTGGATGCCCTCCCTGCCCATAAGCGTCAGGTCGGTATTCTGTTCCAAGAAGATTTGCTCTTCCCTCATTTAACGGTGTGGGAGAACCTTGCCTTCGCGCTACCAAACTCAATCAAAGGTGAAGAGCGTAAAGCTCACGCCATGCAAGCACTGAAGAACATTTCATTGACCAAGCTAGCAGAGTCCTTTCCTGACCAAATCTCGGGAGGGCAACGCGCCCGTATCTCATTGACTCGTATGCTGCTAGCAAAGCCGAAAGTTGCGCTACTTGATGAGCCCTATAGCAAGTTGGATAAAGACCTGCGTGTACAATTTCGCAATTGGGTGGTCGAACAATTGCAGCAAGCGAACATCCCTACTTTGATGGTAACGCACGATGAAGACGATATTCCTGATGGCAGCCGCTGCATAAACTGGCCGTGGGAGACAAATCATGCTTGATAGCCTGAGTATAAAGCTCATCCGCAAACCGCTGGCACTCAGTGCGACATATATCGATAAATGTGGTATCACTGCAAATCAGACGACAGTATTTGGTTTTGTGCTTGGCTGTTTTGCCCTGCCTGCTTTGATCGCCGAACAGTACTTGTTGGCGTTGCTGTTTATTTTGCTGAACAGAATCTGTGATGGGTTAGACGGAGCACTGGCAAGGATTCAGGGCATTACCGATGCGGGTGGTTTTCTTGATATCAGCTTAGATTTTTTGTTCTATTCGTTGATTCCTTTTGGCTTTGTGCTTGCCAACCCAGAGCACAATGCCGTTGCAGGCGCATTTTTGATTTTTTCCTTCATCGGCACTGGTAGTAGCTTTTTGGCTTTTGCCATCATGGCAGGAAAACAAGGCATCGATAATCCGGTATATAAAAACAAATCGCTTTACTACATGAGCGGCTTAACCGAAGGTACAGAAACCATTGGCTGCTTGATTTTATTTTGTTTGCTACCGCAACACTTTGCCGTCATCGCGTATATCTTTGGCGCGGCATGCTGGTTTACTACTTTTACACGTATTTATTCAGGGTTTCATACGCTTAACGATCATTAATACTGCTTAGACAATCGCGTTTCCTTAAGGGACAGGCCGCTAAGCCACTGTTTTATAAAGCACCAAAACGCAGGTTAAATTGGGGTATATACTCTTTGAATGAAGAAACCATTCGGAGGCTATATGAAAAAACAGATCAATTTAGGCATGTTGCTCACCATTACTTGTGCGCTCGTGCTTGGCGGCTGTAGCTCACCTAACCCGTACGGAGATGCATACGGCTCATCCGACACTCGCAAAGTTCAGCAGGTTTACTACGGCACAGTAGAAAAAGTAGAACCCGTAACCATTGATGCCTCTACCCAATCCAATGCCATTGGCACCATCGCTGGTGCTGCCGTGGGCGGGATCTTAGGCTCAAAAGTTGGGGGCGGTTCTGGCTCGGATATCGCTGCCATTGGTGGTGGTCTATTGGGTGGCTATGCAGGCAGCAAAGCGGCTGAAGCAACCGCGAAAAGAAATGGCGTGAATCTGACCATTCGTTTAGAGGACGGAAAGATTATCTCTATTGTTCAAGAAGCAAATCCAAACATGATTTTCCAACCAGGCCAAGCGGTCCAAATCAATGTTTCTGGTAATGACGCCAGAGTCGTTCCTCGTTAATTCGGACGAACCAAACCTTTGGCCTGCTTTGATTCAAACACCTAACCCGCGCAAGCTTACATCACTGGCTTGTTAACTTGCGCGTTTCTTTTCGTATCAAACTTGATCGTCGTCAATGGAACATCAATCTCCCACACCTTTCGATGTTCAAATGACATCAAGTTGCTAGCATGAGCCCATTCCAGATAACTTTGGGCTTGTTATGACTCCGACTGTTGACCACGTACTCCTTAATATTGCGCTAAACCTCAGCTCAAATCGCTCTCACGAGCAGCAATATCAAAATCTCATTGATGGGGTCGCGCAAGTATTCCCATGTGATGCGAGCTGCCTGTTTATCTTCGATGAGGATGGGTTTCTAACTCCTGTCGCGGTAAAAGGCTTATCCAGCTCGGTCTTAGGTCGTCGCTATTTCCCCAAGGCGCACCCTCGCTTAGATGCCATTATTCATAGCCGTGAACCGGTGCGTTTCGATGCCGATTGTTCACTGCCGGATCCTTTCGACGGCACACTATTAACTGAAGACCAATGCATTGATGTTCACGATTGCATGGGCTTTAGCTTGTATGTCGAAGGCCAACTTGTTGGCGCACTAACGATGGATGCACTAACAGTGGGCGCGTTTGATGGCATCGATCCTGTCGCTATCGAAACCTTTGCGGCTTTGACCGCTGCGACATTGCGTAACATAGCTCAATTAAAAGCGCTCAAAGCGCAAAACCAGAAGCAAAAAAGCGTCACTCAAACCCTTATCCAGCAAGCCCGTTCTCAACATGGTGAAATGGTGGGTTTGAGTCCGCAGATCAACCAGTTACGAAACAACATTGC
This sequence comes from Vibrio sp. 1557, assembly GCF_033340175.1. Classification (NCBI taxonomy): domain Bacteria; kingdom Pseudomonadati; phylum Pseudomonadota; class Gammaproteobacteria; order Vibrionales; family Vibrionaceae; genus Vibrio; species Vibrio sp. 1557. The sequence continues at coordinate 249,244 of NZ_JAWOVZ010000004.1, read as the reverse complement.
GACTGTTGCTCAATCAGATTACGCGGTACTTATCACAGGAGAGACCGGTACTGGTAAAGAACTGGTCGCGCACTCGGTACACGCGCAATCTCATCGTAGCGATAAGCCGATGATTTACGTCAACTGTGCGGCCCTGCCTGAAGGTCTGGCTGAGAGTGAACTGTTTGGCCATGTCAAAGGCGCATTTACAGGTGCTAATAGCCACCGTGCCGGTAAGTTTGAACTGGCAGACGGTGGAACGATTTTCCTTGATGAAGTGGGCGAACTGCCTATGATTTTGCAAGCAAAATTGCTGCGCGTAATTCAGCAAGGCGAGCTGCAACGTGTGGGTAGCGATCAGCATTTGATGGTCAATGTGCGCATCATCGCCGCGACCAATCGACAATTAGAAAAAGAGGTCGAAGCTGGCACGTTTCGAGCAGACCTTTTCCACCGTTTAAACGTATTCCCAATCCAAGTTCCCCCACTTCGTGCCCGTGACGGTGATATTCCCGTTTTAGCCGGATATCTGTTAGAAAAGGTACGCCAACAATTTAATGCGCCCAATCTTCACGTTCACCCTAAAGTGTTGACTCAACTGGAGTCTTTACCTTGGTACGGAAACGTACGCGAGCTCGAACACACTTTAACTCGCGCGGCTTTACACGCCATTCAACAAGGTGCAAGCACGATCATGCTTAACCATTTTGACACCTCACTGGCTCTCGATGATGTAAAAAACACATCGCATTATATGCCTAAAGAAAGCCAACCAATGCGAGAGCTAATAGAAAGCTATCAACGTGATTTAATTGAACATGCTTTGAGCCAAACTGGTGGCGTTTGGGCAAAAGCAGCGGAGTTTTTACAAATGGATCGCGGGAACTTATATCGGATGGGTAAAAAGCTCGGGATCAATAAATAACCGACCACAAGAAGCCGATGTGATTAAGACATCAACTGCGTTGTCTTAATTACATCAACCACTCTCCTAAATCTGATAAAATTCAATACAAATCAACAAGATAATAATTGGCACGTATTCTGCTCTCTAGTGGTCAACATCACGACTATTAAAACAATCACTGGAGAACCCAATATGTTCTGTATTCAATGTGAACAGACAATTCAAACCCCTGCTGTTAAAGGTTGTTCTTTTGCACAAGGTATGTGTGGTAAAACTTCTGAAGTATCTGACCTTCAAGACGTGTTGGTTTACACACTGCAAGGGGTTTCTTTTTGGGCATCAAAAGCACTTGAATTCAACATCATTAACGATGAAATCAACCAATGGGCACCAAAGGCATTTTTCTCTACATTGACGAACGTAAACTTTGACCCTGAACGTGTCCTAGAGCTAACTTCTCAAGCGGCAACGTACAAAGCATTGCTAAAAGAGCAAGTAATGTCTGCTGCAACACTCGCCGATACCGAAGTTGCTGACATCCCTGTTGTTGCTCACTTTGAGCTACCAAATAGCGCAGAAGCAATCTTAGCTTTTGCTCCTCAAGTCGCGGTTAACCGTGGTAAGGACCAAGTACATGAAGATGTGATTGGCCTACGCCTACTTTGCCTATACGGCCTTAAGGGTGCAGCCGCGTACATGGAGCACGCACGTGTTCTTGAGCAAACCAACAACGATATCTATGCCGAATACCATGAAATCATGGCGTGGTTGGGCACAGACCCTGAAGATCTCGGCGAACTACTTGATTGCTCAATGCGCATCGGCCTGATGAACTACAAAGTGATGGAAATGCTCGACCAAGGTGAAACAATGACCTTCGGCCATCCAGAACCAACCACGGTGAACGTCAAGCCAGTAAAAGGCAAATGTATTCTTGTTTCTGGCCATGATTTGCATGACCTAGAAAAAATCCTGCAACAGACTGAAGGCAAAGGCATTAACGTTTATACCAACGGTGAAATGCTGCCTGCACACGGCTACCCTGAGCTGAAGAAATATCCTCATCTTGTCGGCAACTACGGCAGCGCATGGCAAAACCAGCAGAAAGAATTCGCAAACTTCCCTGGCGCAATCGTAATGACGTCAAACTGCTTGTTGAATCCAAATGTGGGTCAATACGCAGACCGTTTATTCACGCGTAGTATTGTTGGCTGGCCTGGTGTTGCTCACATCGAAGGCGATGATTTTAGCCAAGTGATTGAATGTGCTCTAGCGCAAGATGGTTTCCAACACGATGAAATCGAACACCACATCACGGTTGGTTTTGGTCGAAATGCACTGATGAACGCCGCCCCTGCGGTTATCGACCAAGTGAAGCAAGGCAACATCAAGCACTTCTTCCTAGTCGGCGGTTGTGATGGTGATAAAGCGGAACGTAGCTACTACACCGATTTTACGGCTGAAGCACCAGAAGACACGCTAATCCTGACCTTGGCGTGTGGTAAGTTCCGCTTCAATAAGAATACGTTTGGCGATATCAACGGCATTCCTCGCCTATTGGATGTGGGCCAATGTAACGATGCTTACTCTGCAATCCAGCTTGCACTTGCACTGGCGAAAGAGTTTGACTGTGACATCAATGAACTGCCACTCACGCTTGTGCTTTCTTGGTTCGAGCAAAAAGCGATCGTTATCTTGCTAACGCTATTTGCATTGGGCGTGAAAGGCATTTACACAGGCCCTACTGCACCAGCATTCCTAACGCCAAACCTAATCGCCATCATCCAAGAGAAGTTCGATATGCGCAGTATTGGCAATGTTCAGGATGATCTAAAAGCCATCCTAGCAGCTTAATAAACTTGCTTGTTACGCGCCTCCTTACGCGGAGGCGCTATCTATTTCGAACTAAAAATAGCCACAACCAAAGAGATTGTTATGTTTTTTGAATGGCAAGGTAACCAACCCGTCACACTCCGTTGCATCGACAAATACTTCGAAACACACGACACCGTCAGCATCAAATTGGCCGAACTAACCGAATCACTTCTGTTTCAGTTTAAGCCAGGCCAGTTTATTAACTTAGGCGTCGAAATTGATGGAAAAATGGAGTTTCGTGCCTATTCAATCAGCTCTATCAATGAAGACGATCACCTTCAACTCACCATCAAACGAGTATCTGGCGGTAAAGTATCGAACTACATCGTTGACTCGCTGCTGCTCGGTGATACCGTTCAAGCATTACCACCAGCGGGCGAGTTTAACTGCATTGACCACCCACCCGTTTTACGTAATGGCGAAACAAAAGCCTTGCTTATCAGTGCAGGTTGCGGCGTCACGCCCGTATTTTCGATGGCAAAACACTGGCTGAATAATCAAGATGAAGACGACAACGATGTGGACATCGCATTTCTTCATATCGCACGCAGCCCAGAAGAGACGATTTACTACGATCAGCTAGAAACGTTCGACGCTGTGTATCCCAACTTCCATTTAAAGCTGTTGCTGAAAAACCGCGAAGGAACGTCACACCCACAAGGTCGTTTGAATGCCGACTGGCTTAAAGAGCTTGTTCCTGATTTCAAGCAACGCACCGTTTACCTGTGTGGTCCAAGCCAGTTTATGCAAGATGTTCACGGCTATTTGAATGACCTTGGTTTTGACATGACGAACTTCTACCAAGAGAGTTTTACGCCTGCGACTGGCGCAGAAACATCGGTCTCCGATGAGACGGTTAACGTTTCTGTTCCTGATTTTGCTCAAAGCATCGATGCGCAAAAAGGTCAGGTACTGGCCGATGTGCTCGAAGGCGCAGGTTTACCATTAATCGTCGCTTGTCGAAGCGGGATTTGTGGCTCGTGTAAATGCAAGGTTCGTCAAGGCAACGTCTCTTCCACCAGCCTAGAAACATTGACGCCAGAAGAAATTGAACAAGGCTATGTGCTCGCCTGTTCATCAACCATCGAAGCGGATCTTGAAGTGCAGATCGGTTAATGCTGCTGGTATCGATCTTTTATTGTTTCCCGTCATTCCGACGAGCCTAGGCGAGGTCAGGAATCTAATATCAGCGTGTTAGGAATAACTCACTCTGATAATAGACTCTGAATCACACTTGCGTCTCGCTATTCAGATTAACGGGGTATCGTGGAAATGCCAGCCGTACTCAAACGGCTGGTATTATAGATAGGTACAACTTTCGTTTCGTCGTCATTGCTTCTCGCTAAACAGCAACACTTTCAATGCTGCTTCGCTGTCTACGTCCATAAACTCTGGTGGGTTATCCAGACGCTCACGGAATGTCAACTCTGGCGCTTCTTCTTTCATGCTTTCAATCAAGAAGTCGCTTGTCACAGATGGTGAGTTCACACATGCCATCACTTGACCGCCTTCTGCCAACAAATCCGGCAATCGACGTAGAATCTTTTTGTAGTCTTTCGTAAGCGCAAAGCTGCCTTTCTGGAATGAAGGCGGATCGATAATGATCAAATCATACTGACCAGATTTTTTAATCTTACCCCAAGATTTAAAAATATCGTGCCCCATAAAGCTTACCTGGTTGATGTTATGACCATTTAGCTTGTGGTTCTCACGACCTTTAGACAGCGACGCTTTTGCCATGTCGACGTTAACCACTTTATCTGCGCCACCCGCAATGGCAGCGACAGAAAAGCCACACGTGTAAGCAAACAAGTTAAGCACGTTTTTGTGCTTCGCATTTTCGCGAACCCAATCACGACCGTAGCGCATGTCCAAAAACAGACCGAAGTTTTGGTTGCGGCCAATATCCAATTGGTATTTCAAACCGCTTTCTTCAACGACAGGGCGAGCGTCTAATTCACCGACAAGTACTTCTGAAGGCGCACCATCGGCATAACGGTGCTGAAGAACCATAGTGCGACCTTGCTTGTCTGCCCACAGTGGTGATAGTGCCAACGCATTCAGGCCGCTTTTCAGCTCAGCGAGAAACGCGTCGTCGACTTCTTTAAACAAGTTGATAATCAACTGACCTTGTAACCAATCACAGGTGATTTGCTCTAGGCCCTCAAAACGACGGCCACGACCATGAAACAGTCGACGAATTTCATTCGGAGCTTGCGCGAGCTCGGTTTCTAGATGCTGAAAGAACAGCGGAAGTTGTGATGCTTGCATCGAGTTCTCTTATTAGTTTTCTTTGTGACGGTTATTTGATCGTAGGCCAGTTCAGCTCCCAAGGGGAAAGCCAAGTATCCAAGCCCTGAGAGACGATTTCACTGTGCCATTTGCTACCCAGCACTTTGTATTCTCGTGGATCGCAAACAAAGCGATATTGCTCATCTCGGTATTGGAAGCAAAGTGAAAATGCATGCAGATAACCGCGATCAGCCTCATTGCCTGCATTGTAAATCGGGTCGCCAACAATACCTGAGCCAACCGATTTTAATGCCACGCGGATTTGATGCGTTTTACCAGTGTGTGGCTTACATAAAAATAGGCGCTCTCCGGGCTCTGCCGCAAGAGAGAAAAACTGGGTGACGGCTGGGTTGTTTTTGCTGTTGACCAGCTTCCATGATGAACGGCGCGAACGCTCCATATCACCAACGACCAAACCTTGTTTCTTTTTCGGCTTTTTAGAGCCAATCGCCAGATAGAACTTTTCCACTTGGCGGTCAGCGAAGGCTTGCGATAACGCACTGGCCGCTTTGGCGCTACGTCCGAGGAGCAGAATACCCGATGTCATTTTATCCAAGCGATGGATAAGATAAAGCTGCTGATCACCACTCTGCTTAGCCACTTCTTGCAGCAGCATTGTGTCGCCATCGTCTTTATGAACAGAGACGTTGGGATGCTTATTGATGATCAGAAAATCGGGATGGGTATGTAGAATATCGAACATAAAAAACTGGCTCCACGTTTGGAGCCAGCAGTATACATAAGTTATCGGACAAAGCTATCGAGGCTTGCCCCCAAGGTATTTGCTAAAGCTTCTTCGAGAAAATGCCAGCAAGACCAATGATTGCGATACCCAGCAGCATGATTTCACCTTTGCCACTATCAAAGCCAGACTTAATCCCCATGAAGGCAACAATAGCAATCGCAACAGGAATCAGGTATTTAACTAGGTTGTACCACAATCCAAATAGCGGGAAGGATACTTCGCCGTCATTAGTGATCTCTTTTTCTAGCTCAGCACGGCTTAGGCGCCATCCTGCAAAGATACAAACCAACATACCACCAACCGCTAAGAAGATTTTGTCCGTTAGCAAGTCGAAGATATCAAAGGCACCGGTACCGAACAGCGTTGGCCCCATTCCACCTAAAGATAGTGACGCAAAAATACATAATGCCGCCATAACTGCACTTGCAGACAGAACAGCGTTAGAGCGCTTCATGCCTTTCTCGTCGATTAGGTAAGACACGACAACTTCCAATAATGATACTGAAGAAGTTAATGCCGCCACCGTCAAACCGATGAAAAATAGCAACGCGAATAGCAACCCAATCACTCCGCCCATTTCAGCAAACAGCTGAGGAACGACAACAAATACAAGACCAGGGCCTGCCGCAGGCTCCATGCCAAAGGCAAACATAGCTGGGAACATAGCAACACCAGCAAGAATCGCGACACCTGTATCCATAGCTGTAACCATACCGGTTGTTTGAACTAGGTTCTCTTTCTTCTTCAGGTAAGAACCGTACGTCATCATACAACCCATACCTAAGCTAAGTGAGAAGAACGCCTGTCCTAGTGCAGCAAGAACCACGTTGCTGTCGACTTTAGAAAAGTCCGGCATGAATAAGAACTCAAGGCCAGCCATTGCACCTGGCAGCATCAAGCCTTTAACAGAAACAACGATTAGGATTAAGAACAGAAGCGGCATCAGAACCTTACCGGCTTTCTCAATACCACCCGAAATCCCTTTCATCACAATCATGACGTTAAGGAACAGGTAAACACCCATCCACATTAAAGGTTGAATCGGATCTGAGATGAAACCGCCAAAACTGTCGCCTATTGCTTCTGGCGCGCTGAGTAGACCACCACCCACTTTAAAGATGTAGGCCAATGCCCAACCACCAACCACAGGGTAGAAGCCCATGATCAAAAGACCACTGAAGACTCCCATAACGCCAGTAAACGTCCAGCGTCGGTCAGTTGTTTTGAATGCACCTACGGCAGAAAGACCTGTCTTACGACCAATAGCGAACTCTGTCAGCATCACGCTAAAGCCGATAAAAATTACAAAGATAAGATAGATAGCAACGAATGCACCGCCGCCACTCTCACCTGCTGTGTAAGGGAATTTCCATATATTGCCTAAACCGACAGCGGAACCCGCTGCTGCCATTACGAAGCCTAGTTTAGACCCCCACGTATCACGTGGTGCTGCTGTATTAGTTGTAGCCACGCTTTTTCTCCAAAATTAGTTTGTTGTGTATGCATAGAGATAGGCGTCTAAAAAGTTTATGTAAAAATTATTGTACACTTATAAAATAAGCGTTCGACGCACTATGTCTAGAAAGTAAAGCAGCTCCCCTTTAAAATTGGAACCCCAAAAAAGTACATTTATCGCACAAGTGTCGAGTTACGCAGGTTAAATGCTGCTTTTTTGTTCAAAAGTTAAAGAATGACCTTATTTTTCACATTAAAATAACAGAATCAGCTGTTATGAAATTCGTTCCTCATATAAGGTCAATCCCACGTCTAAATGGGAAATCTATTCCCCCAACCCACTTTTATGCTTAATATCCTAGAAGGGCATATTACTCTGAGCGTATATGGACAAGTTTTATCACTTTCTTACTTTAGCTGGCATTGGGCTATATTGGTTACTGGTCGCAGGTGTGACCATTCGTGTCGTTTTAAAGCGCCGTGCAGTGAGCGTGTCTTTAGCTTGGCTAATGATCATTTATATCCTTCCCGTTCTGGGTGTCGCATGTTATTTCCTCTTCGGTGAACTGAACTTAGGCAGAAAACGAGCCGAACGTGCGAAAGAGATGTTTACACCATTCGAGAAGTGGTTCAGTCAACTTAACGACTGTAACGCGCACAACCCAGAAACGATGGGAAGGCACATCTACCGAATCGATGAACTTTGTAACAACCGCCTTGGTCTTCCCGCATTGAGCGGCAATACATTGTCGCTGCAACAGTCACCTAATGAGATTTTGCATTCCATTATTGAAGACATCGAAAACGCGCAGAGCAGTATTCGAATGGTATTCTACATTTGGCATCCGGGTGGTTTGGCTGACTCTGTCGCTTCTGCACTTATCCAAGCGGCTAAACGCGGCGTAGATGTCAAACTATTGCTCGATTCAGCAGGTAGCCCGCGTTTTTTCAGAAGTCCTTGGTATCGAATGATGCAGGATGCTGGAATTGAAGTTATTCAAGCGCTAGAAGTGAAGATGTGGCGTATTTTCTTACGTCGTCTTGATCTTCGCCAACATCGCAAGATCATCGTAATTGATGATGAAATTGCTTATACAGGTTCAATGAACTTGGTTGACCCGGCTTACTTCAAGCAAAACAGTGGCGTCGGGCATTGGGTGGACATCATGGTTCGCATTACGGGACCAACGGTAAACGTATTGAGTGCCATCCACTGTTGGGATTGGGAAGTCGAAACTGGCGAACGTCATTTACCGAGACTACCTGAATGCAAGATCGATGAGAGTGAATTCCAACACCCTATTCAGGTTGTGCCTTCTGGCCCAGGTATGCCGGAATATCTGATCTATCAAGTATTAACATTGGCAATAAACCAAGCCAATCGCTCGGTACGAATCACAACACCATATTTCGTGCCCAATGCTGATTTACTCGAAACGTTAAAGATGACAGCACAACGAGGCATTGACGTTGAACTCATTATTCCCCATAAAAATGACTCTATGATGGTACAATGGGCGTCACGCGCTTTTTATAGTGAGCTCTTGAGTGCAGGGGTCAAGATTTATGAGTTTTATGGTGGTTTGCTGCATACAAAATCTGTCGTAATTGACGACCAATTCTGTTTAGTTGGCACCGTAAACATGGATATGCGCAGCTTGTGGCTGAACTTCGAAGTGACCCTCGCCGTTGATGACGAAGAGTTCACCAAGCAAATGTCTTGGTTACAAGATAGCTATATTAAGCAATCTCACACTGTTGTATTGGAAGAATGGGAGAAAAGGAGCCTATTTTCTCGGTTCTTAGAGCGAGTGTTCTATCTCTTCAATCCACTCCTCTAATACCTCAAATACACCGACTAAAAAACCTCCAGCGCTACATGCATCCTGCTGGAGGTTTGTTCTTTTAGCTCCCATCTACACGATACCTCTCGACATCATTACCTGTTCATCTTGGCTGTTATTGGCTGATAGTCGACTTTTCCCTTGCATAACCTACGTCGTCCATGTTTTAAATATTCAAAACCGCAATATTTAAGACAGGGAACTTTTATGTCAGAGGGAAAAAAAACCAAACTCATTACCGCTGGCCGCGATAAAAAGTGGACAAATGGTGTTGTAAACCCACCCGTTCAACGCGCTTCAACCGTGGTATTCAATACCGTTGCAGAAAAGAACCAAGCCACCATTAATCGTGCAAACAAAACATTGTTTTATGGTCGCCGAGGCACCAACACGCACTTTGCTTTCCAAGACGCAATGGTTGAGATTGAAGGTGGAGCTGGTTGCGCGCTTTACCCTTGTGGAACGGCAGCAATTTCAAACGCCATCCTCTCTTTCGTTGAAACTGGCGATCACATTCTAATGGTGGACACTTGTTACGAACCAACTCGTGACTTTTGTAACACCATCATGAAGAAAATGGGCATCGAAACCACCTATTATGACCCAATGATCGGTGAAGGTATCCGAGACTTGATTCAGCCGAATACCAAAGTCCTTTTCTTAGAGTCTCCTGGTTCAATAACCATGGAAGTCCAAGATGTACCTACATTAGCGCGCATTGCCCACGAGCAAGATATCATCGTGATGCTTGACAACACATGGGGAGCAGGCGTGAACTTCTCTCCTTTCGAGCATGGCGTAGACATTTCCATTCAAGCGGCAACTAAGTATATTGTTGGACATTCAGATGTCATGCTAGGTACTGCTGTGGCTTCTGAAAAGTATTGGGGTCAGCTTCGTGAACAAAGCTACCTGATGGGTCAGTGCGTTTCTCCTGACGACGCATACCTAGGTCTTCGAGGTATTCGCACGTTGGATGTTCGCCTAAGACAGCACGCAGAAAGCAGTTTAAAAGTCGCTCAGTGGCTCGCTTCTCGCCCAGAAGTTGATCATGTCCGCCATCCAGCTTTAGAAACAAGCCCTGGCCATGAGTTTTTCAAACGAGATTTCACAGGCGGAAACGGCTTGTTTTCATTTGTTCTCAAAACGTCTTATCCAAAAGCGACGACGGCTCTGCTTGATGGTATGAAACACTTCAGTATGGGTTACTCTTGGGGCGGTTATGAAAGCCTCATTCTAGCTAACGAACCTAAGAGCTTTAACAGCCTGAGAACCATAGCTCACCCACACTTTGAAGGTACTTTGGTTCGTATTCATATTGGCTTAGAAGACGTAAATGACTTGATCGCTGATTTAGAGGCTGGTTTTGCGCGTTATAATGCCTTAATGCTTGAAAAAGAAGCCTCCCTATAACAATGATTGAATCGCCCTGCATTGCGGGGCGTTTTTATAAGCCCCTGACTTAATTAGAATTAACTAACATTCACCCGAACCATTAATTAATGTTAATCATTTGTGTTGTTTTTCAATTGAGCAGTCACAGAATGAAATAATGTGCCATAAATAGGCTTTTCAAATTTAGAGTTTCTCTCCTACTTTTTATCATTCATAAGAGGTCATACCACAAGGAGATAGTTTTGAAACTCAAATTTATAGCGCTAATGCTTTTTACCTTAGTTACCGTCCCAATAACCTCCGTATACGCTGCAACAGGTTATACCCAAACCAAGTATCCGATTGTCTTGGTTCACGGTTTGTTTGGTTTTGATACCCTGGCAGGCGTTGATTACTTTTTCGGAATACCACATTCCTTAACGAAAGACGGCGCTAAAGTTTATGTAGCGCAGGTATCCGCGACCAATAGCAGCGAAGTTCGAGGGGAGCAACTGCTTGCTCAAGTCGAAACCTTACTTGCAGCAACAGGCGCAGAGAAAGTCAATCTCATTGGTCACAGTCATGGTGGTCCAACAACGCGCTATGTTGCCTCTGTCCGTCCTGACCTAGTCGCATCAGTTACGAGTATAGGTGGCGTTAATAAAGGGTCTAAAGTGGCAGATTTAGTTCGTGGCACCGTATCTGAGGGTTCGGGTAGTGAGCAGCTCGCGGTAAAACTGGCGCAAGGTTTAACCACTCTTATTAATCTTCTATCAGGTGGTTCTGATCTCGACCAAGACCCTTTGGCCTCATTAGCAGCATTAACCACGGAAGGATCATTAGCGTTTAACCAACACTACCCGGAGGGAGTCCCTACCAGTGAATGTGGTAATGGTGATTTGCTAGCTTCAAATGGCGTTTATTACTACTCATGGACCGGATCATCCACTTTTACAAACGTTTTCGATCCGACCGATGCTGCCATGATGGTACTTGGCTTAGCCTTTGATGGGCCAAATGATGGCTTAGTTGGTGCGTGCAGCACACATTTGGGCAAAGTCATACGTGATGATTATCAAATGAACCATTTGGATGAAATTAACGGTCTACTCGGTATTCATCATCTTTTTGAAACCGATCCAGTCACGCTTTATCGCCAACATGCAAATCGTCTCAAACTTCAAGGTTTATAAGAGGTCATCACAATGAAGAAAGTCGCTCTCACCACTTTTATCCTGCTCTCGATATTTGGCGTGGGAGCGCTTTCTCTGTTGCAAAGCGACAAACAACAAGAGATAACCTCTAACCATTCGCAATCTCAGCAAGATATAGCCGCCGATGTCTCTTCACCAAAAGACTTCTTCGAATATTCTCTTAGCCGGTTGGGCGAAGAAGATCTCGATACGATCAAAGCGGAAGTCAATGATGACACTTTAGCAAAGCAAACTCTGAATATTGATGCCAAACTTTTTCAAACCTACCTTTCCTACAAGCAAGCACTCTCTGCATTAGAGCCTTTTGAGCACAATCACCTAACGCTTGAACAGTTAACCATGCTGAATGAAGCAATACTGAACTTACAGCTTCAATACTTTAACGAGGTGCAGATAACCCAATTGTTTGACGAAGAAAACCGACTTCGCCAACTTGCTTTAGAAAAGCTGACGATTAAAACACAGGCATCGGATATCGAGAGTCAAGCACACCTTCTCAATCAAGCGTTATCAGAACAACCGGATTACATACGAAAAAGTGAACGCAATAACGCATTAGCAGAGCAGCTCGAGCAAGCTTCTCAGCTTGATTCACAAGACAAGTACATCGCCCGTGTTGCTCTGGTAGGAGATGCCGGAGCGCAGAGGCTGCAAAAGCTTGATGAGCAAAGAGCATCATTTGAGACTCAACTCGCCACTTACTTAAAGCAGCGTCAAAATATTCTGAATAGGGATTTTCTAGGGCAAGACGAAAAACAGGCAGAAATCATTTCTTTAAGAAAACAAAGCTTCGATGCCACTCAATGGCGTCGAATCGAAGCTTTGGAACGTATTCATGATAGCCAGAACTAACAACATTAGCTTAATCGCCAAACGTTACTTATTCTGCTTTTTAGGACATCCCACGATATGGTCATCCACCATGCCGACGGCTTGCATGAAAGCATAACAGATGGTTTCACCGACAAACTTGAAGCCTTTCTTTTTTAGAAATTTACTCATGGCTTTGGATTGCTCTGTCGAAGCTGGTACGTCACTCATATGTTGCCATTGATTGACGATTGGTTCACCGTCCACGAACTGCCACAACGCGTCTGATAAACTCCCGTATTCAGCAATTAACGCTTTGGCCGCTTTGGCATTACTGAATACCGAGTTAATCTTTCCGCGATGTCTCACAACATCGAAGTTTTCCACGATGTATTCAGCGCGTTCTTCATTTCTTTGTTCCAACGCATCTAGATCGTAATTCTCGAACGCTTCTCTGTAACCTTCGCGCTTTTTAAGGATGGTGATCCAACTAAGACCAGCTTGCGCACCTTCCAAAGTAATAAATTCAAACAGGACTTGGTCGTCATATACTGGCACGCCCCATTCGGAATCATGATATTCGCGCTCTAATGGGTGATTCATCGCCCACGCACACGTTTTTTGTTCTGTCATTATTCTTCCTTAAAAAGCGCCTCTAACTGATGAGCTAGAGGCGCAATACTTTTCATCGTTATATCAGTAGCACTAAGCCTGTTTCGGTACTGCCACTTTATGGAACAAACGATACAACACTGGCACGACAATCAGTGTCAGGACTGTCGCAAAACCCAAACCAAACATAATCGTAACCGCCATTGGTTTGAAGAAAATATCTGGCAACAGTGGGATCATACCAAGGATCGTCGTGATAGCAGCCATACAAACGGGACGGACGCGACTTACCGCAGCATCAACGACCGCGTCATAAGCCTCTTTACCGGACTTCATTTCAATTTCAATTTGGTCCAGTAATACGATGCCATTTTTGAGCACCATTCCCGATAAGCTTAAGAAGCCGAGCAATGCCATAAAACCAAACGGCGTGTTGAGTGCCAACAAACCAGTGGTGACGCCAATTAACGCCAGCGGTACGGTAAGCCAAACAATGAGTGGCTCTTTGATAGAGTTAAATAGGAATACAGTGATCAAGAACATGAACAAGTACCCCATTGGCATGGTAGTAAACAGCGACTCTTGAGCATCACCAGAAGATTCGTATTCACCACCCCACTCTAAGGAATAACCTGGTGGTAATTGAATCGCTTCGATTTGGGGCTGTAAGCGTTTTTGCAATGTCGATGCGGTTTCTTCACCTAGAATATCAGGGTCTGCCATCACAGTGAGCATACGCTTACGGTTCTTACGTACAATAATAGGGTCCTCCCAACGCATGTCGTAACCCATTGTGACTTGTTGAAGTGGGATAAACTCACTCTGTGCTGGACTCCATATTTTCATGCCTTCGATGTTACGAATATCAATACGTTCATCTTCAGGTAAGCGAGCCACGATGGGCATGAGCGTCGTGCCGTCTCGGTATAAGCCTATCGTCATTCCAGAGAATGACATGGACAAGAAATCATCGACGTCCGATTTGGTAATGCCATAGCGACGTGCCTGACTCTCGTTAAACTGAGGTTCAAGAACTTGGGTTCGTTCACGCCAATCATGCCTGATATTTGTTGCCTGAGGGTCGGCGTACATGATGTCCTTGACCTGAGCGGCTATCGTACGAAGGACGGTTGGATCTGAGCCAATAATACGCGCTTCAATTTTTGCACCACCACCAGGGCCTAACTCAATCTGTTTGAGCTTGTAATTGATTTCTGGGTAGTTGGCTTTTAAATACTCTCGAAACTTCGCCATTAATGGTTTTAACGCATCGTAGTTTTCCATACGAGTGGTTATCTCACCATAAGCCGCATAACTTTTCTCTGGCGCGTACGTTAACATGAAGCGCTGTAAGCCTTTACCCGCGGTCGTCGTGATATGGTCAACATGCTCTTGCTTAGCTAACCAACTTTCTAACTCTTTAAGCGTTGTGTTAGTTGCTCGAATATCAGTTCCTTCTGGCATCCATACATCTAACTGAAAAATCGGCGTTGTCGAAGATGGGAAAAACGCTTGCTTCACAAAGGTGAACCCGTAAACACTTGCCGCTAATCCCGCAATCAGCACCACAACGGTAAACCAAGCACGACGCATACAAAACTGAAGAAACTTTTTATAAATAACGAAAATAACCCCGTTATATGGATCATTTTCTTCCCCTTCACCTTGTTTAATCTTCTGGCCTTTAAAGAAGATGTCAGCAAAGAATGGTGTCAACGAGATAGCGGTAAACCAGCTCAACATTAAAGAGATCAGCAGAACCGTAAATAAAGTGCCACAGTATTCGCCCGTCGAGTCTTCAGACAGTCCAATTGGCGCAAATGCAGTTACCGCAATCACAGTTGCCCCAAGTAATGGCCACTTTGTTTGGGTAACAATGTCGGTCGCTGCTTGGAGTCGAGTTCGCCCTTTTTGAGTACCAATCAAAATCCCCTCAACCACAACGATGGCATTGTCCACCAGCATACCTAACGCGATAACCAAGGCACCTAATGAAATCCGCTGCAAATCTATCGCGAGATACTTCATGAAAATGAACGTACCCAACACCGTCAGCAGTAAAATTAAACCGATAAGCAGCCCCGAACGTAGCCCCATAAAGAACAGAAGTACGATAATGACGATACCGACAGCTTGAGCCAAGCTGACAACAAAACCGCTAACCGATTTATCCACCTCTTTAGGCTGACTGTAAATTTCCGAGATTTCGATACCGACAGGTTGTTGGTACTTTAGCTCGGCAAGGCGATGATCAAACGCTTTTCCGACTTCAACGACGTTGACGCCTTCAGCAAAAGAAACACCCACGTTTAGTGCAAGACTTCCGTTAAAATTAATAATATTACTCGGTACTTCTACGTACCCGCGTTTTATTTCCGCAACATCTTTCAAGAAAATGAGCCCCTGAGCGCCCGACTCAGTAATCAACAAATCACCCAGCTCCTCCACACTCTGGAACTCGCCAGTCGGCTGAATTCTGATGTACTCGTCACCAATTCTGATCGCTCCTGCGTCAGAAACCACGTTTTGCGTCGAAAGAAGATTAAACACGGTATCCGGAGCAAGACCTATACTGCTCAGCTTTTTCATCGATACTTCGATGAAAACTTGCTCTTGCTGTTGCCCGGATACCGAAACTTTACTCACGCCATCAACCAGTTCGAGCTCTCGGCGTAAGTAATCGACGTAATCCAGTAGCTCTTTATAGCTATAACCGTCGCCAGTCACCGCTAACAAAATCCCGTAAACATCACCAAAATCATCGATCACTTGAGGTTCATTCACACCTGGAGGCAACGTCCCTTTAAGGTCGTTCACTTTACGGCGCAACTCATCCCAAATTTGTGGTAGATCATCAGGGCCATAATTGTTCTTCATCGTGACCGTGATTTGAGATAAGCCTCGGC
This sequence comes from Vibrio sp. 1557, assembly GCF_033340175.1. Classification (NCBI taxonomy): domain Bacteria; kingdom Pseudomonadati; phylum Pseudomonadota; class Gammaproteobacteria; order Vibrionales; family Vibrionaceae; genus Vibrio; species Vibrio sp. 1557. The sequence goes on along the minus strand of NZ_JAWOVZ010000004.1, from coordinate 233,231 downwards.
TAGAAATCGAATTTACTTCATCAACATAAGTAAGCTGCTGAATCGCTTTTTCGATTGGATACGTCACTTCTTCTTCGACTTGTTGCGGTGTCGCACCAGGGTAAGAGGTCACTACCATCGCATCTTTAATAGTAAAAGCAGGGTCCTCAAGACGCCCTAAACCAAAGAATGCGGCGATACCACCAATCAAAAATATCAGTGCGACCATCCAACTGATGACGCGATTTCGGATGAAGTACGCAGCAATACCGGTCACATCATCATCACTTTGAGGCACTGATTTATTAAGATCGCTCATAGACCGGCCTCCTGCGTAGCCATTTCCTGTATCACTTCCACTTTCATGCCATCCCTTAATCGAGAAACACCGGCAATCACAACTTTGTCTTTGAGCATGAGACCATCAAGGATTTGAATGGACGTTTTAGATGCCTTACCTGCTCGCACCTGTTTGCGCGATACCGTATTGTCGTCATTCAGTACCCAAACAAATTTGTTTTCGCGCCCCAGCTCGTCACCATCCGCATTAAAAATGGCTTCGATAGGGACATTAATTCCTAGGTTGAGATCAAGCCCAACATTCTCGTCTTTAGACGTTACTTCAACAGCCATCCCATCTAGGATGTACTCTTCTTCCGGCATAGGAAGCGACAGTGTGACAGTAAACGTACCTGTTGTTGGATCGGGCTCAGTCGTAAATTCTTTTACCGTCGCGTTATATTCGTTACCGCTGGGCACGCGCACTAATGCTTTGATCGCGGTAAGCCTTTCTTCCGTTGGCGGTTGGTTCACATAGAGGCGGTCTGGAAGCTGAATCAACACTTCGACTCGCTCCAAGCTGTGAATATTAACGATATGCTGTCCGACTTGAACATTTTCGAATTGGTCGATATTAACTCGCGAAATAATCCCATCCACGGGCGCTTTTAAGGCAGTAAATGATAGACGAAGTTTGGCTAACTGAAGCTCAGCTAAGGCGATTTGTCGTTGTGCTGCAATTTCATCAAACTGAGACTTAGCTAATAGGCCTTTATCAACCAAAGGGCGTGAGCGGCGATACTGACTGTCGACAACAGAAAAACGCGCACTCGCATTATCTACATCCAACTCATAGTCCGTGGGATCTAGCGTTGCAATAACATCACCCTTCGTGACTTTGTCGCCCTCTTTTACCATGATGCGGCTGACTTCTCCTGCCACTCTGAAGCTCAAATGAGAGCGATCCGCTGCATTCGCAACCGCAGGGAAGTACAAGTTGTCGTCCACCTTGTTTCCCGCTAATGACGTAACCCTAACTCGTGGCGTTTCGAGCTCTTTTTCTGGCGCCTTATCCCCACAGCCAACGAGAAAAAGCGTTGAAAGTAAAGTCGCTAGAGAGATGATTCCTTTCATATTACAACCCTCTTTCCTTAATCCACGCTCTTACCTTAATTCCGGGTTCAATTACACTGACACCCGAGATAATGATTTGGTCGCCATCGTTAAGCCCGGCTAACACTTGATTTTTGTCATTCATCTCAATTGCGGCTTTGGATACAATGCCTTGCTCATCGACACGCCAAACGTATGTTTTGCCGTTCTCTTCTAGCAACGCGGAGTTAGGAATCTTTGTCGCTCCTGCACTTTTGGACAGGAGGTAAGCATTGCCAGACATTCCCGGCAAAAGGCCAATTTCTGCTGGTCGCTCCATGACCATCGTGACTTTGTAACTGCCCGTTTTAGGATCGGCTTCTGTATCGATTTCCTGAAAGGTTAAGTCAAAGGCTTGCTCGGGGAACGCATCAAATATCATTCTGGCAGAGACATCGCTCCCCTGCGTGTAACGATTTAGAAGATAGTCTGGGATTTGGAATATCACTTTGAGGAGTTGGTTGGACTGAATATTCATCACCCCTTCTTTCGCGGCAACATATTCATGGTTTTCTGCTGGAATGTACGAAATAGTGCCATCATATGGCGCGACAAGTTTGGTATATCTTAAGTTTGCCTTTGCTTGATTCCATTGAGCTTTTGCTGAGTTGTGATTCGCTTTTGCCTCATCAAAATCTTGCTCAGATACTACTTGGTCTTTACGTAGCTTTTGGTATCGCTTGTATTGCACATCTGCGAGCAAAAAATTTGCCCGAGCTTGCTGTTCGAGCAGAGAATATTCATCTGGGTTTAATGACGCCAAAACATCACCTTTACTAACGACTTGACCTTCATTCACTTCTATCGTTTGAAGAAGCCCAGGAACTCGAAATGTCAGTACTGCTCTATCGCCAGCTTCCGTCGTGGCAGGAAAATGTCGCTCAAACTGGGCATTGCCAACAGATACTGTAAATAGCTTCGCAGGGCGCGATTCAGGTTCAGGAACAGGAGGAAGTTCTTTACCGCACCCCGACAAGACAGCCGAGATGGCAATAGGAATGAGCAATTTTCTCATTACATTCATCCATAAAAATTGGGGGATTATTTTTAAAGTAGATGAATTTTGAACGAACTTCCAGAGCAGAAAAGATTAATAGTGCTTTAAAATTAGTAATTTGTGATAAAAAAGCAGGCTTTATGCCTGCTTCAGTTAAATCTTCTTTGGATACAAAATGCCTAGAGCTTGCTGAATTCTCTGTTCACCCTATATGTATCAGACGTAACATAAGCTTCCATGTTACGAATTTTGCCATCAAGACGGTCAAAATCCCTTTCCAACACACTGAGCAGTTGATCAGGGCTTTGCCCTTTCTGCCAAGGCTTACTTTTGAGCGTATGCTCTTGCTGCGCTCTGATATTTTCAGAATACGTTACTGGTTGCTTTTCTAACATAAACGCCATCGCGATGTACGCTAACAATACCAAAAACGTACCACCTAACAGCGCTGCAGAAATCACTACAATACGAATCAACCAAACTTCTGCACCAAAGTAGTTGGCAATTCCGGCGCAAACACCGGAGATTTTGCCATTTACTGGGTCACGATACAGTTCTCGATTATTCATACTTGCGTCTCCATGTTGGTGACTCAGCATCCAAGATGCGCTCCAATGTATCAACTCGGGACTGCATCGCTTCCGCTTTTTCAGATAGTACCTGAAGGCGCTCTAAATCCTGGCTCGACAGTGCACTATCTGTTTTGCGTTTGCTGCGATAGTGTAAGAAGAGCCATAGTGGAGCGACAAAGATTAAAAAGACAATCACTGGTCCTGCTATAAAAAATGCCGACATAAATGGCTCCTTTCTTATTTATCTTTCGATGACATCTGTTCTTTCAGTTTTGCCAACTCTTTTTCAATTTCGTCTTGTGCCTGCAACTCTGCAAACTCTTGTTCTAGCGATTTAGCATTACCGGTTTGAGCATACAGGTCTGCTTCCGCTTCCATTTCATCCACTTTACGTGAGTATTGCTCGAATTTCGCCATCGCTTCATTAGTACGGCTAGTGTGCAGGTGTTTTTGCACATCACGACGGTTAGATGCAGTTTGGTTACGAATTGCTAGTGCTTGCTGTTTTGCGCGCGTTTCAGCAATTTTGCTTTCCAACTTACCAATCTCGCCAGTAAGCTTATCGATCGTTTCTTCCACTAAGGTTTGCTCAGTGTGGAGGCCTTTAATCACTTGCTCTAGCTTTTGCTTTTCAATTAACGCTGCACGAGCTAGATCTTCACGCTCTTTAACTAATGCTAAGCTCGCTTTTTGGCCCCATTCGCCAATTTGCTCTTCTAACGTTTCAACCTTACGAGCCAACTCTTTCTTGTCTGCAATCGCTTTAGCCGAGTTAGTACGCACTTCAACAAGTGTGTCTTCCATTTCTTGAATGATAAGACGGATCATTTTTTCAGGATCTTCCGCCTTGTCCAGTAATGCACTGATGTTTGAGTTAACGATATCTGCAAATCGAGAAAAAATACCCATAACGGAACTCCTCTTTTTTCCTATTAAAACTCGACAAGGTGGTGATTAACCTTGTGTCTCCCTGAATATATAACAAGTAACGTGCCAACTTATAATTTTCTTTTAAATCAGAGCGTTATTCATTTTGTTGTCGTTACACACTATTGTGCTATGATGTTTTTCACCAACTGTTGGTGAAATTTACCAACTCTATGTCTAAATCATGGCTCGGCTGTTAAATAAGAAGGACTTTATGAAGCAAAACCTGATTGGTGAATCACCTGCTTTTCTCGCTGTACTAGATAAAGTATCACAACTTGCACCCATTGAGCGCCCTGTCCTCATCATTGGTGAACGAGGTACGGGTAAAGAACTCATCGCTCAGCGTTTGCATTATTTATCAAGACGTTGGGATAAACCACTACTATCACTCAACTGTGCGACATTAAGCGAAGGGCTAATAGATTCCGAATTGTTTGGACATGAATCTGGCTCCTTCACGGGCTCTAAAGGTAAGCATAAAGGGCGTTTCGAGCGTGCCGAGGGCGGTACTTTGTTCCTTGACGAACTGGCAACCGCACCACTTTTAGTTCAAGAAAAGCTATTACGTGTCATTGAATATGGTGAATATGAGCGAGTTGGCGGTCATACCGCTCTCAATGCGGATGTTCGACTTGTTTGTGCAACCAATGCCGACCTACCAAAATTGGCAGAGCAAGGTGATTTTCGTGCAGATCTGCTCGACAGGCTAGCCTTCGATGTCATTATGTTACCCCCTCTTCGCGAGCGCAAAGAAGACATTCTCTCTTTAGCAGAGCACTACGCGATGAAAATGTGTCGTGAACTGCAACTGGAATACTTTGTCGGTTTTACCCCAAAAGCGCAGCAGTCGCTTATTGAATATGAATGGCCCGGTAACGTCCGCGAACTAAAAAACGTGATTGAACGTGCGATTTACCAACATGGTCTGAATGCTCACCCAATTGATGAACTGGTTTTCAATCCTTTTGAAACGGTTTGGCACAGCGCGCTTGGCCATAGTGCAAAACAAGCAGAACAACAAGAAGAGGAAGCATCAAGCAACACCATCCAATTCCCTCTAGACTATAAACAATGGCAAGAGGAACAAGATATCCATTTACTCAATCGTGCATTGGAAGAAGCCAAGTTTAATCAACGACAAGCAGCCGAGCTACTTGGCTTGAGCTATCACCAATTACGAGGGATGGTTAGAAAATATGGTTTGGTCGGACAAAGCTAACTTGACCGAGAGTACTCAATCAATACACGAGCTCGTGACTGCGCTCTAATTCGCATGCATTTATGGCATAACACCTTACAGTGTATGGATTTTATGTTTGGAGCGAGTTCACAAAGGTGATAAATTAGCGAGATCATTTTCGCTTGTTAGCTTTGAAAGAGTAAGATCAAACGAAACGAGCAAGATCCAATGAACATTTCATATTATGAATGCTTTTATAAGATTATCGCTGAGCCTTATTGGGATTAGCCTACTGACCGCTTGTGGCGATGAAATTGACCACAATGATATTCGCAAAGCTGGCTTTGTGTTTTGCGGACAAGGTAAGCCGACCACGTTTAACCCTCAGCTTATTGATAGCGGTATTACCGCAGAGGCTCTGAGCCCGCAGCTGTACGATACGCTGCTCACGCTCGATCCTAAATCACATCAGCCCGTGGCAAGCATCGCCGAGAGTTGGTCAGTAAATGAATCAGGGACGGAATACACGTTTAAGCTTAAACGTGGTGTTAAATTCCAAACCACACCTTGGTTCACACCCACTCGCCCATTGAATGCAAAAGATGTGGTATTTAGCTTCAAGCGAATCATCGATGTAGACCATCCTTTTCACCAAGTAGGTGGTGGTTTTTATCCATGGTTTGCAGGGTTAGATTTTCAAAACCTACTCCAAGACGTGGTTGCAATAGATGAGCATACGGTAAGGTTTACGTTATCTCAGCCAAACTTTTCTTTCTTGGCCAATATTGCCACCAGCCATGCGGTTATCTTGTCTTCGGAGTATGGACAGCAATTGGCTGCAAAAGATCATAAAGAAGAAATCGACCAACTTCCTATCGGTACCGGCCCTTATCAATTAAAAGAATACCAAGTGAACGACTTGATTCGATTAGAGCGTCATTCTAATTACTGGAAGTCACCAGCAAAAATGGAACAAGTGGTATTCGATATATCTCACAGAGGCACGGGTACATTAGCTAAACTTTTAAGAAACGAGTGTGACGTACTCTCTTCACCTATTTCGAGCCAAATACCTGTCATTCAAGAAAATGACAACCTTGAGCTGACGGCTACACCAGCTAACAACGTTTCCTTTATTGCGATAAACACAGAAACCACCGCGCTGAGTGATGCTCGAGTTCGCCAAGCACTTAACTTAGCGATCAACCGTCAAAATATTTTAGATTCGGTTTACTACGGAACTGGCTCCCAAGCTTATACTTTGCTACCACCTAATTCATGGGCTTATCAAAAAGATAGCGTAAAAATTCGTTATGACCGGAATTATGCATTGGCACTACTTCGAGATGCAGGCTACGAAGACGGCCTAGAATTGACCATGTGGGTACCACTTGAACCACGTGCTTTTAACCCAAGCCCTCGTAAGACTGCGGAGTTAATCCAAGCGAATTTTGCCGATATTGGGGTTAAATTAACGCTACTGACCGATGATAGGTTTGAACGTGTGGATTTGGAGAACATCAACGATATCGATTTACTTTTAACAGGTTGGATTGGTGATACCGGGGATCCTGACAACTTTTTCCGCCCTTTATTATCTTGCGAGTCTGACCGCGTTGGCCTTAACGTGTCCATGTGGTGTAACGATGACTTCGATTTCTTGCTCGATTTGGCGTTAGAAACTCAAGAACCGCGTTACCGTTTGAACCTATATCGCCAAGCACAGAACATTTTGAATCAAGAGTTCCCGGTTATTCCTCTGGCGCATGGCGTGCAGTTCCGTGTGCACGACAAATCGCTGACAGGCTTCAAATCAAGCCCTTTCAATGCCCAACCGTTTGATAGAGTTGAGAGAATTCACTGATGTTTTGGTATACCGTTCGACGCTTTAACCTATTTATCATCACTTTGATGATCCTTACATTAGTAGGTTTTTCTCTGCTTCGCCTTGACCCTCTCTCGCACTGGGCAAACGTTGATTTTTGGTCTGGCTGGCAAACTTACTTAATCAACCTTTCTCAACTCGATTTTGGCATAAGTAAAAACGGCAATGCGATTTACGACGAGCTCGCCGTTGTATTCCCAGCCACTTTGGAATTGTGTTTCTTTGCCTTTTTGGTGTCCCTTTTGATCGGCATTCCACTTGGAACCGTGGCTGGGATGAAGCAAGGTAAATGGCTCGATACCAGCATTTCATTCATGTCAATGTCTGGTTATTCCGCCCCAATTTTTTGGGTGGCTTTGTTACTTATCATGGTTTTTTCATTAGAGTACCAACTCTTTCCAGTGGCAGGACGATATGACCTGCTTTACGAAATTGATCATGTAACCGGATTTGCCATTATCGACGCATTCATGGCGAAAGGTGAATACCGCGCTCACGCACTGCAAAGCGTTATTGAGCATATGGTGCTGCCATGTTTGGTGCTTGCTTTGGCTCCAACCACCCAGGTTGTCGGACTAATGCGCTCCTCGGTAGCGGAAGTGATGAGCCAAAACTACATCCGTGCAGCGAGAATCAAAGGTCTTTCTAACCGCGAAATCGTAACTCAACATGTATTGCGGAATGCGATACCGCCTATCATTCCCAAAGTTGGTGTTCAACTTTCGAGTATGATTACCTTAGCTATCATCACGGAGTCTATTTTTAACTGGCCAGGTATTGGTCGTTGGCTTTTAGATGCGCTAGCAAGCCAAGACTATGCATCTATCCAAGCTGGCGTGATGGTACTTGCGACTTTGGTTCTTACCGCTAACATACTCTCGGATTTGATTGGCGCGATGATTAACCCTTTAGTTCGAAAGGAATGGTATGCTAACAAATAACGTTTATCAGGAAGAGCGTATTCCAACACAGTTTGAGCGTTTTTGGCGAAGCTACCGCGCCAACGGACTAGCCATGTTTGGCTTGTGGTGCTTGGTGTTTATCGTCCTTATTACCATTTTTGCCCCCCTACTTGCACCATTTGACGCCCAAGCACAGTCAGGTGAGTTGCTTGTGCCGCCATCATGGGCCCCAGCAGGAACGGTTGATTACTTTTTGGGGACCGATGACTTAGGTAGAGATATTCTTTCGCGCCTGATTATGGGCTCTCAGCTAACATTTGGCGCTGCTGTCGCCATCACCGCAATTGCTGCCGTTGTAGGCTGTTTAATTGGCGTATTGGCAGGTATGACGAAAGGCTTACTGTCGAGTACTCTCAACCACTTGCTCGATACCGTCATGTCGATCCCGTCGCTGTTATTAGCAATCATTTTTGTGGCATTTCTCGGCTTTGGTGGGTTCAATATTTTACTCGCAATCTGCTTAGCTTTGATTCCGCGTTTTATTCGCTCTGTTTATATCGCAGTCCACACCGAAGTTGAAAAAGACTACATAATGGCAGCACGCCTTGATGGCGCTAATGATTTCTACTTACTGTGGAGTTCAATTCTTCCTAACATTCTGACGGTCATTGCCGCTGAAATCACACTCGCGCTGTCTGCTGCGATTTTAGATATTACGGCACTGGGTTTTCTTGGCCTAGGTGCACAGGCCCCAAGCACCGAGTGGGGAGCAATATTAGGTGACTCTGTCGAGCTTATTTATATTGCACCTTGGACAGTGACCCTACCCGGCCTGACCATCATGTTTACTGTTATTACCCTAAACTTAGTAGGTGAAGGTGTACGTCAAGCGCTTAATGCGGGGATCGAATAATGCCGTTGTTAGATATTCGACATTTGACCATTGAGATCGAAACACCTCAAGGGTTGGTCAAAGCCGTTGACCGAATGAGCCTAACTTTGAACGAAGGCGAAATTCGTGGTCTTGTAGGTGAGTCTGGCTCTGGAAAAAGCTTAGTTGCAAAAGCGATTGTCGGGGTAAGTAAAGATAACTGGCGCATCACCGCTGACCGTATGCGCCTTGGCAATATTGACTTGCTTCAGCTTACGCCAAAAGAGCGTCGGCGCGTCATTGCTCGTGATATTGCGATGATTTTCCAAGAGCCTTCAACTTGTCTTGACCCTTCAGAGGAAGTCGGGCGTCAATTGATTGAATCCATTCCATCTCGCGCATTTGAAGGGAAATGGTGGGAGCGATTTAAATGGCGTAAAAAACAGGCCATCGCGCTTTTGCATAAAGTGGGTATTAAAGATCACAAGCGTTTAATGGGTAGCTACCCTTATGAACTGACTGATGGTGAGTGTCAAAAGGTCATGATTGCCATGGCGATTGCGACCAAACCTAAATTGCTGATAGCAGATGAACCAACCAACGACTTAGACCCGATTACCCAATCGCAAATCTTGCGTCTGTTGAGCCGCATGAACCAACTTAATAACACAACCATTCTGCTTATCGGCCACGACTTAGCGACCATAACACAGTGGGCAGGACGTATTACGGTAATGTATTGTGGTCAGTCGGTGGAGTCTGCCGATACCAGTAAAATCATTGCGGCACCCAAGCACCCGTACACCGATGCCTTGCTTAAAGCGATGCCTGACTTTAATGATTGGGTACCACACAAGCAAAAACTCCAATCCCTACCGGGCTCGATTCCGCCATTGCAGCATCTACCTATCGGTTGTCGCCTCGGACCACGTTGCCCATATGCGCAGAAACAATGTGTAGAAATTCCACACACCAGACGAATTAAGAATCATAAATTTAACTGCCACTTTCCATTGAACACGGAGAAAAAGTCATGAGTGCGTTACTTGAAGTCGATAATTTATCGAAGCAATTTGTTACGCGCTCCCGTCTGTTCAAACGTCAGGTTAATGAGGCAGTTAAACCGGTAAGCTTTACTTTAGAGCCAGGACAAACTATTGGTTTTATTGGTCAAAACGGGTCAGGAAAATCCACACTAGCTCGTATGCTTGCTGGCGTTGTTGAACCAAGCTCCGGAGAGATCCGTGTGAATGGCGAACGATTGGAGCACAAAGATTACGCGACACGCTGCAAGCTCATCCGCATGATTTTCCAAGATCCAAACACATCGTTAAACCCACGAATCCAGATTGGTCGTATTTTAGAAGGTCCGCTAAAGCGAAATACCAACATGCCGCCAGATGCGCGCATGCAGCGTGTAAAGAACACCCTGCTCCGCGTAGGATTGCTGCCTGAGCACGCCTATTTTTATCCACAAATGCTAGCTGCCGGTCAAAAACAGCGCGTGTGTTTGGCTCGTGCACTTATTCTTCAACCTTCCATCATTGTCGCTGATGAGGCGTTAAACGGTTTGGATATGGCAATGCGCTCGCAGATCATTAACTTATTCCTCGAGTTGCAAGAAGAGATGGGATTGTCATTTGTGTACGTGTCTCAGCATATTGGCATTGTTAAGCATATTACTGATAAAGTGATGGTGATGCATGAAGGTGAAGTGGTCGAGTTTGGCGAGACCAACCAAGTACTGACTCATCCCGAGCATCCTATTACTCAACGACTAGTCGAAAGCCACTTTTATAAAGCGCCAAGCCATCAAACAAAATAGCTTATCAAAGATGTAATCGTTCAAATGTAAAGAAGCCTGCTTTAACGCAGGCTTCTTTATTGCATGGGTACTAATCAAAGAACTAACGGCGGCTCGCTTGTTTGCGCAGTTCAAAATCAAACTCGTCAGGAAACAATACGACCCCTTCTTCATTTTGATTTGGGAATACAACAATCGATAGCTCGTCATCCTCTAGACCAGAGGTCCAACGGCTGTGCCACTTGTTTAAAGAGATCGCCTCAGGCTCGCAATCTTCCCAATCACCATTCGCCCATTGCAAAGCAAACTCTTCGTTTGGCCATACTGGTACACAATCATCATCTTCTGTATTTAACATGACACAGCCATGTTCGTCTTTCAGAATCCAAACCTTACGATTCGCCACAATCTCTTTTACGCAGTACTTTAAACGTTGCTCTTCATCGTAGCGATTAATGGTATCCATCTGCTCTTGGGTCAGTTGCTCAGACATATTCGTCTCCTATTTCCCATAGAAAAATGCCCGCAGCTAGGCGGGCATTTAAAGTATATGCTAGAAAATTAAGCTAGCTCAGTTTGAAGCCAAGGCCAACCTTGCTTCTTACGACTTAGCGTGTTTTCCATCATTAGCATGCCGTCTTTTTCGTGCTTAACAAGCTTCTCAGCCCACTCACCTTTGTATAGAAGACGAGTTTGAGCAGTCGTGATGTCTGTTAGCATTACAGCAGCGAACGCTAGGTTATCTTTCTCACAACGAGATTCTAGGTCTGCTTCTAGTGCTTCGATCATACCGTCAACTTGCTCAAGAGTTGCAAGTTCAACTTGACCAACCACTACGTCACGACCGTTGAATGGGTAACCTTTAAGGTCTTTCTCAACAAGCTCAGCCGCTGATAGACCTTCGATGTTTGTTTTAGCAATTAGAAGATCTTTAGTGAACGCGTCAACATCTTGTACGTCTGCGATTGCCGCTAGTTCAGCAACGGCATCTTTGTCTTTTTGTGTACAAGTTGGAGAAGCAAAACCTACTGTGTCAGATAGAATTGCTGACATCATTAGCTTAGCAATTTGTGGAGTAATCGCGTGACCTTCAATCTTGAACATGTTGAATAGAACAGTGTTGGTACAACCAACAGGCCAGATCCATGCTTCCATTGGGTTTACTGTCATCACGTCACCTAGACGGTGGTGGTCAACAATACCCGCAATTTCAGCTTCTGCGATATCGTCTGGTGCTTGTGCTAGATCTGAGTAATCTACTAGCCAAACGGTCTCACCCGCAACTGATGTGCGAAGCTCAGGAACTTCAGCGCCAGCAACTTCTAGGATGTGCTGAGTTTCACGGTTGATTTCGCCTTGGCGAATTGGCATAGCTTCAACGCCACGCGCTTTTAGAAGTTCAGTTGCAACGAGTGCACTACAAATACTGTCGCTGTCTGGGTTCTTATGACCTACAACTAGAATCATGTTTCTTCCTATTCAAGTCAATTTTATACGCCGCCTAATACAGTTAATTAGGGCGTGTTTGCTCACAAAGGCCGACACTTTACCTGATTTCAGAGAGTTTGACACGAAGAAAAGTTCACAATGCTATTGCGAATAAATCTCATTTACATATAATGATAATTATTCCTATTTGCATTTGAGTAAACGATGAACGCGACCCAATTTTTACACTCTGCACAACAGTTGTTTCAGCCTACTCAGTTTCGTTTAGCTTATAAGCGATTGCTGATCCCTATCGTCATGCTCATTTTGCTAGGCAATGAAAATACACGTGACGTTGCCGTACAGACGCTATCCGACTCATTCTGGGCAGTGTCATGCTATGTTGCTGCCACATTGGCTATTTATCATTATCTTTCAAACTTTATGTCGAAAACCAATCGAATTACCGAGCTATACCATCGCTCGCGTAATCATCAGGTTTTCTTTGCTTCTTTATTGGGTGCTTTGCCTGGCTGTGGTGGCGCTATTGTTGTGACAACGCAATTTATTAGTGGCCGAGTGGGATTTGGTGCGATTGTCGCGGTACTTACTTCAACAATGGGTGACGCTGCCTTTTTACTTCTGGCCGCCAAACCAAGTGTTGGATTAGGCGTGGTTGGATTAGGCATTATCGTGGGTACTCTTTCAGGGTTAGTCGTTAATGCTTTTCATGCTGATAACTTTCTGCGACCAGAACCAAAAGAAGCACCTCAGACACATGCTTGTTGCCAACACCAGACAGACCGACATACACCCCTTGAACAACGTGCAATCAATCTACAAGGCGCATTTTGGAAATGGCTTATTGTGCCTGCTAGTGTCGTTGCTGTGTTAATGTCTTTCCAAATCGATATTAATCAGTTGCTATCTTTGAAAGCCAACACCATTGAATGGCTGGGTGCTATCTTTGCAGTGATCACAATGTCGTTGTGGGCGATGACAAAAGAGCTCGGCGATTATCAGTCAACAGTCTCTGAAGATGAAAAAATTGTGGACTCGCACCCAATTCAAAAAGCGGCTCAAGACACAAACTTCGTCAGTGCTTGGGTGATCGTGGCGTTTCTGGCGTTTGAACTGACGACCTATTTTTCTGGACTCGACCTTGTAGAAACCTTTTCTCATTGGGGGATATGGATGCCATTAGCTGGCTTAGCCATTGGTATGCTACCTGGTTGTGGTCCGCAAATTTTAGTCACTAGCCTGTACATCTCTGGTGCAGCGCCACTTTCTTCGCAACTGGCCAATGCGATTTCTAACGATGGTGACGCCCTATTCCCCGCCATTGCAATGGCACCGAAAGCTGCTTTGGTCGCGACTATTTACTCGTCCATTCCTGCGTTTATTGTTGGATACGGGTATTACTTTTTATTCGAGTTCTAACGCCCAGAGCATCAAAACGAGAAAGGAGCCGCAATAGGCTCCTTTCTTGATCTTGGTATTGGGCGATTTACTTCACGTTATGCTGTAACGATCGCTTTCGCATTGAGCCCTTTATCAACGCTCACCATTAACAACTGGCAAGGTTCTTGGTTTAGCTTTTCCCCTGTCCAGTAATCATACCAGTCCACCGGTTGATCAGACGTCAGCGTAAATTCCATCGCTCCGTAACTCGCATAATTAAACAAACAATGGAGGTCATTCTTCGTCGTTAGTTTTAAAAACGCGTGATTTAAACTCAAAGCGGTAAACTTTGCAGATTGTTGGTTACGTTGTTGACGTAACATGAGCTTAGACAGTGTCTTCTTAGCAAACGGCGTAATCTCAGGGAGCGGGTCACCAGACAGCAGCAAACCACCACTCGCTAATAACACCGTGCGATGAAATTCATACTCTTCTCTGGATGCAGATTGATTAGCTAATGAAGTGAACGTGGCGCAATCTGGGTCAATTTGCCACAATTTTCGATGCTGCCAACTACGGTAAAAGGTTTCTTTGGCTATCTGTTCGAATCGACGACTATGACGCTCTACATCGTCAGAAACACGCATTGCATCCACAAGCCCCAGAGATGGCCACATTGGCGCGTTGCAACCTAAAAGCCACGCATCACCAGCGCCTTTGGCAATCGCTTCCATTCCTAAGCGATACGCCTCAACGCCTGTAATACCAGATTGTTTACGAACACCTTTTAAGGTGCCCCAATAGTTCGCGTCTAGCTTGAACAACTCAACGCCCCACTCTTGTCTCATGACAGAGACTACATGCGTCAGATGGTCTTGTACTTCTGGGTTTGAGGTATCGAGTATGTACCAAGGCGTGCATCGCCAACCACCGTATGTGACATCTTCTGCTTTAAGTAAGCCACCATCCTTGTGGCGAACAAACCACTCTGGATGCTGTTTGAAGATCTCCGACTCAGGCTGTGCAATGAAAGGCGCCATCCAAATTGCCGGCTTTTTTCCTTTTGCACGGATGTTATGAATGAGCTCTTTTACGCCACCAGAAAACTTATCTGATGGGGTTAACCAATCGCCCATAAAGGCTTGATAGCCATCATCCAGAAGTACCCACTCTAGGTCTTCGAGCTTATCTTGCATACAATCTACGTTCTGCATGATGTTTTGCTCTGTCACGTCTGCGTAGTACGCGTACCACGAACACCAACCAACAGGCGCATCTTGTGTCACACCTTGGCGAACAGGATGATGCTCTGCAATCATCTCGCCATAGGTTTGATAAAGCTCGGACAGTGATTGACCGCAGAGTACCGCCACGGACTCAAGTTGATTACTTTCCCAATCCGCCACTTGAGTCAACTCACCATCAATTGCGGCTGATAAAACCCAATGCCCATCACGCAGCACAACATCAAAATAGCCTGCAAAGCGATGACATGATGTGAAGCCAAATAATGTGTAGCCCGCTGAACCTTCCACCACTAAATAGTTGTAATAACGCTTAGGGGCATCTTTAGGGTAGATTCGATAAGAAGGATTATTGTCTGGGCAGCGACCAATATCAACGGGGTGATTGATCGTTCCCGCCGTTTGCGCCAACATTTGAAAACCATCCCCAATTACGTTGGCCTCGTGCTCGTACAAAAACGACATTTCGAATAACACTTCACGGTCGGTAAAGGTTTTATTGTGAAGACCAGCAAAAGAAAAATGTAATTGATTACCCTCGACTTCAACTTGGAAGTCATTGTTATTCACAGTGATCTCAGTGTGATTTGCTAATTGAATGCTCTGAGCCATAATGGGTCTACTCACTTAATTATTATTGTTTAGCTTGGCGCATTATCTCCTGCTTGTCTCACCCAATTCGTTACCATCATCACGAATACCAGTCTCGTTTAACGTTATGAAGTTACTATTGAGACAACGCTCACTGAAATTTTGATAAAAAAATACCAGCCCTGAGGCTGGTATTTCGATTTATGCAAACTGCACTAATTAAGCAACTTCGATCGGACCACCAAATGAAGTGACTGGTGGCACTTTACCTGTGAACTTCTCGAAGTCTACGATACATGTGTTCGCAGAAGTCGCCTGTGCAAGCTCAGAAGAACCGATGTCTTGCGTCAGCGTGTTAGGATCACCGTAGGTACAGATTGCGCCCTCTTTCTCGTTTAGAGGACCGTACCATGCACCTTCTTCGATACGAATAACGCCACGTGGGTAGCTGTCAGTCAAAACAGCACCAGCTAACAGCTGACCACGACCGTTGAATACACGTACCAAATCACCATCTTTGATGCCTTTTGCTTTGGCATCCGCTGGGTTGATGTAAACCGGCTCACGACCTTGTACCGCGTAAGTCGCGCGGAACTCTTCAGACTCACACATTTGAGAGTGAAGACGCTTATCTGGGTGGCAAGACTGCAACCAGAATGGGTATTTATCTGAACCAGGACCACCGTGTGAACGCTCTGATTTTTCGAACCACATTGGGTGCTCTTGACAGTGTTCGTAACCGTAACGGCCGATCTTACGAGACGTGATCTCGATGAAGCCAGACGGCGTACCTAGAGGGTTAAGCTCAGGGTCTTTACGGAAGTCCGCGTGACGAACCCAAGGTTTACCTTCACCGAAGTCTAGTACGCTCTTCTCCCAGAACTCATTGAATTCTGGCATTTCGAACTTACCTTCGTTCGCTTTCTTACAATCGTTGTATAGGCTTTCGATCCACTCCATCTCGCTCATACCACGAGTGTATTCTTCGCGGCGACCAAAACGCTGAGTTAGTTCACTCATGATTTGGAAGTCAGGCTTAGATTGGAACAATGGATCGACGAGACGATGCATCGCGATCAGACCTTTGTTCGAGTATGAACCGTACACGTCGATGTCGTTACGTTCCCATTGCGTACACGCAGGTAGAACGATGTCAGAGAAACGACATGTTGCAGTCCAAGCAAACTCGATCGTTACAACCGTTTGAAGTTTGCGGAACGCTTTCTTCATGCGGTTACGATCTTGATGGTGGTGCCATGGGTTACAACCCGAGATAACCATCATCTTGAAGTCTGGCAGTTTCACTTTACCGCCGTTGTAGTTGATCTCTTTGCCAGGTTCTAGCAGACAGTCGATCCAACGTGCAACTGGGATAGTACGACTGTAACCGTTAAAGTCGTTGTTGTCCCACTTCGGTTTCATACCTTGGTCAAGGTTACGAGGGAAACCACCAGGGCCCGCGAAACCAGTAGAAGGCACACCGATACTTGAGTAATGGTGACCGTAAGAGATACCACCGCCAGGTAGACCGATTTGACCAACCATTGCAGCAACCACAGCCGCTGCCCAGTATGGCTGCTCACCGTGCTCTTGACGCTGGATACACCAACCCATCAGGATCTGTGTACGACCACTTACTAGCATACGCGCGAATTCGCGAATCTTGTCCGCTTTCACGCCACAGATAGCCGCAGCCCACTCTGGTGTTTTCTCTACTTTATCTTTTGTCTTACCTTGAACGTATTGAATGAACTCTTCAAAGCCGAGACAGTAAGTATCAATGAACTTCTTATCGTACAAATCTTCGTTGTACAGCACGTGCGCCACAGCAAGCATGAATGCAACGTCTGTCAGCGGGTTGATGTACAAGTGATCGTTCTCTAAGTAGCGCTGAGTCTTGTTCTTCACTGGGTCTACAGATAGAACGTTGATCTCACCTTTCGCTACTTTTTCTTTTAGTTGTGCTAGGTACTTGAACGACTCATGCGTTTCACAGTTCCAACCTACTTGAAGGTTTTTCACTGGGTCGTTAGCCCAGAGAACGATGTTGTCAGAGTTCTCTAGGATTTCAGACCAAGACGTACCTTGTGCGTAAACTTCGGTTGAACCAAGTACGTAAGGCATAATGGTTTGACCTGCACCCGTCGAGTAGTCACCTACTTTCGTGATGAAGTTGCCGTGCATACCTACTGCACGTTGCATGTGCGCGGTACAGTTGTTGAATGAACCTGTTTGGTTCCAACCCGTTTGACCTGCGTGTAGCGCCCATGGACCGTAGTCTTTTTGAATACGTTCTAGTTCGCGGTAGAACAAGTCTAGCGCTTCATCCCAAGTTACTCGAATGAAACGGTTGTTACCGCGCGTATCTGCGCTGTATTTATGTTTCTTCAACCAATCTAGACGAACCATTGGGTAACGCACACGTGAAGGGCTGTAAATAATGCCCTTGATACCGTTCAACATTTCTGTTGGGTTTTTGTCTAGCTCTAGCGGCTTGATCTCTTGAACTTTACCCGCGTAGATGTGGGCGCGGAACGCGCCCCAGTGAGAACCGGTTACTTTCCAAGTACCTGTCGTCTCAACGGCATTTGCAGAGGCGGACGCCAATAAGCTAGGACCAATTACTGACGCTGCACTTGTGGTTGCTACACCTTTAAGAAAACTTCTTCGTGTAATAGCCATTTAAAATTACTCCAATCCGACGCTTATTAGTGGTGACCTTCAGCATAATCTGAAGAGTGTTTCTGTAGATACTTCAAGATCAGTGCTTCACTGTCTGTATCTAGGTTAACGAACGCCAACATACCGTCGAACATACCTGGCCAGGTGTTCGCGTCGAAGTGCGCTTCCGCAGGTTGAGTGTGACATACAGAACAATTGGTCTTGTAGGCTTCACGAGATTTTTCCCAAACAGGATTGATGTCGTTCAGCATAGACTCTTTCTTAATCCATACTTTCGCCGCTACTTTTTCCCAAGGAAGGCCTGTTAGCTCATCCACTTTTTTCTCACCAGTCGTCACAATGTTGCTGTCTGTTGCTGCTTCTTTCATCAGAGACGCAGTCGCAATGTTCTTACCGAAGTCTTCTTGAATTACACGACCAAAACCTTTTGCTTTGCGCCAACCGTCAATTTCGATCTCAACAAATTCGCCTTTGTCTTCAAGAACTTTAACGGTCGATGCAGGATTAAGAAGACCAGCTTCTTTACTGCCTTGCGCATCAAAGTAAATTGGTAGGTGACGAACGCTCACGAGTTGCTGACCAACGCCGTAATCCGTGTTAGAAGTCATACCCTCTAGATCACCCACGATACCGCCAATGCTGTCCATGCCTGCTGGTAGGTTGTGCGCAATACCCTTGTGACAGTCAACACAGCTTTGATCTTTCTCAGCGGCTTGCTTCATTTGGATACGAGCCGTAGGAGACATTTGCTCGAAATCCATCGATTCATAGTTGTGACAGTTTTTACACTCCAGAGATTTGTTTGCCGAGAAACGATCCCATTCGTGTTTAGCAAGTTCGATACGACGCTCTTCGAACACACCCGGTTCGTCGTAGTTGCCAAATACTTGTGCAAATACTTCTTTAGAAGCTTGCATCTTACGAGCGATCTTATCTGTCCAGTTATGTGGAACGTGACAATCAGGACAGGTAGCACGAACACCAGAGTGGTTTTTCCAGTGCACCGTTTCTTGTAGCTCAACGTACACGTTGTCACGCATTGTGTGACAACTAATACAGAATTCTTCTGTGTTGGTTGCTTCTAGAGCGGTGTTAAAGCCACCCCAAAAGATAACACCAGCAATAAAGCCGCCCATAGTCAGCACACCTAGGCTGATATGTACAGCTGGGCGCGTCATGGTACGCCACAGTTTAATGATTAATGATTTCATTATTTGCTCTCTTAAAATCTTTTCAAAAGTGTGGTTATGAGCTCACTGGCTTACATGCCGTGCGCGCCTGGAGGCCCAAAGAAGAAGACTTGCAACATCCAAACGATGAACCCGTAGCCGCCAACAAAGGCCACACTCAGAATTGGGAAGAGAACAACTGCAATGAAGAGGAACGACTTCCACTCCAGGGAGCGTTTTTCACCACTCTCAATTTTATTAACATCACTCATACATTTGCCTATTTTGTATCTAGTGTTATTGAAAAGCCCGCGTAACCAAGCTTAAGTTTTTTACAATCTCTAATGGAAAATGTTAGACCATACTAATAGTAGGGTTCAATCAAATAAGCGACCTCAGACCTTGTAATTCAACACTTTTTTGAGCTCATCCAGAGATATGATGGATTGATGTTATTTATTAAAAAACATGAACAGATGTGACAAAATAAGTCTTTTAAGGAGTTGTTAAATAACCAACATTTAAGAAACATCGATCACATTTAAATCGTAATTACCATGCCATAAATCGACTTAAAAACTCCGAAAAAGATAACCACTTGTAAACAGAATGCTGCGTATTAATGTCTAAAATAGCACTCAAGGTTTACTTTAAGAACAGCAAAAAGTGCACATAGTGGTTCATATAAAGGGGAGGCTTAGATACAATTATTCGCGTATTTTCAAGGAGCGATTATGGATAACGTGGTGGATATAAGCTGGGTCAAACTGGCACTGTTTGGTTTGATTTTATTGGTCCCCTTCTTTATCAATGCCCGCTACAAATTAGGGATAGCAAAAGACACCATAATCAGTGTTATCCGAATGACACTTCAGCTCATATTGATTGGCGTGTATTTAGAATATCTTTTTCAATTAAACAGCTTACTTGTCAATATACTTTGGCTTGCCATCATGCTACTGATTGGTGCCAGCTCAATTGCGGGAAAAGCTCGCTTACCTAAAAAGCCACTTATGCTTCCGCTACTAACGGGCCTTACCTGTGGTCTAATACCACTTCTGATAGCAATTACAGCAGGCTTAGTGCAACCATCCCCTATTTACAATGCGCAGTACATGATCCCACTTGCTGGTATGTTATTGGGTAACAGCTTGAGTAGTAATATCATCGCTCTTCAGAATTTGTTTACGGCTTTTGAGCAGAGACAAGCAGAATATGAGGCTGCAATCTCACTTGGAGCCTCTCCTCGCTACGCATCCTTCCCCTTCATTCAGGATGCTCTTAGAAAGTCCCTTGCCCCGACTTTAGCTTCTATGGCCACTACAGGGCTGGTTACCTTACCGGGTATGATGACCGGTCAAATTCTAGGTGGCGCGAGCCCGATGGTTGCGATTAAATACCAGTTAGTAATTATGCTGGCTATTTTCGTCATGTTGAGTGCCTCCGTAACCATAACGTTAGAAATGACATTGCGCTGGGTACAAACCAAAGAAGGCCGAATCAAGATAAAAATCGAGCAACCCGAATCGACCAAAACTCACGGTTAGTTGGCGCTTGTGGGTAAAGCCCGTTAAACAACTCATGTTGCCAAGTCGAACGTACTTATAACTGAATAACTCAACTATTCTTCGAGCACTCATCAAGACGCTTTCAGATGAAAAGTCAGGTAGAATTCTTTTTGATATAAGCCTCTAATTTTATGAAATTTTCTTTGTAAGTTTAGATACGCACGACCTTTGATACAGGTTATCCACAGAAAATGTGGATAAGCCCCCAAAACCTATACGCAACCAGAAACATAGCAACATAAGTGATCAATCGAATCGTCATGCATTGATCACGTGACTGACATGTTCTAATTTTAAAGTAAAGGCAGTGACCACAAACTTGGAGAGACGTACATGGATGTCTTAATGATCAAAGAAAATTACGATGAACTCCTGTCCGATGCACCTCTGGATTGGCTAGTTCAAGAACCAAAGGAAGTAACTTCTCATTGGCTCCCAACCGATTTTGGCATCAACGAAGAGTTGATTTAGCATGACTCGACTTATTTGACATTTGCAGAGACAAATAAAAAGAAAGGCGAACCATCTGGTTCGCCTTTCTTGTGATCTTCTAAACTTATCGCAAATGGTTATCTTCATCGCGTAGATAAATCATCCAATACCACATGCCAACAAATACGCCACCACCAATAATGTTTCCTATCGTAACTGGAATTAGGTTGTTTACGATGAACCCCATCATGTTTAAGTCCGCGTAGTTTGCAATATCTGCCCCTGTCATTTGCCAAAACGCTTCTGGCGCAAAGTACTTAATACCAATCGCCATAGGTACTTGGAACATATTCGCAATACAGTGCTCAAAACCTGCCGACACGAACATAGCCACAGGCAAAATCATGACCGCGATTTTATCTGTCAATGTTCGCCCACTAAACGTCATCCAAACTGCAATACAAACTAATACGTTACACATAATGCCAAGCGCAACAGCGGCAAAGAAACCATGATGTAATTTGTGTTGGGAGATCGCCATCGCGTTGAGACCAACTTGGCCATGATCAAACATATATTGCTTGGTAACTAGCATACAGGCCACGAGCAAAATGGCCCCAACCATATTGCCAAAGTAAACCACCAACCAGTTTTTGATAAGTGCTTGCCAAGAGATTTTTCCACTCGCACGCGCAACTAGTGTCAGCACAGAGCTAGTGAAAAGCTCGCCGCCAGTAACCACCACCAAAATCAAACCAAGGCTAAATGCCAGACCACCAATGAGTCGTGTAATGCCCCAAGGCAGCTCGCCTGCGCCTGTCGTTACTGTGGTATAGAAGATGAAAGCAATACCAATATGAAGCCCCGCAGAAATGGCGAGCAGAAAAGATTTGATTGGAGCTTTCGTTGCTTTGCCTACCCCCACTTCAGCCGCGCGTTCCGCAGCTTGTGGCGGTAATAGTGAGTCAAACTGATTAAAGTTCATTCTGGTGTAACATTTAGAAACATTTAAAGAGGCGCGGATAATCGCTCTATTTCCCTATTTTTTCAAGTGCTATTTGGCGTGTTTACTAAAATCGTTGTTATTGGGAGATCAAGCAATAAATAGCGCCTATCATTCGCTACCGTAAGTATCATTGATACTTAACAAGTATTCGGCCTTTCGAACAAAGATCCTGCGTTATATCAGCCTGATAGCGCCATACTTAACACTTCTTGTCGTTGAATGTTGCCCAACGCTACTTTTCAGACTAGCTTGGTAAAAAAAGCGCAAAGGAATCATTTATGAAATATTCAGCTGAACATATCGCCGAATTGAATCTACTTCTTCAGTTCGACCTAAGTAGTGCTGCAACTGGTATTAAAGTTCATACAGACGCGTCAGAAGAAATGCAGGCAGCCGTTGCTCGTCTATATGAGAAGCAACTTTGTACACAGCCTGACGGTGGTTATCTAACAGACGAAGGCATTGAAGTTGCAGAACATGCAGATAAGATTTTAAGAGTTTTGTCTGTGTAATTTGAACAAAAAACGCCACCGAACTCGGTGGCGTTTTTTAGTCCTATATTTTTCCTGTCGATGCCTGCGGCAATAATCGCTTTTTCATTTTGCTAAATGGTTGAACCTTGTCATACAACCAGTTAAAACCAGTGGCATAAAATAGGAAGAAAACGAGGAAGCCGGCTTCCAGCATTAGAGCTTGAAGAAGCGTAATTTCTAAGAACCAGGCAATCACAGGTAGAGAGATAAAGATTAATCCTCCCTCGAAACCAATAGTGTGTCCAAGCCGCATCGCTAAACTTCGCTCAGCTCGATTGTCACCAAACCACTTATCAAAGTACAAGTTGTAGATGTAGTTCCATAGCACGGTATACATGCTCAACCCGACCCCAACCAACGCAAGATCACTAGAGCCCTTTCCAGTGATCAATGAAGCCGCTGGTACAATAATCGCGAGTGCGATTAACTCAAAAAGTACTGCATGAAAAATTCGTTCGTTACAAGTCATATTTCTCTGTCCAAATAGTTCTACTCAATGCTTAGAATTTTATCTATTATTTAGATAACCAAAAGTTAGATACCATCGGTTTAAGCGATATGTTTACCATCGAACAACTGCAAGCTTTTATTGCTACATCAGAAGCAGGATCATTTTCAGGAGCAGCTAGAAAACTGGGGCGAGCTCAATCTGTAGTGAGCCAGCACATCATGAATATGGAGATCGACTGTGGCGTTGAGCTTTTTGATCGATCAGGCAGGTACCCTAAATTAACTGAGAATGGCCTCGCTCTCGTACCCTATGCACAAGCAACAATCAGCCAACTCGACCGCCTAAACAATAGGGCATCGCAGCTCTTTTCCACGCCAACGAACAAATTAGCCTTAGCTATTGATGAAGGGATTCCTCTGACTCGCTTGCCGGATGTGCTAAAGAAGTTAGAGCTACGCTTTCCACACTTACAAGTTGAATGCTTAACGGCATCAAGCCCTGATATCATTGAATTGGTTAAGTCGGAACGCGCCACGACTGGGATTATTTTGAGTGATTTACAAATGCCAAGGCACATCGATTTCACCAATCTTGGCAATATTGCATTTGATGTCTATGTCTCTTCAACGCATCCTTTAGCAAAGCAGCAAATCACTCACATTGATCAACTAAAACAACATCGTCAATTGGTCATACGATCCAAAAGTGCAGAGCCATGTGGTCTCAATCAAGCATTTAGCCCAGATATCTGGTACGCTGATAACTACTATATTTTGTTGGAATTGGCGAATAAAGGGTTTGGTTGGTGCTTTCTACCACAGCATTTAGTCGCGTATTCACCTAATACATTAAAAAAAGTTGGGGATGATTTCACAAAACTGGCTTGGCAAGTCAATGTTGACCTTATTCAGCACCAGAAATGGCATTCAGATCCCCTCCATCAACAAGCCAAAGCAGAACTGCTCAACCTATTCGGGCAGACATAAGTAAGTAGGAAGACCCAAATGGCAAATACATTGATCGTAGGTGCAGGCTGGCTCGGAACTCCGCTAGCAGAAACATTGATGAAAGATGGACACTATGTTGTCGTCACTCGTCGTAGCCAAACTCGATTAAAAGAGTTACCCACCTCATTAACTCACTCCGCATTGTTCGATTTCAATCAATTGAACGCCACAGCACGGCTAGATGAGCTGCTCAAACAGCATCAAATTACGCACGTTATCGGTGCTTTTCCTCCAGGATTTCGTAAAGGACGCGGTCAAGAATATGCACAGCAATGGCAAATACTTGCCAACGCAGCTAAGCAAAACAACGTTGAAAAACTTCTCATGATCAGCTCTACCACGGTTTACCCTAACCTTGCTTCCGATATGGAAGAAGCTGACGCGTCACTCTCTTTAGCAGCCGAAAGCCCTTATTTCTCTGACAATGCACGTATTATGCTTCAAGCAGAGCAGCATGTTATCGACTCGAATATTAACTTTGTTATTCTACGTTGTAGCGGATTAATCGGGCCAGATAGACACCCATCTCGCTTTGCAGCAAGGCTTCAACAAGTTAGTCGTAAAGCACCAGCTAATATGCTTCATCAAGATGATGCTGTCTCGGCTGCGAAATTTGCCTTAGGCAATTTAAGCAACCAAGTCATTAACGTTACTACACCTCATACTGTCAGCAAGGCTGAGTTCTACCAAGCTGCCATAAACAAAATCGGAAGTGAGATACCTCTTCCACCCGTCACAGAGCAAGCTGACAAGCGTATTCTTGCTGACAAACTACTCTCACTTGGTTATCGATTTCACTTCAATTCAACTTTGGATGCGCTATGAGACTCTATAGACATATAGAAACGCTTTGGGATTACATGCAACTCAAACATGAACTGAAACCTGCGGACTGTTTGTTTGTGATGTGCAGTAATGATGTGCGTGTAGCGGAGCACGCTGCCAAGCTCTACCACCAAAAGTTGGCACCTTTGATTGTATTTTCAGGGGGTGAAGGTCGCTTCACAGATGGACTGTTTGAAAAAAGCGAAGCAGAAACCTTTGCCGAGATTGCAAAGATGTCGGGCGTTCCAAGTGAAGCAATTTTGCTCGAAACTGAATCCACAAACAGTGGAGAAAATGTTCGCTTTACTGAGCAACGATTAAAAGAGGAAGGAAAACAGTGTTCCTCGTTTATTCTGGTACAAAAACCGTTTATGGAGCGTAGAGCAATCGCGACATTTGAAAAACAGTGGCAGTCACCCTACACTCAGCTCCAAGTAAGCTCTGCGGCTCTTCCATTTTTTGAATACATTAATGAAGACATGCCATTAATGATGGTGCTAGAAGCACTAATGGAAGATTTCTCTCGCGTAAAAAGCTATCCAGAGAAAGGATTTCAAACCGAGCAGAACATCCCTCAGCAAGTCGAATCTTCTTACCAGGTTTTACTCGAGCGGTTTGGTTTTGACTTAGTCTAACTTTTTCTAACCGACAACAAAAAGCCACCAAGTTCGGTGGCTTTTCTGTATCAATACGGCTTATTTACCGAGCGCTTCTTTGTAATGTTGGCGGCATACGGAGACATACTTATCGTTACCGCCGATCGCAACTTGATCGCCTTCTTTAATTGCCACGCCGTGTTCATCGGTACGAATAACCATATTCGCTTTGCGGCCGCAATGGCAGATTGTTTTGAGCTCAACCAGCTTGTCTGCCCAAGATAATAGATACTTACTGCCTTCAAAAAGTTCGCCTAGAAAATCGGTGCGAAGGCCGTAACACAATACTGGAATATGCAACTTATCAACGACTTCAGTAAGTTGATAAACTTGTTCTTTCGACAAGAACTGACACTCATCAACAAGAATACAGTGACGTTTTTCAACCTCATTCAGAGCTGCGATCTCCTGATACAAATTGGTATCCTGACGAAATAAATGTGCGTCAGATTGAAGACCAATACGAGAGCTCACTTTACCGACACCAAAACGATCATCTAGCGCAGCCGTAAAAATAACTGGCGTCATGCCGCGTTCTTGATAGTTGAAAGAGGATTGAAGAAGCGTTGTTGATTTACCCGCATTCATTGCTGAGTAATAGAAATACATCTGAGCCACAGAGCATTACCTAAAGTTAAAGTTTTAATTTATGGAAATGGAAAATAAAAGGGCTGAATTATCAGCCCTTTAAAAATGAAAATTCAATTACTTACGACGCCACGTTGTGCCTTCTGGACCATCTTCCAGAACAATGCCCATTTCGGTCAGCTTGTCACGAGCCATATCTGCATTCGCCCAATCTTTCGCAGCACGAGAGTCGTTACGCAGCTTGATCAGAGCTTCGATTTCAGCCACTTCATCATCGTTACCCGCATCACCTTTTAGGAAGGCTTCAGGATCTTGGTGAAGAATACCGATCACGTCAGCTAGTTCACGCATTAGCGCACCTAGCTCGCTCGCTTTCTCTAGGTTTTCTGTCTTCAGGCGGTTAACTTCGCGCGCCATGTCGAACAGAACTGAGTACGCTTCTGGTGTATTGAAGTCATCGTTCATCGCTGCTGTAAAGCGAGATACGTACTCTTCACCACCAGCAGGAGCAGCATTTAGATCCAAACCACGTAGAGATGTGTACAGGCGCTCAAGCGAAGCACGTGCTTGGTTTAGGTTATCTTCGCTGTAGTTTAACTGGCTACGGTAGTGACCAGACATTAGGAAGTAACGCACTGTTTCAGCATCGTAGTGACCAAGAACGTCACGGATAGTAAAGAAGTTACCTAGAGATTTAGACATCTTCTCACGGTCTACCATTACCATGCCGCTGTGCATCCATGTGTTCACGTATTGTGTATCGTGTGCACAGCATGATTGTGCGATTTCATTTTCATGGTGTGGGAACTGAAGGTCAGAACCACCGCCGTGAATGTCGAAGTGGTTACCTAGGATTGAAGAGTTCATTGCTGAACACTCAATGTGCCAACCTGGACGACCAGGCCCCCATGGTGACTCCCACGTTGGTTCACCCGGCTTAGACATCTTCCAAAGTACAAAGTCTAGAGGGCTGCGTTTTGCTGTTTCGATATCAACGCGCGCGCCAGCTTGAAGCTGATCAAGGTCTTGCTTAGAAAGCTTGCCGTATTCGTTGAACTTACCCACTTCAAACATTACGTCACCGTTATCTGCAACGTATGCAAAACCGCGCTCGATTAGCTTCTCAACCAATTCGATGATTTCAGCAATAAACTGTGTCGCACGAGGTTCAACGTCCGGACGTTTCATGTTCAGCGCATCAAAATCAGCGTGCATTTCACCAATCAAACGCTCAGTCAATGAATCGCAAGACTCACCATTTTCTGCGGCACGTTTGATGATCTTATCGTCGATATCTGTGATGTTACGTACAAACGTCAGATCATAGCCCAAATAGCGAAGGTAACGTGATACAACGTCAAAAGAGACGAAAGTACGACCGTGACCAATGTGACAGAGATCGTAGATGGTAACTCCACAGACATACATACCGACTTTGCCAGCTGTAATTGGTTTGAATTCCTCTTTCTGTCTTGTGAGTGTGTTATATATCTTTAACATGATCTCTATCTATGATTGTGAATGAATAAAAGAAGATGAGTATATCAACTCCAACCTAGTTAGGTAATAGCAATTAACCGATAAAACGATAATCGGCTAAACTTCAAGCACAAAACGAAGAATTTCCTCTTCCTGAGTTTTTAAAGCACTAGAACTTAGGCTAGAATCTCGGGCTCAACACAACACAGTAAAGGAAAGTAGCATGATCACCCTTCACACTAATTTTGGTGACATCAAGATTCAACTAAACGAAGAGAAAGCGCCAGAGACAAGCGCAAACTTCCTTCAGTACTGCCGCGACGGTTTCTACGACAACACGCTTTTCCACCGTGTTATTGACGGCTTCATGATCCAAGGTGGTGGTATGGAGTCTGGTCTACGTGAAAAAGCGACTCGTGCACCTATCAAGAACGAAGCAAACAACGGCCTAAGCAACAAAGTGGGTACACTTGCTATGGCACGTACTATGGAGCCGCATTCAGCAAGCTCTCAGTTCTTCATCAACGTAAACAACAACACATTCCTAGACTTCCGTAGCGAAAGCCTAGACGGTTGGGGTTACTGTGTGTTCGGTGAAGTAATCGAAGGCATGGACATCGTAAATAAGATCAAAGGCGTTAGCACTGGTTCTTACGGCATGCACCAAGACGTACCTCTAGAAGACGTAGTAATCACTGGTACAACAATTGAAGAGTAATTCTTAGGAATTATTTTTAAAAGATAAGTTAATGGGGAGGCATAGCTTCCCCTTATTTCTATGACGACATTATTTATTTCCGATCTTCACCTTACCCCATCACGTCCTGATATCACGGAATGTTTTGTGACGTTCATGCGAACAGAAGCAACAAAAGCTGATGCACTTTATGTACTCGGCGATCTGTTTGAGTTCTGGATTGGTGACGATGACAACACCCCTTTTGCAGACCAAATCCGTGCAGAATTTAAAGCACTGACGGATGCGGGTGTGCCAACTTTTTTCATCCAAGGCAATCGAGATTTTTTACTCGGCAAACGCTTTTGCAAAGAAACCGGTATGACATTACTCGACGATGTCTGCACGATTGATCTTTATGGTCAAAAAGCCGTAATCCTACATGGCGATACGCTCTGCATTGACGATGTGAAATACCAAGAGTTTAGAAAAACTGTTCACAAGCCATGGCTACAATGGTTGTTTAACCGTATTCCTTGGTTCATTAAGAAGAAAATTGTCTCAAAAGTTCAATCCGATATTCGTGATGATAAAATGAGCAAGTCATTAGATATCATGGACGTTAACCAAAATGAGGTCGAGAAAGTGATGTCTCAGAACTGCGTCAACATAATGATTCATGGTCACACACATCGCCCGAACACACATTTTTTTGACGTCGATGGCATTAAAAAGACCCGAATTGTTTTAGGGGATTGGTATACGCAAGGCTCAGTTTTAAAAGTAAATTCTGATAGTTTTGACCTGCAAACGAGACCGTTCATACAGAATTTGCGTTAAGCATGTAGAGCGTGTAGAAGATTCACGCTCAAGTCGTAGATATTTTGTAAAAAATCGCTATTATCATAATACTAAGTTAAACAGAACGAAGTACCTAATTGAAGTATTCTTACGTAGCTCGCCAACCGATTCTGGATAGAGAAAAACGAACCATAGGTTACGAACTCCTCTTTCGAGACGGCCCTAAAAATACCTTCCCTGAAGTAGAACCAGAGCTGGCTACTAGTCGACTGCTATCCGATCATTTTTTGTCGACGCATTACAACACATTAGGAAACAAACTTGGCTTTGTTAACTTTCCGCATCAAAGCTTGGTGAACTTGGTCCCAACTTTGTTTCCTAAAGAATCTCTCGTCATTGAAGTCCTTGAAGACTGCGAACCGACAGAAGAACTGTTAGAAGCCATCAAGCACCTTCATGAGTGCGGGTACAAAATTGCTCTGGATGATTTTGTTCCGACGAAAGCTTGGAAGCGTTTTCTTCCATACGTTTCCATGATCAAGTTTGATATTAGACTTGTGCCGATCAAGAAAGCTGCCATTTTTATTCAGGCGTTGAGCCCATTTAAAATCGACTTTCTTGCGGAAAAGGTAGAGACCTATGAAGAGTTTGAGCAAGCTCTAGAAGCCGGTTTTAACTATTTTCAAGGGTATTTTTTTAGCAAACCTGAGATGATCCAGAAAAAACGGTTGAACCCCGCGTTTCTTACCGTCATCCAACTTTGTAAAGAGATTGCAGATAAGCCCATCGACTTCAATGAGGTTGAACGTCTGTTTTCGATTGATGTGACGCTGTCATACAAGCTGCTTACTTACGTAAATTCAGGCTATACATTAACGACTAAGATCAAATCGTTCAGACAGGCGCTTATTTATCTGGGTGAAGAGCGACTACGACGCTTTATTTCCTTAGTTGCAATTGCCTCCGTTCAAGAAGATAAACCTGACTCTCTTTACTCTTTAGCGATTCAGCGTGCACGAATGTGTGAACTGCTACTTAGTCAAATGAACACTAGGTATGACCCTGGGCAGGCTTTTTTGACAGGCATGTTTTCTTTGCTCGGATCTTTGCTCGATCAACCGCTCTCGGATGTCATTGAAGATATCCCCGTTGACGAAGATATAAAACTCGCATTAACCAGTCGAAAAGGCGTACTTGGTCACTTACTTTCGATGACGATCGCCTACGAACAAGCGGACTGGGAGTTAGCCGAGCGATATTGCACCGTTCTTAAATTAACCGAACCTCAATTAGCAGACGCTTTTAATCAATCGACGGAATGGGCTCAAGAACTGCTGTCTCAAACGCCCTAAACGGCTATAATGCCCCAAAGAATACCTGCGACCTCACTTATGTGGGGTTGTTTGTTTTTACCGCTTAATTAATCGAGATTTCATTTTATGGCTTCTTCTTGTCCTTGCGGCTCTAACCGCACCTACCAACAGTGTTGTGAAATTGCCCACAATAACCACGCTGACGTCACCACTCCGGAGCAGCTAATGCGCTCTCGTTACAGCGCGCATGTGTTAGGTCTAGTGGATTACGTGGTGAACACATACCACCCAAGCTGTAATGCAGAAGAGCAACGTGAAGGCATTGCCCAATCTATCGACAGCGATTGGTGCAAGCTTGAGGTAGTGAAAGCTGAAGCGGGTTGTAACGAGAATGAAGGTTTTGTTGAATTCAACGCTTACTTTGACGAAGACGGCAAACGCTACTGCATGACAGAGCGTTCTCGCTTTGTAAAAGAAAATGGGCTTTGGTACTACATTGACGGCACGTTTCCAGAAGAAGAGCTAGAAGAAGAACCAGAACAAGATCCTCGCCTAAACCAACTAGTGAGTAGCCTAAAAGTAGGTCGTAACGACCCGTGTATCTGTGGAAGCGGTAAGAAATTTAAGAAGTGTTGTGGGTAAGATCATCCACTCCTAGCTTATTGAGCTCGATTTAATTGGATTCTTGACTTCGCCTAGGTTCGTTGGAGTGACGTGAATATATGTACCTATTTGAAGTAAATAACTCTACTGCAAGTACCATTAGAAAATATACCGTCATTCTGAACAGCGAGGGACGAGCGTGATTCAGAATCTAATCGCCACCAGCACTGTTGCTGGTTTTTGCCCCGAATCAAGAACACTAAAGTAAAAAGCCCCTAGGCTCGAGAGCATAGGGGCTTTCACTTATCGCAAGCTTACTTATGACGCTCTTTCAGTTTATTCACTACGTCATTCATCGATAAGCCTTGGTCTTGAAGCAATACCATTAAGTGATAAATCAAATCTGCAGATTCACACACTAACTCCGCCTTATCGCCCGACGTCGCCGCAAGCGCGACTTCAACGCCTTCTTCGCCCACTTTTTGCGAAATACGCTTGGTGCCACGGGCATAAAGACTGGCAGTATAAGAGGAATCTGGGTCGGCACTCTTGCGGGCAGCCAATAGCTGCTCAAGTTGATGAAGCCACACCATTTGTGACTCCTCTTGAGGGTCCACATCCCAGCAAGTTGTGTTACCCAAGTGACACGTAGGACCAATGGGATTCACTTTCACCAGTAGCGTATCGTTGTCGCAATCGAGCTGCATGTTCACTAGTTGCAATACGTTGCCAGAAGTCTCACCTTTCGTCCAAAGACGTTGCTTGGTACGAGAGAAAAACGTCACTTGACCCGTTTCGCCCGTTTTTGCCAACGCATCTTGGTTCATGTAACCCATCATCAGCACTTGGCTTGATTGGAAATCTTGTACGATGGCAGGTATCAGACCATCCACCTTTTCCCAGTTGATTCGCTCAACTAGCGAACTTACTTCGGCGGCTTTCACACTCATAGTCGTACCTCAATGCCTTGTTGTTTCAAATACTGCTTTAGTTCACCAATATTGATGACTTGTTTGTGGAATACCGATGCGGCAAGCGCGCCATCCACATTTGCTTTTTGGTATGCTTCCGCAAAGTGCTCCATAGCACCCGCGCCACCCGATGCAATCAGCGGTACATTACATACTTCGCGCACCATATTCAGTTGTTCGATGTCGTAGCCGTTACGTACGCCGTCTTGGTTCATCATGTTCAGTACGATTTCACCAGCGCCGCGTTTTTGTACTTCTTGCACCCAATCACGCGTTTCCCATTGGGTCGCTTTGGTGCGTTCTTCATCGCCAGTAAACTGGTAAACCTGATACTTGCCGGTCTCTTTGTCGTAGTATGAATCGATACCAACGACGATACATTGCACACCAAACTTATCAGCAAGGTCAGTAATCAGTTGCGGGTTAGCCAATGCAGGTGAGTTAATAGACACTTTGTCTGCACCAAACTCAAGAATGCGCGCTGCATCTTCCGCTGATTTAATACCACCAGCGACACAGAAGGGAATATCAATCACTTCAGCAACGCGAGCGACCCAACTTTTGTCAACGACACGCCCATCACTTGAAGCAGTAATGTCGTAGAACACAAGCTCGTCTGCGCCCTCTTCCGCATAACGCTGTGCCAGAGGAACGATGTCGCCAATGATCTCGTGATTACGGAACTGAACGCCCTTTACCACTTGTCCATCACGAACATCAAGACATGGAATTATTCGCTTTGCCAACATGCAAACGCCTCCTCTGCTGTGAACTTACCATCTAACAATGCACGACCAACAATCACACCAGCCACACCGCTGCCTTTTAGCGCTTCGATATCTGCTAGTGAGCCAATGCCACCTGAAGATTGAAACTGCACTTGTGGGTACTGTTTGCATAGGTCGACGTAAAGCTCAACGTTTGAGCCTTCTAGCGTACCGTCACGAGAAATGTCGGTACAAAGCACGTGTTGTAGACCTACCGTTAGGTAATCGTTGATCAGAGCTTCGATAGTCACGCCTGAGTCTTCTTGCCAACCAGAAATCGCTACTTTACGTGTGCCGTCTTGATCGATGTTGATGTCTAGCGCGAGAACGATTTTCTCTGCACCGTATTTTTCCATCCAACCTTTCACAAGCTCTGGCTGTTTTACTGCTGTAGAACCGACTACTACACGCTGTGCCCCGGCTTCTAACAGATCAATCAAGTCTTGCTCTGTGCGCACTCCGCCACCGATTTGGATGCTCGCTGGCGTGCTTGCTAGTAGCTTTGCAATTAAATCAAGTTGGCGTGCTGTCGTGTCTTTCGCGCCAGTTAAATCCACTAAGTGCAGCCAGCTAGCACCCGCTTGGTGGTACAAGTTGAACTGCTCTGCTGGATCGACTTTATACTCAGTTACTTGGCCGTAATCACCTTGATAAAGGCGAACCACCTGTCCTTCAATTAAATCAAGAGCTGGAATAATCACACTAAATCCCTTTTATAATTCTAAGAAGTTTTGAATAAGCTTCGCGCCCGCTTTTGAAGAACGCTCAGGGTGGAATTGCACGCCGTAATAGTTACCGCTTTGTACTGCTGCTGTGAACGGGTTGCCGTATTCACATTCCGCAATCGTGTAATCCCCAACTGGCATTGCAAAGCTGTGTACAAAGTAGAAGTACTCACCTTCTTCAATGCCTTTGAACAATGGGTTACCTGCTTTTGCAGACACTGTGTTCCACCCCATATGCGGCAGCGGTAAATCGCCGATTTGTAGCAACTTCACTTCGCCATCACAAAGTCCAAGACACTCAACCAACTCGTCGGCTTTCTGCCCTTTCTCTTGAGACACTTTGCCCAATAGTTGCATGCCTAAACAGATACCTAGCAAAGGCTTTTCTACCTGTTTTACCAAGCTGATAAGATCGCGCTCTTCTAGGTTCTTCATCGCTTCACTGGCAGTCCCCACTCCCGGTAGAAATAGCTTGTCAGCTGCCAATACAACTTGTGGATCTTTTGAAATAGTTACGTCATAACCTAGGCGTTCGATGGCAAACTTCACCGAAGAAACGTTGGCACAGCCAGTATCGATAATGACAACTTTCTGTTCTGTCACTGTTTTTCTCCTTGCTAAGATTCGCCTTAAAGCACGCCTTTACTACTTGGTAGCTCAGTGCCTTCTACTTTGATTGCTTGACGTAAAGTACGACCAAACGCTTTAAACAAGCTTTCAATGATGTGGTGATCATTGTTGCCCGCTGAAGACAGGTGCAGCGTACACGCTAGGGTGTCAGTCAGAGAACGGAAGAAGTGAACCACCATCTCTGTTGAAAGATCACCCACTTGCTCACGACTGAATTGCGCGTCGAACTTAAGGTAAGGACGACCTGATAGGTCTAGTGCGCATTGTGCCAAACACTCATCCATTGGCAGGCTAAAGCCAAAGCGACCAATACCACGCTTGTCACCCAGTGCTTCTTTCAACGCTTGACCCAACGCAAGAGCGGTATCTTCTACCGTGTGGTGATCATCAATGTGCAGGTCACCTTCCACTTTGCACACCATCTGGAACCCGCCGTGCGTCGCGATTTGATCCAGCATGTGGTCAAAAAAGCCAAGACCTGTGGAAATATCGTTACCGCCTTGCTCGTCAAGATTAACGAATACTTTGATGTCCGTTTCTTTTGTGGTGCGAACCACTTCAGCTACGCGCGCCTTCACCGTCAGATCTTTTAGGATCTGTTTCCAACCCATGGTTTCTGGGTTGTATTGAATGCCACGAATTGCCATGTTTTCTGCAAGTTGAAGATCGGTTTGACGATCGCCAATCACAACAGAGTTTTGGAAATCTACTTTGCCACCTTGAAGATACTCTTTTACCAAGCCTAATTTAGGCTTACGGCATGAACAGTTATCTTCATCAAAGTGAGGACAAATCAGCACGTCATCAAATTTCACACCTTGAGATTCAAAGATCTCCATCATCATGTTGTGTGGTGCATCAAAATCTTCTTGTGGGTAACTGTCGGTACCCAAACCATCTTGGTTCGTGACCATCACTAGACGGTATCCTGCATCCTGCAACGACAACAGGCTTGGGATAACAAATGGCTCCAGTTTTAGTTTATCTAAACGGTCTACTTGAAAATTAATCGGCGGCTCAACAATTAAGGTGCCATCACGGTCGATAAAGAGGATTTTTTTTTGTTTGCTCACTCGAACTTCCTTATTGCTATTCTTTTGGCGCTCCCGCTATTGAGCGAGAGCGATAAATTCTGTCTCTATTTATGCGTAGTAGTTTCTGATAAATCCAAGCGTTTTTTCGCACTCGTCACGGTTACCCACACTGATACGCACACAGTTTTCAATTGGCGAGTTACGCAAAATAATGCCCGTATCCCAAGCCGCTTTGAAAAGGTCATCGCCATCTGGGAATTTCACCAATAGGTAGTTCCCCCACCCTTCAAACACTTCTAAACCAGGAATCATTGAAAGGCCAACTTGCAAGTAAGCACGGTTTGCATTCAGATCAAGAACTTGGAACTTCGCTCGCGCTAAACCAGCTTCCGAAAGCGCCTGAGTCGCAATTTCTGCCACTGGAACCGGGACTGGGTAAGGTGCGATAACTTTAAGAAGTACATTAATCAGCTCTTCGTTCGCAAGCGTAAATCCACAACGCAGACCAGCAAGTGCGAAAGCTTTCGACAGAGTACGCAAAATCGCAAGGTTCGGGTATTGCGCCAGTAGGTCTACCGTTGACGCTTCTGGACAAAAATCGATGTACGCTTCATCCATCACCACGATTGCACGGTCTTTGGTCATCTCAAGTAGAGACACAATGTCCTCACGCTTAACCAAGTTACCTGTTGGGTTGTTTGGCGAACATACAAAAACCAGTTTCACGTTATCCAGATTGGCTTCGATGCCTGCAAGGTCTAGTTGCCAATCTGACGTTAGCGGCACGGTTTTGCGCTCTACACCGATGGTTTCTGCACTGATGGCGTACATACCGTAAGTCGGTGGGCAGTAAAGAATCGCATCTTCACCCGGCTCACAGAAAGCACGAATCAATAGTTCAATACCTTCATCCGCTCCGCGAGATGTTAGTGTTTGCTCTGGTTTCACACCCGCATAGGCTGCGTAAGCAGAAATCAGTTCTTTAGGCTGACATTCGCTGTAACGATTAAGACGAGCGAAGTCTGTTTTGTATTCATTATTGAATGGCGATTCGTTGGCGTTTAGCCATACGTCACCGGTACCACCAATTCGACGAGCCGACATATAAGGGGTAAGTTGTTGGACTTGTTTGCGCGCTAGCTTTTCCATCTCAATATCCTCTTACTTAGCTGCCAGTTTTTCTACGCGAATGGTCACTGCACGTTTGTGCGCATCCAGACCTTCTGCTTCCGCCATGGTTACCACCGTTGGTGCAAGGTTCTTTAGACCATCAGCAGACAGTTCTTGAACCGTCATACGTTTCGAAAAGTCCGCTAAGCCTAAGCTTGAATACGTGCGTGTGTAACCGTAAGTAGGAAGAACGTGGTTGGTGCCCGATGCGTAATCACCTGCTGATTCAGGCGACCAATCACCAAGAAAGATAGAACCTGCGTTATCTAATAGAGGTAGAAGCTCGCGTGGGTTCTTAGTCTGAACAATTAAGTGCTCAGGACCGTAGTAATTCGAAATGGAAACCGATTGAGTAAGAGACTCGGCAATGATGATCAAGCTTGAAGCCAATGCTTGCTCGGCGATGTCCGCACGAGATAGCTCCTTAAGCTGACGTTGAACCGCATCTGTCACTTGATCCGCAATAACAGGAGAAGGAGTCACAAGTACCACTTGAGAATCAGGACCGTGCTCTGCTTGGCTCAAAAGATCCGCAGCGATAAAGTCTGCATCTGCGGTTTCATCGGCAATCACAAGCACTTCAGACGGCCCTGCAGGCATATCAATCGCAGCACCGCGGAAATCATTGCTAACCTGTCGTTTTGCTTCGGTCACGTAAGCGTTGCCCGGACCAAAGATCTTATCTACTTTCGATACAGTCTCGGTGCCATAAGCCATTGCAGCAACTGCTTGGCCACCACCGACGTTGTACACTTCATCAATGCCACACAGCTTCGCGACATAAAGGATCTCATCAGCGATTGGCGGTGGAGAACAAAGAACGACTTTACGACAACCTGCAATTTTTGCAGGAACGCCGAGCATCAAAACAGTCGATGGCAAAGGCGCACTGCCACCAGGAATGTACAAACCCACTTTTTGAATTGGACGTGTTACTTGTTCACAAAGAACACCTGGCTGCGTTTCCACCTTGAGCGGTTGCGGCTTTTGCGCTTTGTGGAACTTAGAAATATTGGCGTAAGCTTGCTCTAGTGCGCTCTTCATTGACTCTGACAAACGCTCTGACGCTGCCTTAATTTCCTGAGAAGAAACACGAATGGATTCAGGCTTAACACGGTCAAACTTTTCTGTCAGCTCAATAAGAGCAGAGTCACCTTCTTCTCGAACTTTAGCAATAACTTCGGCCACAGCAGTGGTGATATTGGCACCTTCTGCAATAGCAGGGCGCTCCAAAATATAGTCTTGCTGATTCTCACTTAATGATTGCCAAACGACTGTTCTCATGATGCTTACTCCATCATTTTTTCAATTGGTAGAACGAGAATTGAACTTGCGCCCAACTCTTTCAGCTGTTCCATTGTTTCCCAGAATAGGTTTTCAGAACTCACTAAGTGAACAGCCATTTTCTGCTTATCTGCAGAAAGAGGAAGAACAGTTGGGTCTTCAGCACCTGGCAGTAGTGCTTTAATTTGATCTAACTTCTCTGCTGGGGCGTGAAGCATAATGTACTTAGATTCTTTCGCTTGCTGCACGCCTTGCATGCGAGTTAACAGCTTTTCGATTAGCGCCACTTTGTCTGCGTCGAACTCACCTGTGCGTTGAATCAATGTCGCTTTTGATTTAAAGATAATTTCAGCTTCTTTAAGGCCGTTCGCTTCCAGTGTTGCACCTGTAGAAACCAAATCAGCGATAGCATCAGCGAGACCCGCGCGAGGGGCAACTTCTACAGAGCCTGTCAGCATACATGTAGAGAATGGAACGCCGGCTTCATCCATGTACGCTTTTAGAAGTTGAGGATACGTTGTAGCAATACGCTTGCCAGCTAAGTCTTGTGGACCGTTGTACTCTTCGTCCTTGTCGATTGCGATAGATAAACGACAGCCACCAAAATCAAGTCGACGAAGCTGAACAAACTCGCAGGGTTCACCTAATGCTTTGCGGTCAAGGCGAACTTCTTCTAGTTCATTTTCGCCAATAAAGCCAAGGTCAACCACGCCATCCATAATTAAACCTGGGATGTCGTCGTCACGAACCAAGAGTAAATCAATTGGCATATTTTCAGAATGGACAACTAAACGCTCGCCCATTACGTTGAACTTTACGCCGCACTGTTTTAGTAGAGCTTGACTCTCTTTGCTAAGACGACCTTTTTTCTGAATTGCGATTCTTAAACGTTGTGTTTGCATTGCTTTGTCCCTATGCAAGATTTTGATATCTAAGTATTTTTCAAACTAATAAAACTAAAAAACCCTCGGGAGATTGAAGTCTCCCGAGGGTTTAAAATCTGCTTTTACTTTGATTTTACCTCCGGGAGTTTCCTGCCTCCCGGGTATGCGTACATCGCCCGAAAGACTAGATTGGGTGATGATGGTGATGAATGTTCATTACAAAATTACGCATACTTATTTCAAGGCTCTTCTCATTTGCTTTGTTACCAACCACACTAACCAAGCTGATTACTTTTTTCAACCCTTAATTTTAAAAAAATTCGAATTGTATAATACAAATAAAAAAGGAGGCCGAAGCCTCCTATAAATTTACTTTTTAAATCAGTGAATTACGCACTCTGGCAAGACGCTATTTTAGACTTTGAAAGCCATGACAAAATAGCGCAAACGATAACGAATGTTATCGACGCTGCAATGAACGAGAACGCTATTGAAGCACTCATACCAAGGGCAATAAAGCCGACGCATGAAACAAGCGCGACTGATAATGCATAAGGTAGCTGTGTTGATACGTGATCAATGTGGTTACAACGTGCACCCGTCGATGACAAGATAGTCGTATCTGAGATTGGTGAACAATGGTCACCGAATACCGCACCAGCTAAAACCGCACTCAGCATCGGTAGCATTAGCGCTACGTCTGTTGCGCCAGCCATGTCTCCAGCGATTGGAAGCATGATGCCGAACGTACCCCATGAAGTACCTGTTGAGAACGCCATCAGGCCAGACAACAAGAATAGGATAACTGGGAGCCAATGAGGGTTGATATTGCCCTGCGCCATTGTCGAAAGGTAAGTACCAGTCTTCATATCACCGATAACAGAACCAATGGTCCAGGCAAATACTAAGATTAGAATCGCACCAAACATAGACTTAGCACCAATCCAAAGTGTACGTGCGATCTCAGCCATTGGTAGACCTTGCTTCACAACAGTAAACAGTGCAACTGCTAAGCCAAGCAAGCTACCGTAGATTAGTGATGTACCTACATCTGTATTTTCAAAAGCACCAAGAAGCGCAAACTCCTTACCATCAGCAGCCAATGCTTGGCCACCCGTGTAAAGCATTGAAGCGATAGTCGCGATAATCAGCGTCACGATAGGAAGTATCAAATCTGACACTTTACCCTTTTCACTTTCACGGATATCTAGCTCTTCGTTTAGGTCATGCGCTTCTTGCGAGTCATTTTCTTTGTCTTTATCAAAGCCACGACCTTGCGATGCAGAGATCTCATGCTCACGCATTTTACCAATATCAAGACCAAACCACGCAACAGCGAACACCATTAGCAGCGCAAAAACGGCGTAGAAGTTCATTGGAATAAGACGAACATATGCGCCAAGAGCAGAATACTCTGTGACCCCATGTGAGACTAAGATCCCGCCAATAATAGTAATAATGTAAGCACCCCAGCTAGAAGCAGGCATAATTACACACATTGGAGCAGCGGTTGAGTCTAGAATGTACGCAAGCTTAGCGCGAGACACATAAAAGCGATCGGTTACTGGGCGAGAGATCGCACCAACAGCAAGGCTATTAAAGTAATCATCGACAAAAATGAATACGCCTAAAAAGGCGGCAAGAAGTTTGGAGCCGCGTTTACTCTTCACTCGAGATTGTGCCCATT
Organism: Vibrio sp. 1557; assembly: GCF_033340175.1. Lineage (NCBI taxonomy): Bacteria > Pseudomonadati > Pseudomonadota > Gammaproteobacteria > Vibrionales > Vibrionaceae > Vibrio > Vibrio sp. 1557. The sequence goes on along the minus strand of NZ_JAWOVZ010000004.1, from coordinate 193,075 downwards.
CAGCAAAAGCACGAGTACCGCCAGATAGCGTTAATAAAGCTGTTGTCATACCTAATAAGATTAGGAAGCCAACAATGCTCATGTTCCAAGTGTTAATTCCGCCATCTTCAATAAAGACAGAAGAAACTTGAGAACTGACGTAACCTGCGGTGTCGCTGATAGACCAGCTATTAAGTAGCACCGCACCTAGCACGATACCTACACCCAAGGAAACTAATACACGTCGAGTCAAAATCGCCAAAGTCAAAGCGACAATAGGTGGCAATAATGAAACAGGAGAACTAGAAAAATCTATTAAATTCATGATCTTCAAAAACCAAAGTTTGGCTAGAGATCTACTGCAGACAAGTCACGTAGCATACGATACGTGCTCATGTTGAACTTAGCGACAGGGAAGCGAACACTCCACCCAACCCTACAGTAGCGCTCCATAGTTTAATGTGAATATATACTATGGCAGTGTTGTTCCTTTCAGATACAACCCCAGCAAGTAACTTTGATGAGTTACTTACTTCGGCAATCTTCGCCTTCCACTATTATTCATTGGCATCACCCCAATAATAGCTACTCTTCGAGACCGCGCCTCTACGGCAACAACAAACAATTAACCACTAACTGTACAAATTAACAACAAATTGTCTGCAATATTGCATCAGGTGGCAGCCATTGTACTTATGATGAGAGTCAATGCAACACATCAAACTAAATTAAACAAATAAATAATGGCTGAGATAATTTATAAACCTTGCCTAATTCCATAAGTTTTGTGCAACTGAAATCACATCAATCATGTTATTTATGAAACATTATTACTACCTTAGAAATATCATGGTTTATCTTATATCAATAAATTAAGGATATATGACACACCAATAAAGATGGATGCTTCATATTTTTAAGTAATAACTCAAATTTTTTTATAAAAAACCAAGCTGTCACTCTCTCTATACAATAATGATTGTTGATTTTAGTTCTCATCTAATAGTGATTTATTTCGAGTGTAATAATATTAATTGCTTTAAAAAATAGTCAAATTTAAACAAAATCTTGATTTAGCATTTGCACATAAGGAAAAGATAAAGTTAAATATAAGGACTCTTTGTTTATTTATAGATTGGCATTATTTAATCGTAACGATAAAAAGTGCCCAACACATTAACCTTTTAATAGGAATCGTTATGTCAGAGCTGACTAAAACCCTTCTAAATATCCGTAGCCTTCGTGCATTTTCTCGTGAGCTGACTCTAGAACAATTGGAAGAAGCTCTAGATAAACTCACTACTGTCGTAGATGAGCGTCGTGAAGCAGAAGAAGCAGAACGCGCAGCACAAGCAGAGCAAGAAGCTAAGCTTGCAGAGATTGCTGAGAAAATCGCTCAAGACGGTATTGATGTAGAAGCACTTATTACTGCGCTATCTGGCGAAACTAAGACGAAAGGCAAAGCGAAGCGCGCACCTCGCCCTGCTAAATACAAATACACAGATTCAAACGGTAATGAGAAAACTTGGACTGGCCAAGGTCGTACACCTTCGGCGATTCAAGAGCAACTTGATGCAGGTAAATCTCTGGATGAGTTCCTAATCTAGATCCGTGCTATTTTTAAAAGGCTCCCATAGGGAGCCTTTTTTATTTAAACCATTACAAATAAAAAAGGCACATTTCTTAATGCGCCTTTTACTTTAGTTACAGAATAGTTAATTAAACCGCTTCGTATTAACGTTCCCAGTATGCTTCTTCTAGGCTATCTTCTCGCTCAGGAAGTCCGCGCGACAATCGTGGTGAATGTTGCACGAGAACTTCGTAGCTCGCACGGTTTGCGTATTTGCAGACTTGAGAAAAAGAAGAGTAAGTTAAATACTCGTTACTGTGCTTGCTTGAATTAGGCACATTTTCTTTATGGTATTTATTTGCTGCCATATCATGAAGAACAGCAGATAACGCGGCATCACCTGCGCCATTTGTATTCTTAATTTTTTCTGGACCACCCATATATGGCGAGATATGCGAGTACACTTTTATTGGCGTCTCGCATGAGTCTTTTTTCGCCGGACGACTAAATTCATAACGATTAAATTCAGCAATTGACCCTGGAAGTAATGGCAAAGAAGTTTCGCGCTTCGCGCTATCTTCCGTATACCCAGCCATAAATAGACCTACAGGACCCGCCGTGCACAATACTAGATCAGCCCACTCCAATGTTTTATCAGACGCAGCAAGTGGATCAGATTCCCCCGTCAGTGCTTCTGCTTCATCTTCATTCATCGCAACGACTGAAACGTTATCTCTAATGAATTCTTGCCAATATTTAGGGTCATCTTGAATAACAAACTTTGTGCCTAAAGTCAGAACAACAGGCACATCATTCTTTTTCGCGTACTCAATCGCTTTCATTGTTGCTTCCGGCATTGGGTCGCCGTCTTTGCAACGTACTAGATATGACGTCAGTACAAGTGCTGATGCATTTTTAAAGATTTTCTCTGGAATGCTATCAGGATGGAGTTGGTTCATTTGCCCTTCGCTGATAGCAAAAGTACGTTCACCGTCTTCTGTGATAAGAGCAAAACAACGGCCAATTGCACCATCTACACCTTGTAGGTAGTTCAAGTCCATGCGGCTTGATGTATTACAAAGATAACGGTAACCGTAGCTGCCAATCTTAATATCCTGGCTCATCACTCCAAGTAGTGTGGAGCGATCATCCGCTAGCACGGAGTAGTTATGTAGCGTGTTACCAATTGTACCGCCCGCATACTCATTGGTAATCAAGTTCTCTTCTTTCAGTTGCTGGTATAACTCTTCTGCTCTTTCGTCATCGATAACCAGAGAGTGACCTTTACTCAGACCGTACTTTTCAATCACATCCGTTGTAACTTTTGCTTCAATATCAACCAAGGTTTGGTCAATACCAATGATGTGAGTGCGCGTCATCTTCTTGCTTTCTTGTGCTTGGCTCACCAGCGGGTCACGAGCATGAACAGGAAAATAGTGCTTCGATTTGCGTTGTCCAGGAAATTTCATATTGTCAGTCTGAGTAAGGGGATGAAAAGGAGAGCGGATTCTATACCGCTAATAATAAAGCAGCAATAAAAGCGATTATAGCAAACGTTTGCTGACTACTTTTTTCTTTTAGGTGGCTTATTCACCTTCCATAAAGCTGAGATCTGGTAGTTGCTCAAGGTGCTCGCTATAACGCTTTAGGTTGAACTCACCTTCATTCTTCATCACATCAAAAATCTCAATTGACATCGCACATGCCATCATCGCAACCGCATCTTCACGTGGTGTGCCAGTCATCATTAAACGCATAAGGGTTTCTTTTACTTTAAGCGGGTTGCCATCTTCGAGCTGATTTTCAACAATTTCAATCAACTCACTTTCTTGCATAAATTGGTTTTCTTCTGTCATTTGGTGTTTCCTCTTGGATTTTGGCCAACTATGCCATATATACCTCTTCTATACTTGCGAAATTACTCGTTCGAATCTTTGTTGAAGAAAAATCCAGCGAAACGAATTGTGATTTCGATCTCGGATCTGTCACCGGTCTGTGGATTCTGATAGAATCTGCATCCCGTTTATTTAAGTGGTGTTTAGTAATGTCTGATAACAGCCAAAAGAAAGTCATCGTCGGTATGTCCGGCGGCGTTGATTCATCTGTTTCCGCGTATCTTCTAAAGCAGCAAGGCTACCAAGTAGAAGGCCTTTTCATGAAGAACTGGGAAGAAGATGACAACGAAGAATATTGTACAGCGGCAGAAGATCTTGCTGACGCTCAGGCAGTATGTGACAAGCTAGGCATCCACCTACACACTATCAACTTTGCTGCCGAATACTGGGATAACGTATTTGAGTACTTCCTTGCTGAATACAAAGCTGGCCGTACTCCGAACCCTGACATTCTTTGTAACAAAGAAATCAAGTTCAAAGCATTCCTAGAATTCGCTGATGAAGTACTTGATGCTGATTACATTGCAATGGGCCACTATGTGCGTCGCTCTTTCCCAGAAAACGGTGAAAAACCACAGATGCTACGTGGTCTAGATGGCAACAAAGATCAAAGCTACTTCCTGTACACATTAAGCAACGAGCAAATTGCGCGTAGCCTATTCCCTGTTGGTGACCTAGAGAAACCAGAAGTACGCCGCATTGCGGAAGAACAAGACCTAATTACTGCTAAGAAGAAAGATTCAACTGGTATTTGTTTCATCGGTGAACGCAAGTTTACGGAATTCCTAGGTCGCTACCTTCCAGCTCAGCCTGGTAATATCGAGACTCCAGAAGGCGAAGTGATTGGTCAACACCAAGGCCTGATGTACCACACACTTGGTCAGCGTAAAGGTCTACACATCGGTGGCCGTAAAGGCGGCGGTGGTAACGAGGACCCATGGTTCGTTGGTGAGAAAGATCTAGAACGTAACGTTTTGATTGCCGTTCAAGGTAAAGACCATCCAATGTTGAAATCAGAAGGTCTACTTGCATCACAACTTCACTGGGTAGATCGTGAGCCAATTCGCGATGTTATGAAGTGCACAGTGAAAACTCGTTACCGTCAGGAAGATATTCCTTGTACAATCATCCCTATCGATGATGAAAACATTAAAGTTATCTTTGACGAGCCACAAATTGCTGTAACTCCAGGTCAATCAGCAGTGTTCTACAAAGGTGACGTGTGCCTAGGTGGCGGCATCATCGAGCAACGCATTAAATATTCTCAAGCTTAGGAGTCGTTACGTGGCGAATACACTTTATGACCGTACTATCGCTTTCGCTGGGATTTGCCAAGCTGTTGCTTTAGTTCAACAGGTAGCGAGAAACGGACATTGTGATCAAGATGCTTTTGAAACATCAATCAACGCTATTTTGAGCACGAACCCTGCTAACACAGTTGGCGTATTCGGTCGCGAAGCCGATCTAAAGCTCGGCCTAGAATGCTTGGTTAAAGGGATTGATAGCACACCATCAGGCAGTGAAATTACTCGTTACATTATTAGTTTAATGGCGTTAGAACGTAAGTTAAGCTCTCGTAACGATGCTATGTCTCAGCTTGGCGATCGTATTCAAATGGCCAAGCGTCAGTCAGAGCACTTTGAGCTACTAGACGATCAAATGATCAGCAATTTAGCGAGCATCTATCTGGATGTCGTTAGCCCTATTGGCCCACGCATTCAAGTAACGGGCACGCCATCTGTACTGCAGCAGACGGCAAGCCAACACAAAGTTCGTGCGCTGTTGTTATCTGGCATTCGTAGTGCAGTTCTTTGGCGTCAAGTTGGTGGTAAGCGTCGCCACCTAATCTTCGGGCGCAAGAAGATGGTAGAGCAAGCACAAATCCTTCTTGCTCGTCTGTAGTAAAATATCAAATAAGCAGCTCGCGTTTATCGCGAGCTCATTTTTTTCGACTAAAACAAATCTCGCGCAAACGTTTGCGCAATATTCGTGACAATTGCCACAGTTATTGGTATAAAGCTCACGAAATTTAGAAACCCAATTCAGGAGAACATCATGGAACTGTCAGCATTGACTGCTGTTTCACCAGTAGACGGCCGTTACGGAAGCAAGACAATTGCGTTACGCGAAATTTTCAGTGAATACGGTCTACTAAAGTACCGTACTATCGTTGAAATCCGCTGGCTACAAAAGCTTGCTGCTACTGCTGAAATTGCAGAAGTGCCAGCGTTTAGCGCAGAAGCAAACCAATTCCTAGACGACCTTGCTGCAAACTTCTCTGAAGAAGATGCACGCCGTATCAAAGAGATCGAGCGTACAACTAACCACGACGTAAAAGCGGTTGAGTACTTCCTAAAAGAGAAAGTAGCAGACGTTCCTGAACTGCACGCAGTAAACGAGTTCTTCCACTTCGCATGTACTTCTGAAGACATCAACAACACATCACACGCTCTAATGCTTAAAGAAGCGCGTGAGAACGTGATTCTTCCAGAAATCCGTAACCTAATCGACGCTATCAAAGCACTAGCAGTGGAATACCGCGACATTCCTCTTCTATCTCGTACACACGGTCAGCCTGCTTCTCCATCTACTATGGGTAAAGAAATGGCTAACGTGGCGTACCGTATGGAGCGTCAATTCAAGCAAATCGAAAACGTTGAGATCCTAGCGAAAATCAACGGTGCAGTAGGTAACTACAACGCACACCTTTCTGCTTACCCAGAGCTAGATTGGCACAAGTTCTCTGAAGAGTTCATCACAGAGTCTCTAGACGTAACTTGGAACCCTTACACAACTCAAATCGAACCGCACGATTACATCGCTGAGCTGTTCGATGCTATCGCTCGTTTCAACACTATCCTGATTGACTTCGACCGTGACGTTTGGGGTTACATTGCACTAGGCCACTTCAAGCAAAAAACTATTGCGGGTGAGATCGGTTCTTCAACAATGCCTCACAAAGTTAACCCAATCGACTTTGAAAACTCAGAAGGTAACCTAGGTCTTGCGAACGCTGTATTCGGCCACCTAGCACAGAAACTGCCTATCTCTCGTTGGCAACGTGACCTAACTGACTCAACGGTTCTACGTAACCTTGGTGTTGGTGTTGGCTACGCTATCATCGCTTACACTTCTACGCTTAAAGGCATCAGCAAGCTAGAAGTAAACCGTGAAGCGCTTCTTGCTGAACTAGACAAGAACTGGGAAGTACTAGCAGAGCCAGTACAAACAGTTATGCGTCGTTACGGCATCGAGAAGCCATACGAGAAGCTGAAAGAGCTAACTCGTGGTAAGCGTGTAGACGGCGAAGCAATGCGTAACTTCATCGACGGTCTTGAGCTTCCTGAGCACGAGAAAGCACGTCTGAAAGAGATGACGCCAGCGAACTATATCGGTCAAGCAATCGAGCTGACAGATAAGCTGTAATCCTCCTGTAACGACCAGATACCTAAAAGGTTGACGCGAAAGCGTCAACCTTTTTTAGTTAGGAGAGTTAGGTCGGGAGAAAATAATTTTAGTTATATGGAATGGATTATTAATTGAAGATCAGCCCCATTTGTTATGGCTGCTTTTGGAAGAACAAGGTTATTGTTCCTACTTCCACACCAAACTTTTTTATTTTCGTTAGATTGAAAACGTGTCTGTCATCCTGACGATAAAGCCAATCATCAAAAGCAACCGTCACTGATGAATCCTCCATTTGTAGCTCAAAGTCATATTGCCACTGTAGCGCATTGCCCTGCTCTTCCCCTGTTGCTACACCTATAATATCGTCTGCCTTACCTTCATAACTACCGTCTTCTAATCTAGTGATAACCCAAATTCGCTGGTCCACCTCTCCGTCATCAAACACGAAGTCTTCCACCAGCGTCAGCGTATCACCTTCTACAGTACCCACTATATCGACTTCAAAGCGACGGGTTTGCTGTTCGGTATAATCTTGCACCATCCCCCACGCCTTTATGTCGCCTTCGAAATAACCGAATACGTCAAAAGTCGGTGTAGAAGAGCGGTAATTATCAATGTCTGCGGAACATGCCGAAAGAAAAACAGCTGCCACTAAAGTCGCTGATTTAAAAATTCGTTTAAGCACTATCTAACCTGCCCTATCAATTGTTTTCGGAGTTTCGGGAATTCTGTGTTGGGTGATAACCATATAGCTAAAAATGCATCGTTCATTCGTTCGTCTTCAATGATGCCAACGTTCTTTACTTGCACGTCCCCAACCTGCTTATAAAACAGCTGACCAGATTTTCCATCTGTTAGATAAGTAAGCTCGTCACCTTTTTGAATATCAAAAAACATACGATCGAGCTCGCTGATCCAAGTTTTTCGATATGAGTCAGTAAAACCCAGTTTCGCCCACTGCTCATCCGTCACATCAAGCAGCTGTTGCTTACTGATGTCTCTCTTGTAATTAATTTCCAATGCAAGGGGATGTGGCGATACGTCATCGCTTACGATGAACTTTCCATCAGGCGCTTTTAATCTTGAGTGATAAATATCGAAGATGAACCAAGTAAGTTGGGCTTCTCCAACAGTTTTCCACCCCTTCCAATTCGCAATGTTGCTGGCAGCTTCGCTATTTCCAACAGGTTGAGCTTGCAGAGCAAAAGAACCAGTTACTATTACCAACGCAAGCAACCTAGTCAGTCTCTGAGTTAAGTCTCTCTTCAAGCTTTTCATTTCCGTACACCTTGAGTATCAAGAGCATCATGACGCACCATTCGACAAACAACATTGCCAGTGTAGCGCCAGTGCTGAATCCAAATTCAACGGCTTGGAGTTTATGGCCAGCAAAGTAGCTCGCCGTTCCTCCGAGTCCGCCTACTATTGATACGTAGGTTTTTGGGAAACGGTACAAAATTGACTTGAGTTGATAGGCATACCAGGCGAACAGAACCCAAAGGCACAAAAGCCAAAGGGGTAACCATTGAGTGGCAAACATGAAAATTGAAAATTGCTGATTTAATGTATCAAGCACGAGACCAATCGTGGCGATCACACCAATACTTTTGAGCGAAGATGCGTCAGTTTTCAAACAATATAGTAGGGTTGCCAAAGTAAGGAATAACGTGACCCATTGCCATTGATAGGTTCCAAGCACCGCTGCAAACCAGCAGAGTTGGAACCATGTCGAAGCAAGAAATACCTTCATAACGAACTACGGGCGTTGAAACGTCATGTGAACTGCACTGATCGTGCGAGCCAAAAAGCCACCTTCACAGTAGCTCAAATAGTAGCGCCACATACGCACAAAGCGGTCGTCGTAGCCAAACGAGCGCACTTCACTCTCTGCTCGATTAAAACGAAGGTGCCATTCGTTCAGCGTCTTGGCGTAGTCCAAACCAATATCGAACAAGTCTCGCGTCACTAAGTCACTGTACTTTGTTGTTGCTTGGGTTAGTGAGGTTACCGACGGTAAAAAACCACCCGGGAAAATGTACTTTTGGATAAAGTCGACGTTGTTACTGTAGTAATCGTAACGCTGATCGGCAATCGTAATCGCTTGAATCGCCATCACGCCACCGGACTTTAATAAAGACTCACAGACCTTAATGTACGAAGGCAGGAATTGTTTGCCCACAGCTTCAATCATTTCAATAGAAACGAGCTTGTCATAAGTTCCGGTTAGGTTTCGGTAATCTTCTTTGAGTAGAGTGATTTTGTCTTCTAAGCCACGCTCTTTGATTTTTTGCTCCGCGTACGCGTGTTGCTCTTCAGATATCGTTGTTGTGGTGACCTGACAACCGTATTGTTCTGCCATGTAAATCGCCATAGCGCCCCACCCAGTGCCAATTTCAACAACATGATCAGTGGGCTTCAGCTCAAGTTGCTGACATAGACGATCCATTTTGTTGATTTGAGCCTGCTCTAGAGAGTCATCCGCATGATTGTAAAGCGCCGACGAGTACAGCATATTGGTGTCAAGGAACGCTTCGTATAGGTTGTTACCCAAGTCGTAATGCGCATGGATATTTTTACGTGAGTTCTCTTCAGAGTTTCTGTTTGACCAATGGCTGAACTTGTACAGTATTTTAGTCAACCAACTGCCTTGCTCTTCGAGTTTATCTAGAGCACGCATGTTAAGGGCCATCAGCTTCATTAATGAGGTTAAATCGGGGCTATCCCACCACCCATCCATATAAGCCTCACCAGCAGCAATACTGCCGCCCTGCAAGATCCGTGAATAAAAACCTGGATGTTTTACCTCTATAGTAGCGACAACAGGTTGACCACTGTACTCCCCATTTGGCGCACTAAAACGCTCGCTTCGCTCTGTCGTTTCCGTCTTAAAACTTTCAATAACTGTTAAGCAGCCGATTTCCATTTTTTGCAGACATTGAAAAATAACTCCGCGAGCCGCTTTTTGCGTTGTAGTCAATTTACGCGGCAATGTCATAGAACTAGTATTTAACATGCAGAATTCTCCTTGTGCTTTTTATTTTTTTTGTCTGTTTTTTCAGTATCGGCTTCTATTTCTTCATGCGTTGAATATTTAGGATGAGAATAAAAAGGTGCGCCTTTCACCCAAAGTTTTAATGCGTGCCAATAAATACCAACCATTACTTTTACCGTTTGTATTGGTGTAACGATCAAACACCTCAATAAGGTTTTGCTTGAAAGTGGCTTGGCTTTCATAACCATGGTGGCATCAAAGTGTTTCTCTCCTTTGTGACATTCAAGATGAATATTCAACTTGTCTGTCAAAGGTTTAATTCTCCAGCGGTAGAGTTGGTCAATCGGGTTGAATGGTGAAACATGGAATGCTTTAACTTGTTCCCAACCAAACTTTTCTTCTTCTTTATCTGCTGACACCACGTAGTAATGTCGTTCATTCCAAGGAGTGTTACTCACCTCTGCGAGGAGATACTTCCATTCTCCTTCCGCGTTATAAACGTAGTAGAAATTAACGGGACTGAAATAAAGTCCTAGATAACGCAAGTGACAGACTGCGATTACCTTGCCGGTACAGCGAACACCTGTCAGTTCTTCAATTTTGCTGTGCACTGCCGACTTGACGCTACCTTCACCAATGTAATCACTGCGCTTGAAGCGAGCCCAATGCCACCAACGCGAACCAAAACCCCATACTTTTTTCTCTAAAGCATCGATCTCGTCTACATCAATGGCGGGCATAAATAAAGAGTAGTTCAACTCATGATTCACCGGCGTGAATCGACGGTGACGAACGTTGCCTATAAACAATCGGCTGTTCATTTGGCTATCCATATCACGCTGCGCCTTTTTCGAAAGGAACCACATTTTGTTCGCGGTACTTTTCTTCTAGTTCTTTCACAACATCAAGCGCGCTACGCACGCCATCTTCATGAAAACCGTTGTACCAATAAGCGCCGCAGAACCAGGTACTTTGTTTACCCTGTATCTCATTTTTGCGCTGCTGCGCTGCAATAGACTCAGTGGTGAATACTGGATGATGATAAGTTAACGAACGCAAGACTTTATTTGAGTTAATTTGCTCAGTACTATTCAACGTTACACAAAACGTGTGTTCTGATTGAATATGCTGAAGAATGTTCATGTTATAAGTTAGCGAAGGGAGGCGTTGCTGTTCCTCCTCACTGCCTTCCAATAGGTAGTTCCATGATGCCCATGCTGCCTTACGTTTTGGTAGTACGGCAGAGTCGGTATGAAGAACAACTTCATTTGCTTGGTATGTCATATCCCCCAAGATTTCCTGCTCAATTGGGCTGATATCCTCTAGCATTCTCATTGCTTGATCACTGTGACAAGCAAAGATAACGTCATCAAACCAATGCGTTTCTCCGCGAACTTGAACGCCAACCCCTTTTTCGTTGCGAACCACTTTTTCGACAGGACTATTAAGACGAATATTCTCGGCAAAGCCTTTGGTCAATGGTGGAATGTATGAACGTGAACCACCTTTAATCACATACCATTGTGGTCGGTTAGTCACATCTAGCAGACCGTGGTTGAGGAAGAAACGTAAGAAGAACATAAGAGGGAATGCGCGCATGTCAGCTAAAGTCGACGACCAAATCGCAGCACCCATCGGTAAAATGTAGTTATCGGTAAAGAAAGCACTGAATTTGTGTTCGTCAAGGAACTCACCTAACGTCTGAGAGTGCGTGGACTGCTCGCTAGCGAAGCGCTTGGCAAGTTTATTGAAACGAAGTATCTCGAAGATAAATCGATAAAATTTAGGGTTTGCCCAGTTACGTTTTTGAGCAAACAATGTCGACACTGTGTGGCCGTTGTACTCTAGTCCGTTCCCATCATTTCTGACACTGAAGCTCATTTGAGTCGGCAGACCTTCAACGCCAATCTCGCTCATCATTTTAATGAAATTAGGGTACGTACGATCGTTATAGACGATGAACCCAGTGTCTATCGCGTATTCTCTACCATCAAGGCTCACATCAACGGTTGCAGTATGGCCACCGATGTAATCGTTCGCTTCAAAAAGCGTTACATCATGTTCTTTATGCAAGTAATAACCACAAGTAAGGCCAGAGATTCCCGTTCCCACAATCGCTATCTTCTTTCTTCCTGCTGTTTTCATTTTTATTCCTTCTTATGATACGAGTTTAGCAGTTAGGCGAGCTTGCCAACTGTATGGAAGTAACGAGATAAAACGTAAAATACTGGTAAATCTCGCTGGGAAATAGATATAGGTCTTGTTGGCGGCTAACTGCTTCCTGATAGAGTCCGACGCTTGCTGAGTAGAAATGATCATTGGCATTTCGAAGTCGTTTTTGTCAGTCAACGGCGTTTCAACAAAACCAGGAAACACCGTTACCACTTTGATCCCTTTCTTTTTCAAGTCGACGGCGAGCGTGCGTGCAAAATAACTGACTGCCGCTTTGGATGCGCCGTAAGCTTCTGCACGAGGCAGTGCCACTTCTGATGCGATAGAGCCAACAATAACAATGCGGTGCCCTCTCTCTAAATGTACTTGGCAGCCTTCAACGCAGTTGGCAACACCGACAACATTTACGTTCATCACACGCGCCATGAGTTTCGCGTCGACCACTCCCTCATCCATGTACTCACAATCGCCTGCGTTAAAAACCCATGTGTTTGGCGTAAAGGGCAAATTAGAGAGCGCCTGCTGAGTTTCCTCATAATTTGTCACATCAAACTGCAATGTATGAATTTTGGAAGAAACTGCCTCCAGTTCTGCAAGAACATCTTGATTCCGACCACAAGCAATCACATTCCATTCTGAGGTCGCGTAATCTAGGGCAAGCTGTCTTCCTATTCCGGAGGTGGCGCCTGTGATTAAAATGGTGTTGTTCATTGTCCTAACCTCTGCTTGATGGTTTTAACGACTGAACCAAGTAATGGTAAATGCTCATAGAGCATCTCTCCGAGATCAAAATAGTCTCGGTGATAAATGACCTGACCTTCGCTAAATTTGAGGTGCGAAACACCATTGACGAGAATAGGCGCACCCTTCTGAAGTTTGGGATGCTGAAGGTCCATTGTCCAAGTTAGGAAGCCTGTATCTCCGACTTGTTGATGCTCATGGATTACAAAATCACAACTGATGACGTTGGCATATAATGAGGTGAAATAATCCGAAAGTGCTGGCCATCCTTCTAAACGATGCGCTGCGTCCTCAAATACTACATCTTGGTGATATATATCCTTAAGCAGATGTAAGTTCGCTTTGTTGAGCTTTTGATAGATATTGCCAACAGACTGTATGTCCATTTTTTACTCCTACACGCCCATTAAGTTGTACAAAATTATTATATGTACAAGATAGTTCATTCCTCCAAAGTTGTACAAAAATAATTTTGTATAACTTTATTTCTGTAAGTAGTACGTGATGAAGTTCGCACGCGATCAATCGGCGAAAAAAAAGGCTTGGTCAAAACCAAGCCTTTTCAGCAGATTAACAATTATTTAAGTAGGCACAATTAGTATTGCTGGCCTCGCAACGCTGCAATACGTTTATCTAGCGGAGGGTGGCTCATTAGTAGCTCAGTCAGCGACTGCTTGCCATTGATACCAAACGCCATCATGGTGCCATCCAGTTGAGATTCATGACTCACCTTCAAACGCTCTAGAGCCGCAATCATTTTTTCTTTGCCAACGAGGCGCGCAGCACCTGCGTCCGCGTGGAATTCGCGATGACGGCTGTACCACATAGTCAAGAAGCTAGCTAGGAAACCAAATACCAGTTCAAGCACCATGGATACGCCAAAGTAAACCATCATATTTGTACCTTGGCCTTCTTCATCATCGTTCGATGCCACGATATTGGCAATAAAGCGTGATAGGAAGATAACAAACGTGTTCACGACACCTTGCATCAACGTCATCGTGACCATATCACCATTTGCAATATGGCTCACTTCGTGTGCAAGTACTGCCTCTGCCTCATCACGAGTCATATTGTGTAAAAGACCGGTAGAAACTGCGACAAGAGAGTCATCTCGTTTTGCACCTGTCGCAAATGCATTGATGTCTGGTGAATCATAAATAGCCACCGTTGGCATACCAATACCCACTTGTTGAGCTTGACGACCCACAGTTTCGACTAACCAATGCTCCGTTTCGTTGCGCGGGCTTTCAATGACCATACCACCAACCGAGCGTAGCGCCATACCCTTTGACATCATCAACGAAATAAATGCGCCACCAAAACCAAATACAGCAGCCATTACAAGTAAACCTGACAGACTGCCTGGTTGCATTCCAGTTACAGCGTAAACAATATTCAGAACAACACTAAGCACTAGCACGACAGCTAGGTTAGTTGCTAGGAATAACATAATTCGCTTCATTACTTTTCTCCGAGGAAGCTTATCGTTTTTTTAAAACGGATTGTTATAAGGAACAAATGGTAATCGCTATAAAAGCCAATTCCGTTGATTTTCATGTTCCGTACGTTATAGATATAGTCTATCCGCGATAAAAACAAGGTTAAGCAATAAATTGCAACATTTGTTTTCGGGACTGAAATATTTGATTCAAGCGATTTCAAAACATACTTTGGTAGGAGCTGGAACCTCCGTTCATATACATTTATCAAAATGATAAAATAAGCTCTGAGCTACCCATCATCTATTGATAGATGATCTTGGTGTTAAATCTATCACCTCTTCGCAACTTAGCTAGAAATTTTTTAATAGACCAAAAACAGTACGTTAGCTCTGCTATAGACTTTGGTCTTATTGTGCGGCCACATGGACATGCTAAATTCGAATGAGATGAACAAAACAGAGCCACTCTAAGTACATTGCAAAAAGTGCATTGGGTGAGCTCAAAAACTCCATGTATTGAGGGAAAAACCATGGTAGAAACTAACGACTATCAAATGGCTATTGATTTACTGCGTTGTCACCTAGGCATCTCAGAGGACGAGGCAAAGCAACAACTTGGTATTTCAACCGATCATCATATGTCTCAGCGTGTTGCTGAAACACAACAAGCATTGATGGGGCTCAGCCAAGATAAGTAATCTGACTTTTTAGGTTACACCAACAAGAAAGGGCTGCATTGCGCAGCCCTTTGGGTTTTTTAGTCTTTTATCCTAAACACCATTAGTCAGTGTTTAGCAACGGCTCTACATTAATGTACTTGCCCAACTCTTTGCGTTTAGCACTTGGAATATATGGAATTTCCCCAAGCTTAGGTGCATCGATACGTGCTTCTAGCATCTCGATAATGTCAGCGTAGTGCTCTGTGCCAGGGTTGACGCGGTTTGCCACCCAGCCAACAAGATTCAAACCATCCGCTTTAATACTCTCCGCTGTGAGTAAAGCGTGGCTCAAACAGCCTAATTTAATGCCAACCACCAGTACAACAGGTAACTGCTCTTCTTTTACCCATGTAGATAAACAGTCCGTATCGGATACTGGCACACGCCAGCCTCCAGCACCTTCAACGAGAACAACATCGGCTTGCTGCTTATGTTGAGCCAGTTTTTGACTCAGAACATCGTAGCTTATTTCGACATGTTCATGCTTCGCTGCAATGTGGGGAGAAGCAGGCAACTCTAAAGCGTATGGGTTCACATCATCATAGGCCACATCGAGTGTTGCGGCGTCTTGTAAGTGTAAAGCATCAGAGTTACGCCATCCGGCTTCAGTCTTGTCACTCCCTGCTGCCACTGGCTTATAACCAATAGTGTTTAGTCCTTTTGCAGCGATCGCTTGCAAAATGGCTTTAGACGCTACCGTCTTTCCAACATCAGTATCCGTACCAGCAATAAAAAAAGCATCAATCATAGATGTATTACTCCAAAACAAACCTGATAACTTGCAGGTAGAAGACCTTGATCGTTTTTAAACGCTTGGTACGCATGCTCAACTTTTAACAAAGTCTCGCGACTAGTTAAACCGTGTGGGCGCCCGCTTACGTGATTTGCACCTATACCTTTGAGGTCACGCATAACTGAAAATGCAGAGTCGTACCAAACTGTGATGGTGGTCAAGTCTAGTTGATGGCTGTCACATCGAGATTGCGCTAACGCAATTTTTACCTGATTGAGCGTTAGAAAGTTATTGACGTGTTGATATGCATCAATTTTTTCCCATGATGCACGCAGCTCATACAGTGATCCATCAACCAGTGTAGAGAACCACGCTTTCCCACCATTTTTTAGCACGCGGCGCACTTCTTTTAGTGGGTAACTTAAATCTGTACACCATTGCAGCGCTAAACTTGAAAACACGTAATCGAAGCTATCATCGTCAAATGGTAAGTTTTCAGCATCAGCAACTTGGTAGTGCATTCGTACTGCACCACAACGCTGCTCTGCTTTATCTAACATGGCTTGAGAGATATCGCCGCAGACTACTTCCGCACCGCGTTGTTGAAGTAGTTGGGAGAAATAACCCGTGCCACAACCTAAATCCAATACACGTTTTCCCGTCAAGTTTTCAGGAAGTTTATCAAGCAGCTGATGCCCGACATCACGTTGAAAAGCCGCATGTTTATCGTATGTTTCTGCTGCTTTACCAAACGAAGAGGCAATCGCGTCTTTATCTTGATGGAAACTCTCTAACGCGAGCGTTTGCGCTAATGCGGTAGTTGCATTATCCATTACAGCGCTCCTAATGCTTGCTTCAATGCCATTGAAAGCGTTTTAACTTGTTCGTTGGTGTGATTGGCAGTGAGTGTGATTCGAAGGCGAGACGTCCCTTTAGGCACCGTCGGTGGTCGAATAGCGGTAACCCAAATGCCGTTTTGTCGACAAGCGCTCGCAACCTGCAAAGCCAGTTCAGATTCACCAATCACAAACGGCTTAATCGAAGTCTGAGTCTCAACAAAGCCCTCCAGATCGCTGAGGCAGTCTCGATACACTTCACTAAGCTCAGAGAGCTTTTCACGTCGCCAAGACTGCTCTTGAACCATCGAGACTGCATGAGTCAACGCATACGCTTGTGCTGGCGGTATCGCCGTGGAATACACATGGTGACGAGCAAACTGAGTTAAAAAGTCCCCCGTTGCGTGGTCACATAAAATAGCCGCGCCAGACATACCAAACGCTTTGCCGAAAGTAACGATCAGTATCTCGGGTTTAACCGTTGCCAACTCGCAAGAACCACCACCGGATTGACCAAGAACGCCAATACCATGAGCGTCATCGACAGCAAACCAAGCATCATGACTACGAGTGACTTCAGCTATATCGCTAAGCGGCGCACAGTCGCCGTCCATGCTGAATACCCCTTCAGTCACAACTAGATGGTTGTCTTCGCTATTAATCAGCGACTTTAGGTGCTCGATGTCATTGTGTTTGAAGCGCTTCATCTTAGCTGGTGACAACGCCCCCGCTTCCATCAGTGAGGCATGGTTCAAACGGTCTTGGATCAATACGTCTGATTTTTCCAACAAGGTGAACAACAAGGCTTGATTAGCACTGAATCCAGAACCAAACAGAATTGCTCTGTCGTAACCCAACCATTCGGTCAGTGCGGCTTCTAAATTGCTGTGCGCGGCACTAAAGCCAGTCACCATCGGTGATGCTCCACTGCCACTACCATATACGCTTAAACCTTGCTGCCAAGCCCGAACAAGCGCTTGGTCATTAGCCAATCCCAAATAATCATTACTTGAGAAATTAATGTAGCGTCTACCTTCGTGTTCCAAAACGGACTGGTTACCGGCAAACACCACATTCATAGAACGATTCAACCCTTGCGTTTTACGCTCAGCAAGGGCGGACTCGATACGAGATTTAAACGCTGGCATCGTAGAAAAGGTCGTCTTTTGTTGGACGAGCAGCAACGCGATCTACGACGCGATCGAGTAACTCGTTTTCTTCGATTTCATCAGGTTTTTGAGACACCTCTTGGCTGTTAATACCGAGCTTGTTGAACAGCATCATGTCTTTGTCTTCAGAAGGGTTTGGCGTGGTCAGAAGTTTGCAGCCATAGAAAACGGAGTTTGCACCCGCCATAAAACACAGCGCTTGCATTTGTTCGTTCATGTTTTCACGGCCAGCGGATAAACGAACGGCTGATTGAGGCATCATGATTCGTGCAATCGCAATCAGGCGAATGAAATCGAAAGGCTCAACATCATCCACTTCTTCCAGTGGTGTCCCCTTTACCTTCACGAGCATGTTGATTGGAACGCTTTCAGGGTGTACCGGCAAGTTAGCCAATTCAACCAACAAACCTGCTCGGTCGTTAGCACTTTCACCCATGCCGATGATGCCACCGGAACAGATCTTCATGCCAGCATCACGTACGTGAGATAAAGTATCTAAACGGTCTTGGTAAGTACGTGTGGTAATAATGTTGCCGTAGAACTCAGGTGAGGTATCTAGGTTGTGGTTGTAGTAATCCAGACCTGCGGTTGCCAATTGCTTTGCTTGATCTGGTGTCAACATACCTAATGTCATACACGTTTCTAAACCCATGTCCTTCACGCCTTTGATCATGTCGGTCAAATGCGGCATGTCACGCTCTTTTGGATTTTTCCATGCTGCGCCCATACAGAATCGAGTAGAACCAGCATTTTTGGCTTTTTGCGCAGCATCGAGTACGCGTTCTACTTCCATCAGACGCTCTTTCTCGATGTCTGTGGTGTAACGAGCACTCTGAGGACAGTACTTACAATCTTCTGGACAAGCACCAGTCTTAATCGACAGAAGCGTGCTTACTTGAACATGGTTGGTTTGTTGATATTGACGATGTACAAGCTGCGCTTCGAATAGGAGATCCATGAATGGTTTTTCCATGAGATCGCGCACTTCAGCATGCGTCCAGTTATGACGAACTTCCACGTGTATTCCTTTAGTCACTTTTGTTGTTGTGTTGACAGTCTACTGAGTCTCGATAAACTGTCAACACAACGCAAAAGAACAAAGTTTACATCTGTCTATTTTTTAACCTCAATTATTATTGGAATCGCACATGGATCTCGCCTTCGACCGCCAGCATATCTGGCATCCTTACACTTCGACATTGACACCTCTGACCTGCTACCCAGTGGCATCGGCAAATGGTGTTCATATTAAATTGGAAGACGGTACTGAGCTGGTCGATGGCATGTCTTCTTGGTGGTCGACGATCCACGGCTACAACCATCCGCATTTAAATCAAGCCGCTCACCAGCAAATCGATCAGGTCTCTCACGTGATGTTTGGCGGGATTACCCACCAGCCAGCAATCAGTTTGTGTAAGAAGCTATTGTCCCTTGCACCAAATAACCTTGAACATGTATTCCTTGCCGATTCAGGCTCCGTTGCCGTAGAAGTCAGCTTAAAAATGGCACTGCAATATTGGCATGCAAAAGGCGAACGCCGACCGAAGTTTCTTACTTTGCGACACGGTTATCACGGCGACACCTTTGCGGCTATGTCGGTTACCGATCCTGATAACTCAATGCACTCTCTTTACAAAGGCTTTTTGCCTGAGCATATCTTTGCGGAGTCACCAACTTGTGGTTATTGGGATGAATGGAAGCCAGAGGACCTTACTGACTTCGAGCACAAGATTGAAACGCACCATGAAGAACTTGCTGCGGTGATCCTAGAACCTATTGTTCAAGGCGCAGGCGGCATGCGCATCTACCATCCAGAATTTCTCAAAGGCGTGCGTAGGCTTTGCGACAAATACGGCTTGTTATTGATTGCAGATGAGATCGCTACCGGATTTGGTCGTACCGGTAAGTTGTTTGCCTGCGAACATGCAGACATTCAACCAGACATTCTGTGTGTCGGGAAAGCACTCACTGGCGGCTACATGACCCTCTCTGCGACTCTGGCGAGCAAACACGTAGCAGACACCGTTTGTGGTGGTGATGCAGGCTGTTTTATGCACGGTCCAACCTTTATGGGGAATCCACTCGCCTGTGCTGTTGCCACCGCAAGTTTGGAATTGATTGAGCGAGGTAATTGGCAGCAACAAACCCAACAAATTGAAACGCTGTTTTCTGAGTTACTACCAAAACTTGAAGAATACGAGTTGGTGAAGAACACCCGTTGGCTAGGTGCCATTGGCGTAGTGGAGACGCATCGCCCTGTGAATATGGAAACCATCCAAGCCTTGTTTGTTGAACACGGAGTTTGGATTCGTCCATTTGGCAAACTGATTTATATGATGCCGCCGTTCATCAGCAAGCCGGAAGATATTGAGAAGCTAGTTAACGCGATTGATGCTGCGTTGCAACGTAAAGACTGCTTCGCTTCATAGTCCAATTCAATACGAAAACGGTTTGAGTATGAGACTCAAACCGTCTCATTATTTATTAGAACAGTAAAGTTATCGGAGTTGACTGTCTTTACTCGCTCGTCGATTGAACAATGCTTGGCGTTGAGACACCAATTCGATTGTTGACTGACATTCGATACACAAACGAACGCCTTTCATAGCAAAACGACGTGCTTCTGGGATCTCATCACCACACTCATCGCAATAATGGGCGCTTTCACCCCTTGTGATACTGCCACGAACACGGGAAATCTCGTCGTCTATTGTGTTTTGAATTTGTTGGCTGACGCTATCGTCATTTGCCCACCCTACGGCCATAAGCCCTCCTCGTTACTTGAATGAGAAAATCTACTTACCGTGGTAAGGTGGATGATTATATCGATTACAAATAACAAGATAATTAGGATAAATTCGAAAACACTATTACGTTTTAGTAATAATTACTCTGTAATCGATTATTCGGCACTCTCATGGAAAAGCAATGCAAGGTTACTCATACTCCCTTCCTCACATTCAAAGTACTGCGTTTGCTCAGGCTCTCTCAAAGTAACACTGAGTATTTTCTCTACCTCACCAAACTCCTCGCTAAAGTACTCACTGACTAATATGACGCGCTCACCAATACTAAATTCCAGTGACTTCTCATCTACCAACGCTCGATGATACTGGTCTAATTTAAAGTCCTTTACAGCTAAGGTTCTTTCAATACTGCTCCCCCCTAAGTTAAGCTCCGACAGTAGAACCTGACTGTTTATATTTTCTATTGATATTTCTAGACGGTTAGGATGTGAAGCATCACACTTAAATAGCGCAGTATTAGTGTGGCTGGAAGCACAAGCAGATGAACTAAAAATAAGTCCAAGCAAAGAAATGTTACGCAGCATTTTTAATCGAAGCATATTTTTTGTAAGCCTTTTCTAATTTGACGTCGTATTGATTTTTCTGATACTCAGAACCATTGTAACCACGAGCAAAGGCAGCCCAATTTTTATCTCTTATATGTTCACCTAAGCCAGACTTTTGGATAAACGTAACAAAAGCCTCAAGTTGTTTCTTCTCTGACTCGAATACAGCTTTAACAAAGGATTCAGCGGTAACATGACCAGCTAACTTGAAATTAAAGCCCATAATTTGGAAACGTCCCCAAGATGCGGAGCGGATTGCTGCATTTGAATTCAGTTCAATCGCTTTATTTAAACGTACGTATTCTGAGATACCACCAACATACAGACTTCGATTCCAATGCCGACTTGAAATACTTGGATGACTGTTATCGTAGGCTCTTGAAGTGAGTCTCGAAAATATATGAGCCTCAAACAAAATCTTTGGCTTACCATTGCTAAAGTAGGCTTCTCCTCGGCTCTCAACTTCCGCTACAGCTTTAATAGCAGCGACTTCGCATTCAAGGGTTTCAGCTACTTTGCGATAATCCAAGTCCGTCAACGCATCTCTTGAGCCAACCAAAGGTAACGTATATGCCACCGCAGTCTCAGGTGTTCGTTTTAAATAATCATTCAGCTTACGATGGCTTCTTCCATTCACATCTATCCTTCCATCTGGACGAACCATCCCAACAAGGCTTTTCTGAAAAGCTTTAATTGCGGCGACAGTCTTGGAGTTTTCCGGTCTAGAGCCTAGTTTCCCATCCACTTTAAGTTCCTTTACTCCCTTTAAAGAACCAAGCAATTGGTTAATAGACCTTTGTACCGTACGAATATCAGCATCCACATTTTTACCACCCAAGCCAACAGAGCCGCTTATTCTTATTGAAGCCATGAAAGTACCTCCTCTTTATCTTTTGGAGGAGCTTGTCACGCTCAATGAAGCTTAGAAAAATATCATTAGGGGCTGGTTTTAATAATTTAGGCTAACTATGCAATACCTCACCCTACATTTACATAACAACGTATTTTCACTCGACGCAGATAACAAAAAACCCAGCACTAAGGCTGGGTTTTGGTGTTCTAGTGGTTAATGAATTAACCGATGTGCGTTGCGCCCGCCATGTACTTCTGAAGTACTGTAGGGATTGCAATGCGGCCGTCTGCTTCTTGGTTGTTTTCTAGGATAGCAACCATTGTACGACCTACAGCAAGACCAGAACCGTTTAGCGTGTGTACAAGCTCAGGTTTCTTCTCGCCTTTACGACGGAAACGTGCTTGCATACGACGAGCTTGGAAATCCCACATGTTAGAACATGAAGAAATTTCACGGTAAGTTTCTTGAGCAGGAACCCAAACTTCTAGGTCGTAAGTCTTACGAGCGCCGAAGCCCATGTCACCTGTACATAGAACCACTTTACGGTAAGGAAGCTCTAGAAGTTGTAGAACTTTCTCAGCGTGACCTGTTAGCTCTTCTAGTGCGTTCATTGAATCTTCTGGCTTAGTGATTTGTACTAGCTCAACTTTGTCGAACTGGTGCATACGAATCAAACCACGAGTATCACGACCGTAAGAACCTGCTTCTGAACGGAAACATGGCGTGTGAGCTGTCATCTTAATTGGTAGATCCGCTTCGTCAGAAATCGTGTCACGAACTAGGTTCGTTACAGGTACTTCTGCAGTAGGGATTAGAGACAGTTTACGTGGCTCTTCGTCGTTTACTTTTTCTACTAGCGGCTCAGTGTGGAAAAGATCTTTACCAAACTTAGGAAGCTGACCAGTACCGAATAGGCTGTCAGAGTTTACTAGGTAAGGTACGTACATTTCTGTGTAGCCGTGCTCTTCAGTGTGAAGATCCAGCATGAACTGAGCGATTGCACGGTGTAGACGAGCAAATTGGCCTTTCATCACGATGAAACGTGCGCCAGTGATCTTAACTGCACTTGCGAAGTCTAGACCGTCGCCCATTTCGCCTAGGTCAACGTGATCTTTCAGTTCGAAGTCGTAAGACTTTGGCTCACCCCAACGAGAGATTTCAACGTTGTCGTTTTCATCTTTGCCATCTGGCACTTCATCTGCTGGGATGTTTGGTACAGAAAGCGTGAATTCGTCTAGTTGAGCCATTACTTGCTCAAGTTCAACTTTCTTCGCATCAAGATCGCTACCTAGCGTACCGATTTGTTTCTTGATCTCTTCTGCGCCTTCTTTGTCGCCAGCCGCCATTTTTTGGCCGATTTGCTTGGAGATGGAGTTACGCGTGGATTGTAAATTTTCTACTTCTACTTGAATGGACTTACGTTGTTCTTCAAGTTTACGAATAGTATCTACGTCTAGCTTAAAGCCACGACGCGCCAGTTTAGCAGCTGTTTCATCCAGCTCTGTACGAAGTAATTTAGAATCCAGCATTGTTAATCCTATGCTTTTTGTTGTGAAATCACGCGCACTTTCCAAGCGTACGCGTTAAAAAAATTTACTAAACAAATGTATCCAAAAACGCCTACTTTTCATAGCGCTTTTGTGGGCTATTTGCGTCTAAAGTAGCCAAGTAATCTAACTTTTCGCCGATTTTGGTCTCCAGACCACGATTTGTCGGCTGATAGTACCTACGATCGCCCATTTCAGGCGGCAAATATTGCTCACCTGCTGCGTAAGCACCAGGCTCATCGTGAGCATAACGATACTCAGCCCCATAACCCATGTCTTTCATCAAACTGGTTGGCGCATTTCGAAGGTGATGCGGCACTTCATATTCAGGTAAGTTATGAGCGTCCGCTAGCGCTTGTTTCCAAGCAACGTAAACGGCATTACTCTTTGGAGCGCACGCGAGATAAACAATAGCTTGAGCAATCGCACGTTCACCTTCTGCTGGACCAACGCGTGTAAAACAGTCCCACGCGGAGAGTGCCACTTGCATGGCTCTAGGGTCCGCATTGCCGACATCTTCCGATGCTATCGCAAGTAA
Source organism: Vibrio sp. 1557 (assembly GCF_033340175.1). Lineage (NCBI taxonomy): Bacteria > Pseudomonadati > Pseudomonadota > Gammaproteobacteria > Vibrionales > Vibrionaceae > Vibrio > Vibrio sp. 1557. Next base: position 169,127 of record NZ_JAWOVZ010000004.1, on the reverse strand, counting down.
TCGACGGGCAATATAAAGAGGATCACAACCCGCAGCAATCATACGTGCAGCCCAGTAAAGCGCCGCATCTGGGTTAGAGCCACGAATGGATTTGTGGACCGCAGAGATTAAGTCATACCAGATATCACCTTTGTTATCGAAGCGAGAGACTTTCTCCCCTGCCACTTCAGCCAGCAACTTAAGCGTGATCTCTTTTTCACCTTGCGCATTGTCTTCTGCCATGTCGTAGAGCAGCTCAAGATAATTGAGAGACATGCGAGCATCACCGTTGACCAGTTCTGCTAGGCGGTCTAATACGTTATCAGCGAAATGTGCGGGTGTATTGCCCAAGCCACGCTCTTTGTCACTGATCGCTTGGTTCAGCGCCAGTGAGATTTCATCTCTATCAAGAGACGTTAGCTTGTAGACACGTGCACGTGACAGCAATGCGTTGTTTAACTCAAACGACGGGTTTTCTGTCGTCGCACCAATAAAGGTAACCGTGCCATCTTCGATATGCGGTAAAAACGCGTCTTGTTGAGATTTGTTGAAGCGATGCACCTCATCCACAAATAAGATGGTGCGGCGGCCCGCCATTTTGTTCTCACGTGCTTTCTCGATTGCTGCACGGATTTCTTTCACACCAGACGTTACGGCAGACACACGCTCTACTTCAGCATTAGCGTAGTTTGCAGCCACTTCCGCTAATGTCGTTTTGCCTGTGCCTGGTGGTCCCCAAAGGATCATAGAGTGAATGTGACCCGCCTCTAGCGCACGGCGCAGTGGCTTACCAGGGCCTAAAATGTGCTGCTGTCCAATGTATTGCTCGATTGTTTCCGGTCTCATACGAGCAGCAAGGGGACGAAAATCTTCGTCCCCCGAGAAATCTAATGTGTAATTACTCACTACCAATTAATTCCTTTGGTCATCCACTTCCACACCTTTTGGAATTGTGAATGTGAATCTGTCTGCTTTTGGTTTACCCAGCTTCACGTTGTTAAAGGTGAACAAACCTTTTTGGCCGTCTTGCTCAACCACGTTGAAGCCTTTCACGACACCTTTGGCATCAATATTAATCTGGAATTGACCTTGTGTGGAGTCTACTGCGGTAGGAATGAGAGTGAACTGGTCACCTTTTTGAAATATTTTGTAGTTATTCCAATCACTTGCTCGGTTACGCGTTAGCAAAACAAATGGCGTTTGCTCTGTTGCTTGCTCTTGCCAGTAGATGCTCACTTGCTCGATGAATGGGCTGTAGTACCACAATGTCTTACCGTCAGAGACCAATAGGTTCTCATCAGGGAATGTTGTACTCCAACGGAACAGGCTTGGGCGAGCGATTTCAACCATACCTTCTCCTACCATAACCGTTTCGCCTTCAGGGCTGATAACCTGCTGAGAGAAATCCGCACTAAAGCCATCATTCATAGAAAGGCGTTTGTTTAATTCATCTTTAGGAGATGCTGCGTGTGCGGTAGAAAAGAGGGAAAAGCTTAAAACAAGCGCAGAGAAAAGTTTCGCTGAAAATAGTTTTTTCATTCAGATACCTATTATTAGAACCACTCACCTCAGTTGGACTGAGGTGAGTAAAACAAGTTCATTAATCTTTTGGTGGCGCAGGTGCCAGTACTTCACGGTTACCGTTATGACCCGGAGCACTTACGATGCCCTGCGCTTCAAGCTGCTCTACAATACGGGCGGCACGGTTGTAACCTATCTTAAATCGGCGCTGAACACCGGAAACCGAACCTCGACGTGATTGAACCACGTGCTCAACAACTTGATCGAAGAGCGGGTCTACATCTTCATCCGCTTCCATTTGCTCACCAGGCAATAGACTTTCTGGAGTTTGATCTCCACTGATGATCTCTTCAATGTAGTTCGGTTTACCACGCGCTTTCCAGTTGTTTACAACAGCATGAACATCATCATCTGATGCAAATGCACCGTGAACACGAGTTGTATGACTTGATCCCGGCGGTAGATACAACATATCACCCATACCAAGTAGTGATTCTGCGCCGCCTTGATCTAGGATTGTACGAGAGTCCGTTTTAGTCGATACCGTAAACGCAACACGAGTTGGAATGTTCGCTTTAATTAGACCGGTAATAACGTCAACCGATGGACGCTGAGTCGCAAGAATTAAGTGAATACCTGCCGCACGCGCTTTTTGCGCCAAGCGAGCAATCAGTTCTTCAACTTTCTTACCTACCACCATCATCAGGTCAGCAAATTCGTCAACAACAACGACGATGTAAGGCAGCTTTTCTAGCAATGGCGGTTCAGTATCCATGCTGTCGCCTTCTTGCCAGAACGGGTCATGGATTGGGTGGCCCGCTTCTGCTGCCATCTTCAATTTTTCGTTGAAGCCCTTCACATTACGTACACCTAATGCCGACATCAATTTGTAACGACGTTCCATCTCGCCCACACACCAACGTAGAGCGTTTGATGCGTCTTTCATATCAGTCACAACTTCAGAAAGAAGATGAGGGATACCTTCATAAATAGAAAGCTCTAGCATTTTCGGGTCAATCATGATGAAGCGTACATCTTCTGGGCCTGCTTTATACAGCATGCTCAAAATCATCACGTTCACACCCACCGACTTACCAGAACCTGTTGTACCTGCTACTAGCACGTGAGGCATCTTCGCAAGATCGGCCACCACAGCTTCACCCGCAATGTCTTGACCTAACACAACCGTTGTTGGTGACGTTGCTTGCTCAAACTGAGGGCTACTGATGACATCAGATAAATAGACCGTCTGACGACTCATGTTTGGCAGTTCCAAACCGATGTAAGGCTTGCCAGGGATTACTTCCACGACACGTACCGCCATCGCAGACAATGCACGCGCTAAGTCAGTTGAAAGACCAGAAATACGACTTACTTTCACCCCCGGCGCCAAATCAAGCTCAAAACGAGTGATCACTGGACCAGGATAAATACCAACCACATCGGCTTTGATTTTGTAGTCAGCGAGTTTGCTCTCTACCAATCGAGCGACCTGCTCTAACGCATCACGGTCGATAAAGTTATCACGTTTTTCTGGATGATAAAGCAACTCGAGCGTTGGGAGTGGCTCTTCCGGAACTGGCAAGTTTTCTTCTTTCTGTACCAAAAATGGGTTCTGTGTTGCAGCGACTTTGGCTTGCGCATTGGAAACCATATCTTGGAATGCGGTAACGTCTTGGTCGTTGTCTTGGACCTCTTCTACCTCCACTTTTTGAGGTGCAGGTTCAAATGTTGTTGAAGGTGTTGCAACTTGCTGATGAGGCGTTGTTGGCTGTACTTGCTGCGCAGGCTGAGACTCCACTTCGTCTTCATCATCTAACACATCAAAGTCAGAGATCGTAGGCTCAATATGTTGGCTCGATTCCGTTTGCGCCGTGATGCTATCTAATACAGCAGAATCAATTGCAGGCTCTTCATGTACAGGATGCTCAATACTTGGCTGCTGTACTTGCTCTGCTTCAAATTGTTCGTACTCCGCATAATCTGGTTCAACACTGATCGGTTCTTCTGTAGCTGTATGTTGCTCGACATAGGAAGAATAAGTGTCTGCAAATGATGGGGTAGCCTGTTCTTCAGTTCCCCAGTCATCTGCTTGTTGCGCCGCTGCTTCAAGCTCCTCTATCGTAACATTCAGTTGCTTGGTGCGTTCCAAGAGCGGATCAACGTTATCAGTGTTAACCGTATGGATAGGTTGTATTTTAGGCTCAGGTTCAGAATAAACTGGCGCAGCATTAACCGTAGCCTTGCGTTGTGGTGGAGTCGGTTCTACCATCGCCTGTTCCGCAGGCTTATCAGGTTTCGCTTGCGGCATATAAATAGGATACTCATGCGCTGGCGCCGACTCTTTCGGTTCATCGACATCGTACGCCGTTAAATGAGGAAGCGGCTCATCATCAATTTCATGGTCTACATTATGTTTAGGCGTAGAGACTTTATCTTCTACAAACTCATCAAGCTGAGGTTCTAAAACTTCCTGCTCTGAACCTCTTGCCTTATTTGCAAGCGCGGCGATTAGTGCTAATGCACGATCACCAAGCCATTCCACGATGTTAAGCCATGAGATGCCAGTGAAGAGCGTAAAGCCCGCTCCCCACAAGAACAGCAGTACCAATGTGGTACCGAGTACATTTAATGTAGGTAAAGCGAGGCTAGACAACACATCCCCGACCACACCTCCGGATGAAAAATACCAAATGTCATCAAAATTAATATCGGCAAGACCGCAACTGGTCATAATAAGGACTACAAGACCGAGCAGCCTTGTACCCCATAGCATGAAATCAATGGGCTCATCTTCTCCTCGTTTACGGCAAATCACCCATGCAGCCGCCGCTAGCAAGAAAGGGATTGGGTAAGCGAGAGAGCCAAATGTGAAGAATAGAGTATCGGCTAGCCAAGCGCCGAAAAGGCCACCAGCATTATCGATATCCCCTCCCCATGCGGTTTGGGACCAAGAAGGATCGGCCGGACTGAAGGTAAATAGTGCAACCGCAAGCAATACCGAGCTAAGAACGCCAACGATAAAGCAGCACTCTTTTAAGCGTTGGAAGCCATTTAAGCGTGAAGACTGGGGCTCTTCACTGGTTTTGATAATGGTTTCGACTTTCTTTGCGTTCTCTTTGAACATAAATCAACTTGAATATGGAAATGAAATAGGAAATTGCAAAACATTCCGAGCGGCATCAAGCCGCTCGGTAAATTGATTTAACCATATCAAGGAGAAAAACCCAATTACTCTCTGGCGAAAGCGGAAGCATATACCGCTTTCTTTGCAAGAAATTAACGAGTTTTGATCACAAGCTGGTTAGATTGTTTCACTTCTTCCATAACAACGTATGTGCGAGTGTCATTTACGCCAGGTAGACGTAGTAACGTATCGCCCAATAGTCGGCGGTAAGCACCCATATCTGATACACGGGTTTTAAGAAGATAGTCAAAGTCACCTGAAACAAGATGACACTCTTGTATGTCGTCTAGCTTTTGAACAGCTGAGTTAAACTGCTCAAACACATCCGGCGCACCACGGTTTAGCGTAATCTCAACGAATACTAATAGTGATGCATCCAGGAACTGCGGATTCAATAATGCAGTATACCCTGTGATATAACCCTGACGCTCTAAGCGACGTACACGCTCCAAACATGGCGTTGGAGAAAGTCCCACACGTTTTGAAAGCTCAACGTTTGAAATACGACCGTCTTTCTGCAGCTCATTAAGAATGTTGCGGTCGATACGGTCTAGTTCCTTGGACGGCTTTTTATAGTTGTCTGCCATTTTTTATTCCACCTTATTACTTCCTTGCAAAAAAATATACTACAACTTTTTAATATTTGGTGCCAAATTTTACAAATCTATAACTATACTAGTTATTAATTCGACAATAACACCCTACTAACAGTTAATACAACCATTATAGAAAGAGGATACAGGATGATCATTGGCGTACCTAAGGAAATCAAGAATCACGAATATCGTGTTGGTATGATCCCAGCTAGCGTGAGAGAACTCATCTCACATGGTCACCAAGTTTTAGTTGAGACCAATGCAGGTGCCGGCATTGGTTTTTCAGACGATGATTACATCGCTGTCGGCGCATCCATTCTCCCTCATGCTGCTGACGTATTTGCGCAAGCAGACATGATTGTAAAAGTAAAAGAACCCCAAGCAGTAGAGAGAGCAATGCTCCGCGAAGGGCAAATTTTATTTACTTATTTACACCTAGCACCAGATTTTCCACAAACTGATGAGCTAATCAAGAGCAAAGCTGTCTGTATAGCCTATGAGACTGTAACAGATAATATGGGTCGTTTGCCACTGTTAGCACCAATGTCAGAAGTGGCAGGTCGGATGTCTATCCAAGCTGGCGCGCAAACGTTGGAAAAATCGCACGGCGGTCGTGGTCTACTCCTAGGCGGCGTACCTGGTGTTGAACCTGCAAAAGTCGTTATCGTTGGTGGTGGCGTTGTTGGTGCAAACGCTGCTCGTATGGCGGTTGGCCTTCGCGCTGACGTCACTATTCTAGACCGTAACGTAGACACACTTCGTAAGCTTGACGAAGAATTCCAAGGTCGCGCAAAAGTGGTTTATTCTACTGAAGACGCTATCGAGAAGCATGTTCTAGAAGCGGACCTTGTTATCGGTGCCGTTCTAATTCCTGGCGCAGCAGCACCTAAACTGGTCACTAAAGAGCACATTGCTAAGATGAAGCCTGGTGCGGCAGTGGTTGACGTGGCAATTGACCAAGGCGGTTGTTTCGAAACTTCGCACGCAACAACTCACGCAGATCCAACTTACATCGTTGATGAAGTGGTTCACTACTGTGTAGCAAATATGCCTGGCGCAGTTGCTCGCACTTCAACATTTGCACTCAACAACGCTACACTTCCATACATCGTGAAGTTAGCAAATAAAGGCTACCGCGAAGCACTTCTAGAAGATAAAGGCTTCCTTGAAGGTCTAAACGTTATTCACGGAAAAGTAACGTGTAAAGAAGTAGCAGAAAGCTTTGACTTGGAATACGTTGAACCAACTCAAGCTATCGCTATGTTTAATTAATGACAAAATAAAACATAACTTGTCACGTTTTGTTTACAAAAGCCCACTCATAAGTGGGCTTTTTCATATAGAGCGTTTGGCTATAAAGAATAACTAAATCTTATATGCACAAATTAAAATATTTCTAGGCGTGACCGATTTAGGGCAAAACTCTGACAATCTAACACGGTAACCACGTTCTTCAAGATAAAGCACTTTGTCTAATGCGAGCCAGATCTCCAACGGACGTTGAAAAACAAGTTGCACTAAGCTCATTCTCTCCATTTGCCAGAAGCGTTGTTCGCTTAACTTTTCAAAATGAGAGAAATCGATTTCTTGAGGAAGAACAATGCCTTTTTGCTCCGCTGCCCAGCGACATAAAGATTCAAAACCATCACTTAATTGCGACTTACGGATACTCGGCACAGGCTGATACTCTGCCATTCCCAAAGCTTGTCGCGTGATCAAATCAAACCCAAGACGAAACATCATTTCCTGCTGACGATGACGACGCACGCGCTCTCCTCCTGTCACCGTTTGTTGTAATGGGATACGCAGTTCTTGCTTAGACAATGAGAGAGAAGAAGCCCTGCCCGATTCCGACATCGGCTGGTATTGTTCCGACTGAATCAAGTGGTAACAACAAGGTGATATGGTCATCGCAGCAATCCCATTTTCACTGCCGTACTGCATTAGACGAACGTGAAGGTCACCGCATGCATGCAGTGCTACTGCGTGTTGCGTTGGCTTAAACACGGCTTTCGCTTTGCTATCAAACGCGTCGCCTTGAATAAACGTCATCTTCCAATGATGTTCATTGGCTGCTTGTTGTCCCGAATCGCACAGTGCTTGTTGGTATTCAAAGCTGGTTACAGGCTGATCGGTTTGCGCGGTCAGGATTCGCCCCAAGTAACCTTTACCTGAGCACCATTCTAGCCATTCTTCGCCACAGTGTTGTTGAATTGCAGCTTCACCCATCGAGCTAATTTGCTCCAACTTACGTCCTGGAATACCGTTATCTAAACCACGAGCGAGTTCCAAGCCGTTTAACGACAAAAGCTCTAAATGAGTCAGTTCTGCGAGTTGTTCAAGCTCAGGCAAAAACGGACTAAGTGCTTTTAACGCGAGTTCTGGTGCTGCTTTGTATTCTTCGATTTGAGAGGGAGTAAGAGACGCTAGCCATTGGCACAGTCGAGGATGTTGCTCCTGCCAAGGTAATGATGTGTGAATGCTGCTTTTAAAAGGCTCGAATCGCCACAAAGATTGGTTTTCGATTAAGCAGTCATTAATAAATTGAAATTGCGTTTTCATAGCTCCCCCTACAACGAGCGCATTGTAGAGGGAATCGAAACATCAATGAAGTGTTATCTCACTGGAAGCTCGATGTCTTTAAACATCTCTTCGATTTCTGCATTAGACTTCAACGAAATCGCCTGCTCAACCACTGGACGCGTTAAGTGCGGTGCAAAACGTTCCATAAAATCGAACATGTAAGAGCGTAAGAATGTACCACGGCGGAAGCCGATGCTCGTGGTGCTCGCGCCAAACAAATGGCTCGCATCTATTGCAACCAAGTCACCGTCCTGCTCTTCATCCACAGCCATGCTTGCAATCACACCCACACCAATACCCATACGAACGTAAGTTTTAATGACATCTGCATCAGTTGCAGTGAACACCACTCGCGGGGTTAAACCTTCGCGGTTGAATGCTGTATCCAGCTCTGAACGGCCAGTAAAACCGAACACGTAAGTGACTAATGGGTAAGCGGCAAGATCACTGATCGTTACTTTGTCTTTCTTCGCTAGTGGGTGGTCTTTAGGCACAACTATTGAACGATTCCAGTGATAACAAGGCAGCATGATGGCATCTTGATATAAGTGAAGCGCTTCTGTCGCAATCGCAAAATTCGCTGTGCCTTTAGCTATCGCCTCAGACATTTGTGACGGTGTACCTTGGTGCATGTGTAACGACACTTTTGGATAACGAGAAGTAAAACCTTTGATGACATCTGGCAGTGCATAACGAGCCTGCGTATGTGTCGTGGTGATATTCAGTGTCCCCATTTCTGGATGGGTGTGCTCTCCAGCCACCGCTTTGATACTTTCTACACGAGCGAGAATTTCTTGAGAGATACGTACAATTTCTTCTCCAGCTGGCGTCACTTGCGTTAAGTGCTTACCGCTACGTTCAAAAATCTGAATGCCTAACTCGTCTTCCAGCAACCGAACCTGTTTACTGATACCTGGCTGAGAGGTATATAAGCTTTCCGCCGTTGCAGATACATTCAGATTATGGTTTACAACCTCAACAATATACTTCAGCTGCTGCAGTTTCATCGTAATCCCTTACTTATTCATGAGAGAGTTTATTGGCCACTCAAGCGAGCGATATAATAATTAGTTATAACGCGTTCAAATCGAAATGAACAGCAATTTCTAACTTATACCTCAATCACATACTAATAATCTTCAAGCAAGAAACAATATGCACAAAGTTTAGCCAATAAATGACCGAAGTTCTATGATGTGACTTCTATCAGTAACTAAAACGTGGGAGAGACAAAATAATCAAACAAATAAGGTGCCGAGTAAGATAAGATTCATGTATTCTTTAACGCTAGCCGCAGAAAAGTAAAGCAGACGCAAAGATATGAATATTGGTTTAATAATCGCTTTGGTAGCCATCCTACTGGTGTTAATCCTAGGCTATAACATTATGTTGCAATATAAGGTTAAAGTTGAAACCGCAAAAAGGCAGGAATCAGCACGATATGTAGCCTTGATAGATGGTACTGAAGAGTTGATTGGTCATGCGCACCATATCCCTTTTAGTAAAGAGCTGTTGTTGTGTCTAAACAATCGCATTCTTGACGCGCTAGAGAGCATGCATGAGCTGGACCCGAAGAACAAGCAACTTGCTCAACGTATCGAAAATATGAAGCAGCAGATTACGCAGCTAAAAGAGAATGGCCCTACTGGCGAGAGTACCACTTTCAAGATGCCGAGTAGTGATAAACAAGCTATCGTCATGCTTAAGCTGGTTAAACGACTTCGCGACACTATCCGTAACGAGCACAACAAAGGCCGATTAGATACCCAGACCTACGTCACCGAAAATGCGCGCTTGGAAACGATGCAAATTCGCATCAACATTGAAAATGTCATCAAAAGAGCAAACGACTCTATCGCTCGTGGTCAACCAGGCACCGCGCTTCAACTGCTGCGTAAAGGTATCGATGCTTTGAGCACTAAGAGCGATCCTTATTCTATTCAAGCGAAACAAAAGCTTGAAGAGATGTTGGGTGACTTAGATAAAAAGCGCCAAGATAAAAGCGATGCTGAAATGCAGCAGATTGCTGACAAAGAGCGTGACAATGACATGGAAGCACTCTTCGGCGAGAAGAAAAAGTGGTAACATTCACTTCAGGTCAAGAAAGGCTGCAATTGCAGCCTTTTTTCTATCCGCAAGACAACGGATATGCCCAATAAAAATGTGAAGTACTAAAACTAAAATGATGAATCTAGACGCCTATCAAGATCTTCTTGCTCCCATTAACCAATTTCTGCAATGCAGTACACCTGATGAATGGGTAGAGGAAGCAAAGAAACCAGAGAACCTTCAAACCATTTTGTTAGACCACCTACTGTGCGAACTAAAAGCTGGCCAATCTGCCATGTTTTTAATTCGTAAGTATGCCGTTGATCAATCCAGTTCACATGCTCTACTTGACTGGTTTAAGCCCTACGAAGATTTTGCTTACCGTAACGTAGGCTCATTGGAAACTTTAAAAGGCAAGAGCAATATTTCTAAGGCAATCATGGCTAAGTCCGACTCACCATATAGCCAAGATTTGATCGATAAGATGGTGCTTTTGATAAAAGAGGAGTTACACCACTTTTATCAAGTTTTAGAGATCATGGAAAGTCGTGGAATTGAGTACAAAAATATTCCAGCAAGTCGTTATGCTAAAGGACTGATTTCGCATATGAAGACTCATGAGCCGGAAACGCTGATCGATAAACTCATCATTGGTGCGTACATCGAAGCTCGATCTTGTGAGCGTTTTGCCAAACTAGCACCACATATGGATGACGATATCGCAAAGTTCTACATTTCTTTATTACGTTCAGAAGCACGCCATTACCAGGATTATCTTGTATTAGCGGAGCAAATCGCAGGCAAAGATATCAGCGAGCGCATCGCCTACTTTGGACGTATAGAGGCAGATTTAATTTCTACGCCAGATACAGATTTTAAGTTTCACAGTGGTATCCCAGCCTAGCGAGCATATTCTCCCAAGGTTGAGCATACTCTGAACTTATATAGACAGAGAATAAATAAGCCGGACATTTCGTCCGGCTTATTTATTGTAGCAATGAGGTTAGGAATAAAGCTGAAACACAACAACTAGAGCTGGAATGAACCCATTCGAGTTTTCAAGTTGTGCGCTAGGCTACTAATCTGCTGACAAGCCACAGCCGTTTGTGAAGCTCCCTCAGCCATCTCTGTTGAAGCACTATTAATATGCTCCACACTGCGATTCAGCTCTTCGGATACAGAATTCTGCTCACTGCACGCCGTTGCGATTTGTGTGCTCATTTGCGCTATGTTATCGACAGAATGTTCAATTTCTTTTATCTGGCTATCAGCGTCATTAACTTGCTCAACACACTGAGAAATACCCTCCTGACAATCACGGCTTGAATGCCCTATTTTACTGCTGCTCTCTTGTAGCTGATTAACAATTTCCACAATTTGTGAAGTGGAGTCTTGAGTGCGTTGCGCCAGAGAACGAACCTCATCTGCCACAACAGCAAACCCACGTCCTTGTTCACCAGCCCGAGCGGCTTCAATTGCGGCGTTCAGTGCTAACAAGTTTGTTTGCTCGGCAATCCCGCGGATCACATCGACGACCACATTGATATTGTTTGAGCTCGATTCAAGCTCACGTGCCAGTTCATCTGATTCTTGGATCGTATGTGATACACGCTCAATTACTGCGATAGTTTGTTGTAACGTCGCCGTTCCTTGCTTTGCCACTTCCGCAGCCGAATAAGCAGAGGTTGCGCCAACTTCGGTATTTTGTGCCACTTCACTTACAGCAGCTTGCATCTCTGTCATCGCAGAAGCCACCGAGCTAAGTTCAATTTGTTGATTTTGCATACCAGAGGCGGTCTGAGAAGAAATAGCACTCACTTCCTCTACTGCTGCCGTTAGCTGAATCGTTGAGTCATTAATCTCAGAAACCAGCGAATGTAAGTTTGTTTGCATACCGACAAGCTCTTTAAGCAACGTTCCTAACTCGTCTTTGCTCAATTCACTTTCGTCGATTTGATTATTCAATTGACCCTTGGCGATTTTAGAAGCGAATTCCAATGCTCGATCAACAGGCCCGCAAATGACTCGAGAAAGCAGCATGGCAGACATTACCATGACCAATGCGACGACAAGCGCACCAACAGCAGCGCTGTATTGTGTAAATGCCGCTTCACTTTGTACTTCTTCACCAATCAAACTCACCAACTCATCGTTCAACGCGAGGGTATCATCCAAGCTGCTCAACGCTTTTGAGTAGGTATCGAAACTTGATAAAATTACATCATTTGCACTTTCAGCATCGCCTTGGCTTAGCAATACGTTGTAAGTCTTCGTTTCTTTGATGTATTGATTCCAAGTTTCTTTAAAAACGCTAAAGGACTGCGTTTCACGCTTATTAAGGTCGAGCTTTTCGTATTCTGCAATACCAGCCTGCACATCAGAACGCCATTGGTCGAGGCCTTTTAACCACTCACCAATTTTGGGGTGATTTGCGTTTGGCAATAAAGAGAACTCATCTTTACGCACTTTAGTAATATCAACTTGGATACCTTTCAAAATCGCAACAGAAGGTAAACTTTTATCTGTTAACACTGAAATGTCTTTATTCAGTGTTAACAAACCTTGCACCAACATTACTGACACTAAACCAAACACGGCAAAAACGGTTAAATAACTAACCGATATTTTCTTTACGACACTTAAGTCTTTAATACGCATGCACTTTCTCCCCGCAGCCTTTCCAAACCTCTCACTTAAGTGAAAGCTTAACCTCTAAAACACACTGTTTTTTGCGCTCGATATCATTGAACGCTCTTATATACATCGGCTTGAGAGATCAAATCTTGACCAGTAATTGATAGTTTTATCACATGCTATTTTAGAGATAGGCTCGCATGCTCCGTATTGTGTCTACATCTTTTCATGAGCGCTTCTCGGCGCAGATCCAAGATCTCATCGATGAGCTTTTCTTTCGCATTTATCCCAAAATGCTGGGCATAATTTTTTACTTTTGCTATCTCATTAGGTTGCAAGCGGTACACCTCTTTCTTTAAACGCGCTTCTGCTTCACTTCTAATCAAACCTTGCTCTTGTAACAATTTAATGATGGTTTCATCGGTTGGATTTACTGCTCTAGCCATGGTGCTCCATCTATCAATTTGAGTTCTAGCCATATAGCTAGATGAATGACGCCGCACAACTTATAGAGCAAAGATGACAGCTTGATTGCAGTGAATGCAATTCGTTGACTGTTGGTACTATTTTCCACCGCTTTAACGGCCACACACTCAATATCCCCATTCTCACCATTGAATAAAGATCACATTCTGATAACAATTTTCAGCGCTGGCTTAGATGTCATCCATATTTAACGTGCAAGTAACATTTATAAACAAGAATGATTGCTCTAGTTCAAATGATGGAAAAATAAGATGAAATTTTCGCAGTGGAGCCTTTTATTAAGTAGCTTGATAGCGTTACCCAGCATTGCAGATACCGACGTTTACCTAACGAATAACTCTGATCAACCGTTAACTATTCAAGTAAAACATGAAGGCAGTGATTTGCTTCAATACGGAGACGAGTGGCAACAACATGTGCAGGTACTTGGTCCGTGGGAAACTAAATCTGTATTAAGCTTCAACCGCTGGGAGGGCGTGAAATCAAATCAAACTTACCGTTTTGAAACTGTGGTTTCTAGCCCCGAAGGTGAAAGCATAACACTCAATCAAATAATGGAAGGCCATTGGTACAATTCGACCATTGAATACGGCTTATCCGCAGCCGATGTCGAGTTATCTCTCAAAGATGATCGTAACATTCATCGTGCCAACACTAACGCTTTTGGTACGAGAGAAACCGAACTGGCATTTAAGTCAGACAGTACCGCTCGATATGATGATCTTTACTACACCATCACGCCAAGCAAGGTAGCGGAGTCTGTCGACAACGAAGAACAAAACCTTAAGTTGATGACTTATAACATCTGGGCGTTGACGGCTATTGCATCGCACATTGGAGATCGTTACGAACTGATTCCTCAACATGTAAAAGGTTACGATGTTTTGGCGCTGCAAGAGGTGTTTGCCAGCGGCCGTGAAGCATTCTTACGTGAGTTAGCCAAGGAATATCCTTACCAAACAAAGATGTTAGATAAAGAAGGCGTTAATATTCATGATGGTGGCGTAATCATAGTTAGTCGCTACCCTATCGTGAATGAAGCGCAATATGTCTTTCCCGATTGCTCTGGTACAGACTGCTTTGCCGATAAAGGCGTAAATTATGCGGAAATAATTAAAGGTGGTCAGGCTTACCATGTGTTTGCTACCCATACCGCATCTTTCGATACAGACACCGCCCGTGAGTATCGTCAGCGCCAGTTCAAACAAATCCGCGCACTCGCCCAATCTCTTGACATTCCTTCGAGCGAAACTGTGGTATACAGCGGCGACTTTAACGTAAACAAAAGAAAGTTCCCTGGTGACTACCAACAAATGATCGCTAACTTAAGTGCCATAGAGCCTCACTACTCTGGTTACACGGAGTCAACCTTTGATCCCCGTATCAATAACTTCGCAGGTGAAGCGTTATCAGGTGGCGAAAACGTGGAATACCTTGACTATGTTATGGTGAGTAGTGAATACGGGGTGAAATCATTCAATGACAACCGTGTAGACGTGCCGCGCACAACCGCAGAGAGTTTATGGAAACACTATAACCTTTCTGACCATTTCCCAGTAAGCGCAACAATCAAGCCATGAAGAAAATCGCTTTGATAATCATGTCCGCCATTATGGCGGGCATGATATTTTTAACTTTCAGTCACGATGTTCAAAAAGAAGAGCTCGCTTCCTCTCCTTCCCCTAAGACAAAAAATCAGAGTGTCTCCAGTACATCACCACAAACAAGCAGCATCGTGCCCGATACAGATACTTCACCACAAACAGCTAAGCTCCCTTCCACAGTTCAAATAACGACTGAGCGATTAACTCAACTCAAAGGCAGGAAACTTGTCGCCCAACTTGAGACGTTTTGGCAAGAGTGTATGTTGAACCGTAGTTGTGAAGAGCAGGTCGCCTTGTTTGAGGCGCATTTATCTTCAGCTCGATTCCAGCTTTTGGCGAACTACCCTCAGCTCAGCAGCCAATGGCAAGAGAGTGTAGGAAATTTGTTATTTGATGAGCAGCAATCACTGGCGTCGCGTATTGCACAGCTGAAGAACGAAGCAAGACGCATCTGGGGAGAATTGGCTGATGTTGTTTTCGCGGATGAGTTCGCGCTGTACGATTTCAACTTAGAAGCCCAAAAGCTGGACACTCAAAGCCCAGATAACTTTTTGCGAGCTTTCGAGCAACTCACCATTGACTGGCAAGAACATGCAGGTGCTATCGGGCTAACAAGCGACCAGGAAAAATATGAGCGTGCGGTCACCCTGATTCCTAATAGTATAAGCCTACCAGATCGCTTGGCGCTCATCGCAGAGCTAGAACGAACTTACTTAACGAAAGAAGAAAGTAAAAACATTCATGCTCGTCAGCAGCAAATTACAGAGCAAAAAAAACGAGTCAAAGATTATCAACAAGCATTACAGCAACTTGAGTCCAAACTAAGAACGCAAAGAGCCTCTAGCCATTCACATTTGTCAGAACCGGAATGGCAAAGCTATTACCAACAAGAAGTCGCGGATTTTCGTCGTGAATTTTTTTCTTCTTAATAATGCGCTTTGACTGACTGGGAACTTAAAAAGGCACGTTGCTAACCAGCCGTCGTGCCTTATGTTCAACTCTCTACTTTTAATTCAGAACAAATTTAAACCAAATACATCTTTCACATCAAATAGCACTTTTTCGGTTTTCTCGCGAGAACGCTCACTACCTTGTTTTAAAATATCAATCAGCTGCGCTTTATCATTCAAATACATAGCGCGCTTTTCTCGAATAGGGCGAAGCATCTCTTGTAAGCATTCTTCTAACACTTTCTTGGTCAAACCATCACCTAATCCACCTCGTCGATAATGGTCTTTTAGCTGTTCGACATAATTTTTATCAGGATGAAAAGCATCGAGGTAGATGAATACAATATTCCCTTCGACTTGGCCAGGGTCCTCAATTTTCAGATGATTGGGATCGGTATACATAGATTTCACTGCCGCGGAAATCTCCTTTTCGGAGGCGCCTAAGTTGATTGCGTTCCCCATGCTTTTAGACATCTTATTTTTACCGTCAGTACTCGGCAAACGAGGTGCATCGCTAAGTAATGGACGGCATTCCCTAAGAACCTCTTTTCCACCCAGGTGGTTTATTTTTCTCACGATTTCATTAGTTTGCTCTAACATCGGCAGCTGGTCATCACCCACTGGTACTAGCGTCGCATGAAACCCCGTAATATCAGCAGCTTGAGAAATTGGATACGTTAAAAAGCCTGCGGGAATAGAGCGTTCAAAGCCTTTACTTTGAATCTCATTTTTAACCGTAGGGTTTCGCTCTAATCGTGCGATAGAAACAAGATTACTGTAATACATTGTCAACTCGGCTAACGCTGGAATTTGAGACTGCAACGTGATCGTCGTTTGAGCGGGGTTGATACCAACAGCCAAATAATCTGCAACGACATTGAGAATATTAGAGGATACCTTTGATGGGTTATGCGCGTTATCCGTCAGCCCTTGCATGTCCGCAACCAAGATCGTTTGCTCGTGCTCCGTTTGCAATTTGACTCGTTGTTGCAATGAACCAATATAGTGCCCGAGGTGTAATGGACCTGTTGCTCGCTCTCCGGTAAGTATAATTTCACGCTGAGATGTATTTTTATGGCTATTCATATTTGTCTCCAAGTATTTAATAGATCGCTACTGGAGATAAAAAGATCAAACACTCTTAGCTACCATCCAGCAGCTTAAGAATGTAAGTATTCCGCGCCGCTCTATTTAGAGCGCCACCAAGAGAAGGTTGTTAATGAAGGGCGAACGTGTATTTTCATGTTTTTTAAACTAACAGCACACACCGCAGAACTCAATCTGTTTTGTACTGAATTAGTGTGAGTGTTCCAACAGCCAATTAAGAGGATTACATTGGTAAAGACATCGCAATGACCAAAACCGCACCAAATACCGAACCAGAGACAAACGCACACAGTACAGTTTTGTTGTGTTTCCTTTTCATTGATGAACTCCTATCCATAACTACGATGACCAGCCCTCACATCTAATACGCATGTGGATGCATCACGACAACGAGTTAACCAACATATCGCACGTAGGACCAGTACCGCTTTGTTAAATTGGGACCTCGTCCATAACTTGGAGTGTAAATGACTCCGGAACCTACAACAGAAGAAAATTTCATCACGTTACTGTCCTACCCTCCGGGTTTGTGGCTTAATAGGCAGCAGGAACACTTTTTTCTTTTACTGCGGATACTTACATGGAAGCTGTTTTACATCAGTTGCAATTCTCTTTGTCGATAACCGGACCTATCTGTTTGATGTTGGTACTTGGCGTTCTTTTTAAGCGCTTTGGTCTAATCAACGATAATTTTATCGAAGTAGGCTCTAAACTGGTGTTTCAAGTTACCTTGCCTGCAATGTTATTTGTCAGCATTGTGGCTTCAGAACACGACTTTTCCGCGGCAAGTGGATTCGTCAATTTCGGCGTCATCGCTAGTATTTCGTTTTTCATTTTCACCTACCTTTCCGTCAAACTTCTGTTCAAAGCGTCGCCTGACCAAGGCGTTCTCATCCAAGGTGGGTTCCGAGCAAATACAGGTATTATTGGTATCGCTTACGTTGCCAATGCGTATGGTTCTCAAGGTGTGGCGTTAGCGGCTCTCTATGTCGCGGTCACCACATTTATTTATAACGTCCAAGCGGTAATTTGCTTATCGCCCAAGGGGGCAACGTCTGCCTCGCAAGCAGCAAAGATGATGGGCCGAACACTGACTAGGAATCCGCTCATAATCTCCATTGTTCTAGGAATGGCTTTTTATTTACTCGCTATTCCAGTACCGAATGTGGTTATTGACGCAGGAGACTACTTGTCCAAAATGACATTGCCTTTGGCGCTGTTGTGTACGGGTGGCTCACTTGATTTTAGCTTGATGAGAAAAGAGAAAGGTCCATCTTGGTTTGCGAGCAGTTACAAGCTCATCGTAGCGCCAGTCATCATCACCATGGGAGCTTACTTAGTAGGATTTCGAGGAATTGAGCTAGGTATTCTTTTCTTTATGAACGCCTCTCCAGTCGCTGCTGCCAGCTATGTCATGGCGCGTTCCATGGGAGGCAATGCCACGTTAGCTGCAAATATCATCGCACTCACTACGGTGCTTTCTACCGTGACCTGTACGTTGGGCATCCTATTTCTTAAGTTCTACAACTTAATATAATTGGCCAGCGATAAAATAAAGACGCTAGACGGCATTGATGTCAGTTACTGGTCGTGATTCGCAAAAGTGAGCTTTCTTACCAGACGAAAAAATTCACTCGCTTCAGATTCCGACAAACAAGAAAAAAACTCTTTCTGTAAATTCGTCATGATTTGATGAACTTGCTTTAAAGCATTTGCCCCCTCTTTTGTCATGCTTAGCATTTTAAGGCGCTGATTCGATTTACTTTTAGAAACTTGAACAAACCCTCTCTTTTCCAGATTGTCCACCATCCGCTTTGCTACACTTCGCTCAGTTCGAACCGCATCAGCTAACGCTTGCTGGCTCATAGGCTGAAATTCTTCTAAAGCGGCCAGTGCACTTGCCATTTCTAGTGTCATCAAATTTTGCCGAGAGAGCTCAGCTTGGGCACGATTGCGGTACATGCGCTGCATCACACCACAAACAAACATAGGACTTTGATCCAAAACGGAAATTGGGGAAATTTTCTGATCTTTCATCGTCGTTTTTCTTCTTTAGGCTTTCATTCGGCCGAAAAGGCTGTGCTGATACGGCACACAACACGCCGTCTTTCAGGCTCGCGTCATAGACGGTAACCACCAAGTGAAAACATAAAATAAAGAGCGCCGAAGCGCCCTTTAATCGTGTTTATTATCACTAGTATAACTCAGTTAAAACAACCAAGTCCTACTCGCTTTGCTGAGTGGGTTTAGTGCTGGTCTCAGACAACTCTGCCTCCGACTCTTTTCTCGCACGTCGATCAAACAATCGCTCAACCACTACAAAGAAGATTGGGACGAAGAATATACCCAATATCGTGGCACTGATCATGCCACCAAGTACGCCGGTACCTACTGCGTTTTGACCTGCCGATCCCACACCTGAACTGATAGCAAGTGGTACCACACCCAAACCAAAAGCAAGCGATGTCATGATAATTGGGCGCAGACGAACGCGAACAGCATGTAAGGTTGCTTCGATAAGCCCAGCGCCTTTCTCATAGTAGTCCTTTGCAAACTCAACAATCAGAATGGCGTTTTTGGTTGCCAAGCCGACCGTAGTTAATAAGCTCACCTGGAAGAACACATCGTTATCCATACTGCGCGTCATTACCGCAAGCACAGCACCAAGCACACCAAGAGGCACAACTAACACCACGGCGAAAGGTACTGACCAACTTTCATACAAAGCGGCAAGAACTAAGAATACGACGAGGATAGATAGCGCATATAGCATCGGCGCTTGGTTTCCGGAAAGGCGCTCTTCATACGAAATACCATTCCAGTTCACCGTGAAACCTTCTGGTAGCTTTTCTACCATTGCTTCAATTTCTTCCATGGCTTCACCAGTACTTACACCAGGAGCTGCACCGCCTTGAATATTCATTGCTGGCAAACCATCAAAGCGCTGCAAAAGAGGAGAACCATATGTCCACTCGCCACTCGCAAAAGCAGAGAAAGGCACCATCTCTCCCTTAGCGTTGCGTACGTACCATGAATCGAAGTCTTTTGGCTGCATGCGGTATTCCGCATCACTTTGCACCATCACTTTCTTCACACGACCGCGATCAATATAATCGTTAATGTAAGCCCCGCCCCATGCAGCTGACAGGATTTGGTTTACGTCATTGATACTGACATCCAAAGCACGAAGTTTGACGTGGTCAATGTTCACTTTGTACATTGGCGCATCTGCCTGACCGTTTGGACGAACACCGACAAGTTTCGGGTTTTGTGCTGCCATGCCCAGAAGTTGCCCTTGAGCCGCAACTAATGCATCGTGCCCTTTATTCAACGAGTCTTGGAGATAGAAATCGAAACCTGTCGAGTTACCTAGCTCTTGAATCGCTGGAGGGGCGAACGCAAACACCAAAGCTTCTTTAATGGTAGAGAAGTACCCCATCGCTCGGCCCGTAATGGAAGCCGCATCAGCGCCAGGCGCTTCACGCTCAGACCAATCTTTCAAACCGATAAATGCCATCCCCATGTTTTGGCCTTGGCCTGCAAAACTAAAGCCCGCAACGGAGAAGACGGATTTCACGTTGTCTTTCTCATCCACAAGGTAAAAGTCGCGCATTTTCTCAAGTGTTTTTTCCGTCTGCTCTTGCGTTGAGTTAGGCGGCAAAATGGCCATTGAGAATACCGTGCCTTGGTCTTCATCCGGCAAGAATGACGTTGGAAGGTTCATAAATAACCAGCCAGCACCTGCACTCATTGCCAAAAATACAACCAACATGCGACCTGTGCGTTTTAGAAGTTTGGCAACGCCGGTTTCATAGCCTGCTGTCATCGCATCAAACTTGCGGTTAAACCAGCCAAAGAAGCCTTTCTTCTCTAGAAGCTCAGCATCGCCTTTTTTCAGCAACGTAGCACACAATGCTGGAGTCAGAATTATCGCAACCAAAACGGAAAGCGTCATAGCCGCCACAATAGTTATTGAAAACTGACGGTAAATAACCCCGGTAGAACCAGACATAAACGCCATAGGGACGAATACCGCTGAAAGCGTCAAACCGACACCAATCAGGGCACCAGTAATCTGCCCCATCGATTTTTTGGTCGCTTCTTTGGGCTCTAAACCATCTTCATGCATCACACGCTCGACGTTTTCCACCACAACGATGGCATCATCCACCAGCAAACCGATAGCCAGAACCATCGCGAACATGGTTAACGTGTTTACGCTAAATCCAGTCGCGTACAAAATAGCGAAGGTTCCGAGCAATACGACAGGCACTGCGATCGTTGGAATGATCGTCGCACGGAAGTTCTGCAAGAACAGGTACATGATTAAGAACACAAGAAGAATGGCTTCTAATAGCGTTTTAACCACTTCTTGAATCGAGGCTTTGACGAATGGCGTTGTTTCAAATGGGTAAGCAATCTGCAACCCTTCTGGGAACGTTGCACTCAGTTGTTCTAAGCGCTCTTTTACCGCATTGGCTGTCTCAAGCGCGTTTGCGCCAGTACCTAATGAAATACCTAAACCCGATGCTGGGAAGCCATTATATTGGCCTCGAATATCGTAACTTTCTGCACCACGTTCAACACGAGCAACATCTTTCAAATAAACATTAGAACCACTGGCGTCAGACTTAAGAATGATGTCTTGGAACTCTTCCACACTGCTCAAACGACTTGCAGACGAAATCGTTGCATTCAACAACTGGCCTTCCTGCGCAGGTGCTGCACCAAGTTGACCTGAAGAAACTTGCGCGTTCTGTTCACTGATCGCGTTCGCTACATCGATTGCGGTCAAGTTGAACTGCGTAAGCTTAAATGGATCCAGCCAAACTCGCATCGCATACTGCGCACCAAACGCCTGCACTTGTCCTACGCCAGTTACACGACTTATCGGGTCTTGAATATTCGTTACAACAAAGTCGCCGATATCGTTTTCTGTAAAGTCTGGATCTTCAGAATAAACTGCGACAACCATGAGAAATGCCGTATTGGATTTATTGACGACAATACCTTGGTTTTGTACCTCCATCGGCAATGAAGTCAATGCCAATTGCAGTTTGTTCTGCACCTGTACTTGCGCGATATCAGGATCAGCTTCGCTATCAAACGTCAGGGTAATTGTCGCATTACCAAATGCATCACTGCTCGATGATAGGTAGCGAAGGTAATCTAATCCTGTCATGTTTTGCTCGATAACCTGCGTTACCGAGTCTTCAACGGTTTTTGCTGATGCACCTGGATAGCGAGCACTGATGGTGATCGTCGTCGGTGAAATCGTTGGGTATTGCGAGACGGGTAAATTGAATAATGACATTACCCCCGCCAACATCGTTAGAATCGCGAGAACCCAAGCAAATACCGGACGATCGATAAAAAATCGTGCCATGATTACTCCTGTTCACCGTTTTGGATAGTTACCGAACTGCCTGGCCCTACCTTTTGTAAACCGGCGGTAATGACTTTATCACCCGCGTTCAAACCATCAATAATGCGCCATTGGCTATTGATCGCTTCGGCAGTCTTCACTGGTTTCGCTTCCACTTTGTTCTCGCCATTAACCGTCATCACTGTCGCTTTACCTGTCGCATCACGAGATACCGTATTTTGTGGTATTAGAATCGCATCAGGGTCGACACCAGTAATGACCGTCGCACGAACAAACATTCCAGGTAGCAACAAACCGTCAGGGTTTGGGAATTCGGCACGAAGCGTCACGCTGCCCGTACTTTCGTTCACATTGACCTCAGTAAATTTCATTGTGCCTTTGTGTTCGTAAGTGCTGCCATCTTCAAGCATCAATGTAACTTGCGCAGAGTCATCTTCTTGCATATGGCCTTGGGAGAGTGATGCTTTCAAACGCAGCAGTTGCGCGGATGATTGCACAATATCAACATTGATAGGGTCAAGCTGCTGAATGGTCGCTAATTTGGCAGCTTGGTTAGCCGTAACCAACGCACCCGCTGTCACACTCGATTTACCGATCACCCCGCTAATCGGAGCTTTGACTTGCGTATAATCTAAGTTGATTTTTGCTGTGTTGATCTTGGCTTTTGCGACTAGGACCTGCGCTTTCGCTTCTTTGTATGCCGCTTCTGCTTCATCCAAGTCTTGTTGGCTGATGGATTTTTTGGTGATCAAGGTTCTGTAACGCTTCACCGTGGCATAGGTCGACTCTGCCGCAGCTTGCGCACGGATTAATTCCGCTTCAGCGCTCAGCAAATCCGCCTGAAATGATGAATCATCAATTTGATATAGCGACTGTCCTTGTTCAACAAGGCCACCTTCAACAAAATTTCGCTCCGAAATAATGCCAGTGACTTGCGGACGAACTTCTGCTTCTTTGAATGCTCTGCTACGACCCGGCAACTCTACTGTCAATGCTTGGCGCGTTGGCTGCACTGTTAACACTTCTACTTCGGTTACGGGCGCAGGCCCCCCACCTTGGCTCGATCCTTCTTCGCTAGGTTGACATCCAACCACAAAAAGGCTCGACGCAATCAGCAGAGATAGCGTGGTTTTACGTCTCATGAATTTTTCTCTCTTATCTACCGACAAGCCTTCAAGATTCCTTATTAAAAGCTTCTAGAATGACTTAATAATGACTAATGGATGTATATCCAGAACAAATTAATTAGGATGATAAATACCCAGTGTTGTACATACAACAAAATTTACAGTTCTATACGCTTACGAAAAACGTTTATGGTAAAGGTGTTATGAAGTTCTCAAATTTGAAGATTTTGGGTTGGAAATCACATTTTCCTGTGTGCAATTGCAATGGTTAAAAAGCAGCAAAAGTGATGATAAAAGCATCATCACGCTGTACAGAGTTTGTTACCGCTGTCTAGGGTTATTTGCCCACTCTGGTATACGAACTAAAGTGAGAAAGGAATGTAAATATAGTCGAAATTTCACAAGTCAGGTTCGCCACTTATCTAAAAAATAACCCGCTAAGAAGCGGGTTATTTCGTCAGTGAGATTGCTGTTCTCAGCTTATACTTTGAACTGACTGACCTGATGATCTAAACGTTGAGTTTGCTCTGACAACATGGCTAAAGAAGCTTGCGCTTGGTTTACGATTTCCACAATTGAAGTGCTACTGTCTGCAATGCCTTGTACGTTGCTATTTACTTCGTCACTTACTGTACTTTGCTGGCTCGCAGCCGTTGCAATGTGTGTATTCATCTCGTTCATACGTGAAATCGCGTTCAAGATTTCAGAAAGGGATTCACTCGCTCGGCCAGCGGACTTGATCGTTTCATCACTGCTATTTTGGCTACCGCGCATCACTTCTACAGCTTGTCCTGCACCAGATTGTAGCTTTTCAATCATGGTTTGGATTTCTCCCGTACTCTGTTGCGTACGACTGGCTAAAGAACGAACCTCGTCCGCTACCACAGCAAAGCCTCGCCCTTGCTCTCCAGCGCGAGCCGCTTCAATGGCTGCGTTAAGCGCTAATAAGTTTGTTTGCTCGGCAATACCACGAATTACATCCAGTACGGACGCAATGTTACTCACATCATGATCCAATGTGTTAATGACGTGGCTTGCGCTTTCGATTTCACTTGCGAGGCTGCGAATTGAGCTAACCGTTTGATCCAAAATAACATTGGTATTGGTAAGTTCATCATTCGCTGTTTGGCTCGCAACCGCGGCTTCGTTAGCGCTATCGCTTACATTTCTGCTGGTGACTTGCATTTCGTGCACTGCCGCCGCTACCGCCTCACTATCTTTTTGCTGAGAAACGGTCGAGTTCGCGATGGTCTTGGTCAACGAGCTAAGATTTGCCATTTCGTTACGTAGGGTATTTGAGCTTTCAATTACCTGAGCGACTGTCACTTGAATTTTGGACACAAACTGGTTAAATGCGTCTGCTAAATTGCCAATTTCGTCTTGTGTTTTTACATCGATTCGCTGACTTAGATCACCTTCACCGGACGCAATTTCTGTCATCGCATTTTTAATATCATTGATAGGCTTCACAACCGTTTGCAACAACAAAAACGCCATCGCAATAGCGGCCAGAATAACAATCACAATGCCCGCTTCAAGAATGAGTTCTGCTCTTGTTGCAGCCGCTGATATTTCGTCCTTCAATTGGCTTTGCTTTTCTTCTATTGCATCTTTTACAACGTTAAGCTGCGCTCTAACCTCGATAAATTGGTCTTCAAAGGTATGTTTGTGCTCATTGTAGTAACCACGCCATTGAGATTGAGGTAAACGTAGCATCGCCTCATAACTTGCTAACCATTTTTCACCCAAAGAGACAAGCGTTCGAACTTCATTACCATGTGTAGAAGGCGTCACACCGGCTTGCGATAGCTCAATCATTTGTTCCATACGCGGCAGCGCTTTGTATGCGTTGTCTTTGTATTCACCGATGTGGTGATCAATATCGGTTTGAGTATCAGAAAGAGCAACACCTTGGATTGCAGATGTAGCTTGGTAAAGATCGCGGTAAGCATCCTCAATCGTTAATAAGTTCGGCACGATCTGTTCGTTGAGTGTCTCACTCAATTCAGATTGCTTCCAACTTGTCATAACGTTTAATACAGAGCTCACAATAAACAATCCAATAATCAATGACAGCGGAATCACTATCTTCTGCTTGATCGTTAAGTTCTGGAACATGAATAGACTCTCTTTATTTATGGTATACAAACTGCCGGAAATTATATCAAACAAATAGAGTATACTATTAGGTAAAAGAGGCTATTCAACATGAAATCTAATGACTTTTTGACAAGGGTTCTAATTTCAACAATTAGTTGATTTTATACAAAATTTAACAAAGAGATCTTTTCAAAAGATGCAAATTAAAATGCTCTTTCAAAACGAAAAATATGTAACAGAAAGTGAATTAAAAGGGACCACATTTTGAAGAATAGATCGACTCAATGATTTACTGAGAACACATACAAAACACAGTTCTTGGATTGAGCACCACCGCGGAATATGCAAAGGTCCGAACATTTCTTCTAAAGCTCAAAAAAACCATTGTTTATCTGACGTATTTAAGGGTACTCCTTGATGATGTTAGTCGTGATGTTGGCAGACAGGATGCTTACAAGTTTTCGAAGTTAACCAGTAGCACAGTGAACGATTCAGATTTTCTTGAGCGCCAAGGCAATAAAAAAGTTTGCTATTTTCCTCTCAAGAGACGCATTAAAGAAAATAATGCAACCTAGTCACAAAGTCTTGCTACATCTTCAGAAAAGAATGATGTTGCTAAACAAATCTGGTGCAGCATACACATTGAAGCTAAACTCGTTTAAGGAACTTTTTCATATCAATATGAGAAAACATAGATTTCTCAAAGTTACACCGACCATTCAACGATTAAACTAATGTTAGCGTACCGGTACGTCCAAAAACTCCATGCATGAACCATTTGAAAGAGCCAAAATGTTCCAACCCAACTTCGCCTCAGTGGAGTGGCGAGTCGTTTCGCTCGCTCTCCTACTCTCTCTTCCTAACACAGCTCAAGCGGATCCACTAGATAAGGAAATTAGCAACCTTCTCCAACAACGTTTTTCTATCGCGGTTTTGCTGTCCGACACTGACGCAATTGCGTTTGGTATTGGCGACTTTGATCCGAATGCATTATTTGATACCGCCAACCCAGAGTTCGGGACTGACGAGTCAATCAATGAACGTCGAAGCAAATCCGTATATGTTCTCCCTTACACGACTAACTTTGACATAGAGGGCAGCGAGGACTTACATGAGCTGTCGTTTAAGGCATTTACGATACAAACAGAGAATGATCTCAAACTATTCGGCACAAGTAAGGATCTTCTCAAGGAAAGGACATACGGTGCATCGATTGGTTATGGGTATCTATACAAAGCAAGTGAAAACGTCACCCTTAGCACCAGAACGACGACTCACCTTATGCGTTATAAAAACTCATTCTCTACCGATAATAAACTTTCATCCATCATTGGAAGAATCCTAGACGGCCGTGCCGTTAACGTTTCAGCATGGGCGGCAATAGTTCAACCATCCATTAAAGCCAAATACACGTCTCCCACAATTTGGGGGAAATGGCATGCCAGTTCGACATTGAATTCATTCATTGGGCACAGCTGGGGAAGCGCAAATAACGGCAATATAGGCAACCCTAAAGGTTGGTACCTATCTAATGAAATCACCGGTTACTACAATATTTATCACGGTGAGCAGGCTTTATTTACCGGGATTAAAAGAGTCGACCTTTCGCATGATTTAAGCGATGAACTGGGAAGTCCGCATTACTACGAAGCTTCTATAGGATGGCTATTTTATGCACCAAAGCCCTTTGATTGGTTGGACAATTTCGGCATAGGCGTTAACTTCAACTACGGCTCGACTCTCAGAGGCGGCAGCATTCAGCTTTACTACAACAAACAATAAAGCCGTCAATACAGGAACCAGTTGGTAGCATATATAACAAGAAGAACGAGAAGACACAAAAGGAATGGCAGAGTTAGCGTCTTCGCAAACTTTTTCATGAGACTTGGGTTATCAAACACCACACCTTCCGCTTCTCTTACCCTTCGCTCTTCGTCAAAATGCCATTTTATGGCTAAGTAGGCTCCTATCCCTAATACAATAAGCTTAAAAGCTCCAGCAAAGTAAGGAAAGAAATTAGCCCAACTGTCATTCATTATCCATCTCCATCAAATTCAATATCAGCTTTGCGGTGGCAGAATCCAAAATTCATGTAGAATGCCCCCCTCAAAGTCAGACTCTCTGGCTAGCGCCAGTCTACTGCTCGAGATAGCTGTCCACAACTCTCTTTACCATATCGGCATCTATTAATTATTTAATAAATAATAAGAAAGACACTAGCACACTTGCTGAAAAGTAAGTGTCAGTTTGGATTGAAACTCATCAGAAATCGAAAATGGTCCGCAGTCGACTTGTTGATCTAGTGAAAGCCGAATTACCTAGCGCCAAATCGTTCGCTAGTATAAAAATGTAGCCTATCGCACTTCTGGTCGAGTGCTAACGAACTTATGATGCATATGTCATTAGCAGTGCAATTTTAAGTTTATCAATTAGCTAAAGTTTCCCACCTTAACTGCCAGTAAGTTTGCTGTGTTTGAGATGATCTCGACATGACTAGTGTATAAATAGTATGGAGGTTCAAAGTGAAGGCAAGGCAATTTTCCTTACTAAAAATATTGTTTTTGTAATTTTATTTCAGGATTATCGAAACCATCATAAGGATAATTCGAACTAATCTTAATCCATGCTCCTTCAGTTACATTTGCTTTCTTTTACTCACTTCTCGCGACTATTAGTGGCATTTTGAGACAATTTCCTACACTCCTTTCTTTCCCTTAGTTGATATAAATCATGGTTAGAAGAAAACAGAATCACCTGTATTTCTCGATACATGAATCCAAACTGCCCGACTTTTCGTAACTAAATTACAGATAGACACGATTTTTAGTATGGCACGTTTTTGAGGAACCAAGATGTTAGATACCCTCATGCTGTCGCGGATCCAGTTCGCGGCCAATATCAGCTTTCACATTCTCTTCCCGACCATCACCATCGCGTTGGCATGGATGTTGGTGTTTTTCAAGTGGCGATATAACCGCACCCAAGCCCCCGTATGGCTCGATGTTTATTACTTCTGGGTCAAGATATTCGCTCTTACTTTCGCCTTAGGTGTAGTATCCGGCATTACGATGAGTTTCCAGTTTGGTACCAACTGGCCAGGCTTTATGGAACGAGTCGGTAACGTAGCAGGACCATTGCTCGGATACGAAGTGATGACCGCCTTCTTTATGGAAGCCACCTTCCTTGGCGTGATGCTTTTTGGACGAGGACGAGTGCCGGAATGGGTTCATACTCTCGCCACCGTTCTGGTTGCTGTTGGGACAAGTATGTCCGCGTTTTGGATTCTAGTGCTTAACAGCTGGATGCACACACCAAGTGGCTATGAAGTGATTGACGGAATTGTACATGTAACCAGTTGGAAGGAAGTTATTTTCAATCCTTCTTTACCTTACCGTCTTCTGCACACGCTATTAGCATCGGCGCTGACTGCCAGCTTCTTGATTGCGGGTATCTCAGCTTATCAAATAATGAAAAAGCCAGATCACCGCTCAGCCAAACTTGGCCTAAAAGTCGCGCTGTTCGCGGCGGCTGGATTCATCCCAATTCAAATCTTTGTCGGTGACCTTCACGGGTTAAACACGCTTGAACATCAACCTGCAAAAATCGCAGCGATGGAAGGCGTGTGGGAGACCGAGCAAGGCGCGCCTCTTCTTCTGTTTGCGATGCCAAATGAAGAAACTCGCAGCAATGATTTTGAAGTGGGCATCCCAAAGCTGGCGAGTTTGATTCTTACGCATGACTTAGATGGGGAAATCCAAGGACTTAACGAGTTTGCACCTGACCACCCGCCAGTGAAGCCCTTGTTCTTTGGTTTCCGCGTGATGGTTGGTGTTGGTGTCCTTATGTTGCTTGTTAGCTGGTATGGCGCGGTGAAGCTAGCACGTAAAAAAGCGCTACCTAAACCTTACCTGTACACGGTATTAGCCATGACGTTCTCTGGTTGGATAGCCACACTGGCGGGTTGGTATGTTACTGAGATTGGTCGACAACCTTGGTTGGTCAGCGGTGTATTGCGAACATCCGAAGCCGTCACCACGGTTGCGAGCAGTAGCGTGATGACTTCGCTCATTATGTACTTAGCCATTTATGCTGCATTGCTGGTTGCGTACATCCATACCCTATTCTATTTGGCGCGCAAAGACGTTGCAGCCCATGAAGTCCCACTGACACAACAAGAGGCCTAATCATGCTCGACTATCTACCAGAAATTTATCTTCTGCTGCTTGGCTTCTCGGTCTTTATGTATGCCGTGCTCGACGGCTACGATCTTGGCGTCGGTATCCTTTTACCGAGTGATAATGAAGCGCAACGTGACCGAATGATAGCGTCTATCGGCCCTTTCTGGGATGCGAATGAAACGTGGTTGGTGTTAGCCGTCGGTATTCTGCTGATTGCCTTTCCTACTGCTCATAGCTTGATTTTGACGGAACTTTACATGCCGACCGCGATTATGCTTATCGCACTGATCATGCGTGGCGTGGCGTTCGACTTCCGAGCCAAAGCGAACTCGGATCATAAACCTCACTGGGATTGGTGCTTCAGAATTGGCTCGTTAGTCACCGCGCTAACCCAAGGCTACATGGTGGGTCGTTACATCATGGGATTTGAACAATCAACCGAAGCATTTGGCTTTGCTTGGTTAAGCGCACTTTGTGTAGCGGCGGCGTACGTTTACATCGGTGGCGCATGGTTAGTACTAAAAACGGAAGGTGATTTGCAAATACGCTCGGCCCGTTGGTCTCGCCGTGCTGGTTGGTTAGCAGCCTTAGGAATCTTGGTGGTTAGCGTTGTAAACCCAATTGTAAATCAACAAGTTGCCTTGCGTTGGTTCAGCTTCCCAGAAATCTTGTTGCTTGCCCCAGTTCCGTTAATTGTATTGGCAACCATCTTCCTAGTTGATCGCTATTTGCGTCAGGTTCCAATGGTGAATGATCTGGGTGTGCGCTGGCCTTTCTTTGGTGTCACTGTCATTTTCGCGTTGAGCTTTCTCGGGCTTGCGTATAGCTTCTTCCCAGAAGTTGTGCCGGGATTAATGACCGCACAACAAGCTGCCTCCTCGCCTGCGACGTTAATAATCGTGGGCTACGGTGTGATGATTGTTATGCCGGTGATATTGCTTTACACCTTTGTGGTATACCGGATCTTCAAAGGCAAAGCGACAGAACTTAGCTACAAGTAGGAAAGGGAATTCCTCAACAAAGCGCCGCTGCTCATGCGGCGTTTTTTTGCAGTACTCAACGACTAAAGTATCTACCCAAGGCGACTGAGTGGGAACGCTGAGAGAATGTAGCGGCAGCCAGTAGTTTGTTCCTAACTAGAACGAGATAACCGTTTCTCAACTATAGCGATACAGGCACAAAAACAGAAAGAATATTTGATGTTACAAAAGGTAGACCGCCACTTTAAAACGCTTTGAGTATTTTTTGCGCTCAATGTGGTGCAAGTATACTTATGCTTTTTATGACTTGTGAACACTCAATTGCATGTTATGTTGCTGTTGAAATCGTACATGAAATAAGGACAAGAACATGAAGATAAGATGCAAAACGACGCAAAGCATTGAAAAATTTAACCCTGATGACCTCAATCTAAACACAGATCTCTTTGGTATGATTGCTGTTGTATTCGTGTTCATGGCTGTTTTGCTTAGCATCTAGTAGCACTACGTTCATTCTTGTGGCCGTATTCATACCTCATGTGATATGGGTGCTAAATTCTAGATTAAAGCGGATGTGCTAACCCGCACCAATCAGATTATGGCTGTCTCTGTATAGCATCTTCAATTTTGGCGTTGTATAGAGGTGAGATGTGAATAGTTGGCTTGTAGATAGAATGGCGCTTGCACCTTGAGCACTCTTGTGTACTTTCAATTACGCATTACTTTAGTGTAGATACGAAAAAAGGCCTGACAAATCAGACCTTTTAGAATGTGGCGGTGAGTGAGAGATTCGAACTCTCGATACGTTGCCGTATACACACTTTCCAGGCGTGCTCCTTCAGCCACTCGGACAACTCACCGAATCAAATTTTGGTTAGCATCATTGGCTAACGAGGCGCTAATTTAATGATTATGTGCCTGATGGTCAAGGCTAAACATAAAAAAAAGCGCCCTTTTCGAATCGATTGCTCACTAAGTAACTAAATTGAGCAAAACTGGGGCATTTAGATGCTTTGAGAATAACCGGGAACACGGAACCAACGGCGGCACATGTCCAAGAAGTACCCATACAACACACCCATGCCACAAGAAATAACAGCGTTACTTGCCACTGCGGTCACAATTTGATCTGTAGACGCGCCAACTGCGAATAAGATACCCGCATAAACTGGAGATTGAAATAGTACATAAGCGACCAGATCAGAGATGTTTTTCATAAAGGAAGACGGTGACACCTTACTACCTTGATGCAGCACCCAATCACGAAAAACCCCATACGGCCAAGCAATGGCGATATTCACTGGAATCGATAGCGTACGCGATGCTAGAGATTGCTCAAATGTCATCCCTGAAATCAAAATCTCGACAATCATCCCTGTGATAAAGCAAAAAACAACCATAGCAAAGGTATCCGCTGCGGCGTGACGAATACAAAATGGTCCACGAGACTTCATTTACAAAACCCTTAAAATCAAACACTGCAATTAATAAAAATAATAAAACTATTAACCACTAAAAAGACACCAAGCCAGTTAATGATGCAATTAGAGCACACAAAAACTAGCTTATGGTTCTGTATTTAAAATTAAGTTGTAAATTTATAACCAACTTTTAAAGTAAAAGTAGTTTTTTTCACCAATGGCGAGTAAAAACGCCTAAAATCACGTAAAAATGGTACAAAAACACGGATTTCACTTACATGAAAAGGGGTTACGATAATTATTTTGACGTAAAGTTAGAACAAAACTCGGACTGTAAACAGTCACTCCTATAGCTTATGCTACCAAGCTGCGAAAATTCAGAGTATTACCGATATAATCACAGTAGAAGGTCTTGCTGCTTTACTCGTAAAAGTAAAACTGCAAGCCTGTTCATTGCAGGTTAGAAGAGTTTGTGACGACGCTGGATGACGTATGAATAGTAAGAACAATTCACAGTTGCGCCATATTGATTCAGTTATGGTGAGGCCAGCAAAATCGTTAATGTATCGATATCATCTTGGTCCGGGGATTGCTGACGCTTTAAGTTACTTCTTATCCGTTCGGCGACTGAAGAAACGTCGCCACTGAGTTCAAGGGGAGCCTCCGCAATGATCGCTGAAATAGCCTCAAGTGCTTCATTAAGATGTCCATTATCTAGAGCGACATAGAAGTTGAGTAACCACTTTTCAGCATTAAAGCTATCTGCTGCATTTCCATCAAAGTCCGATTGGTACTGATATAACTGTGTCGCATGAAGATACAGTGCATCATTTAATTCAGACTCCACTATTGGTTTCGCTATTATGTGGTCTGCTCCTACATTAATCATACGCTCTTGTGTTTCTTTGAACACATCCGCTGTACAGCCAAAAATCAGTACCGACTTAGCAGGTGAACTCATTGCTCGAATGGCTGATATGGCCCCAACGCCATCTAGAACAGGCATATGATTATCCATCAGTATCAAATCAAATGGTTTGATCGCAACCTCATCGACTGCAAGCTGACCATTTTCGACACTTGTGCACTCAAAGCCCTTGGCTCGGAGGAAAGTTTCCATAATGATCGCATTTGTTCGGTTGTCTTCAACAATGAGTGCTTTCAACCCTTTACAGTTCAATTTATGTGTATTGATTGACTCTACTTTACCCGGCTTGCAAGGTGTAAGGGCAATTTCGACAGTAAAAGTCGTTCCAGCGTCCTCCTGACTCTCTACAACCACTTGCCCACCCATATGTTCCGCGATTTCTTTGACTATTGCTAAACCAAGCCCTGTACCACCAAACCGTCTAGTCGTTGATGACTCTGCTTGCTCAAAAGGACGAAAAATGCGTTTTTGTGCCTCTTTTGAAATACCAATCCCTGTATCTTTTACCTTTAGTATCAGCTTGGTGCCAGCCTTACTCGATTTCTCGGCTAGCTCTACCTCTACGATGCCACGATCGGTGAACTTAACAGCGTTATTGAGTAGATTGAACAGTACTTGACGCAAACGGGCTTTGTCATTGTTGTACCAACGACCCGTTGGTAAATGCGAGACTACTCTAAAGCGAAGACCTTTTTCTGCACATAGCGTTTGATAAACACTCTTGATACTGCCGATAATCGACTCAATTGGGAAAGGCTTATTTTCAAACTCAACATGCCCTTGTTCAATTTTTGAGTAATCTAAAATCTCATTGAGTAATGTCATCATGTGATCACCTGAATCATAAAGTGTTCTCAGGTGCTTACGCTGCTCATCGGTAAGTGGTGTTTTTAACAGTATCTGGGCAGTTCCTAGTACACCGTTCATTGGTGTGCGAATCTCGTGGGACAATGTGGCTAAGAATGCCGTTTTAGCGTTTGTCGAAGCCTGAGCTTTTATTCTCTCCTGCTCTAAATAGATCGTCTTTTCATTGAACTTCTCGATAAGCTGTCCGATTTCGTCATCGCTATCGTAGTCAATATCTATGATCCCACCAGTTTTCGAGTCATCAATCTTAGCGGCAATGCGAACAATTGGTTCAACAATATAGCGATTCAGTAAGTAGTAACCGACCAAGACACACAAGAGCAAAAATGGAATGATCCTCCCCTCAACGCTCATCACTTGTTCAAACACTTGATCGGCGACTTTAGCTTTTGCGTTGACAACTTCCATGCGCCAATCGAACTCTCCGAAATCAAGCTCGCTGACATAAATTTCGTCCGTCAGTTGAAAGTTGTGTTCAATAATCACGTTTGAGTCAGCATCGCGAACCACTACCCCCAAAGAATGCTGGTTCGTGTGCTCTCGAATAAACTGAAAAAGTGCATCAAGTGATAGGTCTACCGTTACAACTCCAGCGAATCGACCGTTTTGGTAGTACGGAGAAGACGCGGTAATCATCTGGACCTGAGTAAAGGTATCGATGTAAACCGTAGACCAACTAACAGAACCTACCGGAGCATCGGCGGCAGCGACATACCAGGCTTCATTATCATAACCGCCAGATTCGGGGTTATTGTAGGAGTGAATTTGGTCAATACCACTATCACTGTTTTTATTGAAGAATAGACTTTTATATCTCCATTGTTCTGCTTTTAGTTCGGGTTTAGGCCATACGCCACCACTAACAAGCATCTTGTCACTCAATTGAAGTATATGTGGAATTATTGTGTTGAGAGATTGAA
Source organism: Vibrio sp. 1557 (assembly GCF_033340175.1). Taxonomy (NCBI): domain Bacteria; kingdom Pseudomonadati; phylum Pseudomonadota; class Gammaproteobacteria; order Vibrionales; family Vibrionaceae; genus Vibrio; species Vibrio sp. 1557. Next base: position 134,524 of record NZ_JAWOVZ010000004.1, on the reverse strand, counting down.
TATTTTCAGTCCCTTGGGCTAGCCCTACTAAGCTGCTCAATACACCTGTAGAACTGAGGAGGGGCTCTTTTATCTCAAGAGCCAGGAGTTGGGTACGTAACTCTAGGTTTTGCTCTAGCTTTTGTCTAACCGGTGGCTCAACAACCAAATAGGCGACAGAACCGATAGTGGCGATAAAGAAGCACAGGTAAAGTGTTAGGGCGAGAATGCTTTTTTTTCTAAGTGATGAGCGAATTTCCATAGATGTGTGAATCATTCCCTAATATCGATTTATCACTAATTGATTGGTAAGATGAGCGCAATCAACCAGCCCATTAACAAATGGTATTCTATTTTGAAACTACAAGACATCCTTTCTCTCCCAGAACTTGACGGTAAACTACTAAACCTAGCAAAAACTCAAGGCTTTGTAACAGCGATGGCTGCAGCGCCAAACGTATTAATGCCTCAAGAGTGGTTGCCATTCTTATGGGGTGGAGAAGAAACAGCGCCATTTACTGACGGTGAACAACTAGAGCAGTACATTGACGAGATTGTACAAATGTGGAACCAAACTCGTCCCGCTCTCCTAGAAGGCACTTGGCAGTGGCCTGCAGGGTGCGCGCTAGATGAGCAAGACATTGTAACAAGTCAGGCTCGCGATTTCTGTGAAGGTGTATTACAAGGCTGGCAACTTGCGCGTGATGACTGGGAAACGTTGATGCCTGAGGATAGCGAAGATAATGCCCTACTCGGTGGTGTTTTACTTTCTCTTACTATGCTTTACGACCCAGAAACAACCATTGAAACATTGGCCGAACAAGGTATGGAAGGCTTAGAGCAGTTTGAAGAGATCTTCAATGCAATGCCAGTGATGTTATGTGGTCTTACCCAGCGCGGTGTTGCATTAGCTGAAGAACAATAGACGCAACGCTGTCGACCATCAAGATTGAACGGCTGAATAGACAAAAAGCTCTCCAAATGGAGAGCTTTTTTGATCATGTTAAAATTACATGTGGAATATACCGCGCCATATCTTGAGTCACTAAGCTACTGTCTTCCCTAATCGAAATACCGGCAGCTCTATCATTGACCAACCAACTGCCAATTAACGTATGGTTGTGCCCAAACTTAGGTAGTGGATGGTATTGCTGGACGATATTGAATTTAGATTCATAAGGCCCTGACGTTTTAACAAAACGTTTTCCATCGATGACGATCTCGATGTTCGCGCCCTCTCGAGAAAATAGTGGCTTGATGACATAATCTCTCATAGTGTTCGCTTTTGAATCGTTAGCAAAATAAGCGGGCAAAAGGTTCGGGTGATTAGGAAAGCGCTCCCACAATAACGGTAAAAGTGCTTTATTGGATAGAATCGACTTCCACATCGGTTCTAACCAGTTTACGTTCGCAGTCGCTAAGTACTTCGCATATTCCTCTTCAAACATAAACTCCCAAGGGTAAAGCTTAAACATCCAACGAATCGCTCTGTCGTCAGCATCCACAAACAGACCATCTTCCGTCACTCCAATATCTTCGACATGCACGAATGCCGTTGCTAACCCTGCCTCTCGCGCGCAATCCTCTAAATACTGGACAGTCCCTTTATCTTCTTCAGTGTACTTGCAGCAGCTAAAGTGAAGTGTTTGTCCTGGTTGGTATTTTGCTATTTCGGCAAAGCGCTCGATCAAAAAGTCTTGAAGAATATTGAATTGATCCGCGCTCTGGTGAACTCGACCTTTATTTACAACATCTTCTAGCCACACCCACTGCCAAAAGCCAGTTTCAAACAAGCTGGTTGGCGTATCCGCATTGTTTTCCAGTAATTTTGCTGGCGAGGTCCCGTTGTACGCGAAATCCAGCCGCGAATAAAGCGAAGGTTCGCTTCGTCTCCATGAAGAAGCGACCTGCTCCCACATAGATTCAGGGATCGCACATTGCGTCAGCAACCGCTCACTCCGAACGACTTCATCCACAATAGCCAGGCACATCTGATGCAGCTCTTCAGTGGGCGCTTCTATATCGCGCTCAATTTGCTCCAGCGTGAATTGATAGTAAGCACTCTCATCCCAATACGGTTGGTCATACATGGTATGGAAACCAAAACCAAACTGGCGTGCTAATTCACGCCAGTTTTCGCGCTCTTGTATTTCTCGTCGAAACATAGTTCTTTTTAACCGCCTCGACTGACCGACACCGCTTTACCAAACCCGCCTCGAGACATCGCCCTGCCAATGGTGCCGCCACCACGTTTATTAAGGCTATTCGTCGCAACTTTGGTCGGCTGATTTCGGTAGGAGCCAAAGAATTGTCCTGCTCCATTATAGAATTTGGATTTATAACGGTACATCGGCTCTGAGTAATAGCTCTTGTTATAACCTTTCAACCCGCTTAATGAGCGACTGTAAAAAAAACCGCCAAAGTTAGGTACATAAGCTCGGGAACTGGAACTGTAGTAACAATCATCCTCGTAGAAATCATTCTCGCATTCGAACTCGCTGCGGTAGCGAGGGGCATTTTGTTCGGCACGAGCTAAAGCTTCTTGGTATGCAATGTCACACTGTTCACTAAACTCAGGCGAGTTAGATTTACACTCATCGGCATCAGAAAAAATGTACCCTTCTGTTTTTGACTCGTACGTAGCAAAGAAGAAAATACCACCAAAGGCAGCAAAGGGAAGAATTTTCCCAAGCTTTAAGCTTTTGTCCATGGAAGAACGTTTAACGTTAGAACTCCGCTTCATCGTTCCTCCTAGTAGGTCATGCACGCGGCATTCAATACGCCAACCGAAACAGAAACTGCTGCTAATACGATACCGGCTGGCAGTTCATCTTTTTCGATACGCTCTGCCACTTTCGGAAGTAAAATAAAGCGTACAATTGCAAATGCGATAATTTGAGCAAGCATTGCGACAACGCCCCACACCATAAAATCGACGATATTGACCGAGTTTTTTGCCGCCCCCGAAATCGCGAGACAGTAACCAAGGAAGGCCCCACTTAGCGCAATCGCTGCTGCTGTATTTTGTTTTTCTTTGATCAGATGCCACTCATCGTATGGCGTCAACTTGACGTAGATGAACTTAAACGCCAATACAAAAATAATAGAAACAGAGAAATAGAGTAAAAAGTTTGGGAAGCCTGCTAACAGGCCAGCAATCATGTGCATTATTGTTCCTTGTTCATTTCTTTCCAGGCAAAATCTTCAATACGTTCATCTGCAATGTAAAACAGCTTGGTACTCGCGGGTACTTCAGCATCTAAATCTGGGTTGAGTTGAATACCATCGCCAATATCAAAAGCAATCAGCGTGGCATGATGGCGTCTTTTGAGAAAAACGAAGAGATTCTCAATAGTGGTGGCAGACTGCTCCTCAGGATAAATAACTGAGTATTGCGTCATACCTCGTGTTGAAGCCAAAAGCTCCTGATGAAGCGCACTTGAGCCCGGGTCAACCGCCGCTTTTGCCAACATTTCTGCGCCAACAGCAGGTATGCATTCCGCTTTCGGGCAATGCTGACTTAGAAGTCGGCCTAGCGCTTCATCTTTAAAGTAAGCGACCAAATGAGCGGAAGGGTTTACAGATGCGCAGTACAGAGCGGCTGACAAGGTAATGTCGTCCGAGAGATTATCCACAATAATGCAAGCGGCTTCGGCAATATTGGCGTTTTTCATCTCTTGCGAATCGGTATAACTGGTCACTTTGATAAAACTGATTTCGCCAGGTAACGGGTTCTCTATTTCTGAACGGCTGCATAAAACAATCGGGCGCTTTCCCTCTTCTTCATGTTGTAACATGCGAATAAGGTGCATCGTTCTCGATCCATTCCAGCCCAACAATACAATATGGTTTTCCACTCTTACTCTCCGTTTTCCTAAAATACCCGCTCGCCAATAGTCCATCGCTGCTCCAGCGACACGCCCCAATAATGCGGCGAATAAGCTCAAACCGCCGGGGATTACAAATAGTACGACAACCCATTTACCCAAATCTGTTACAGGAGAATGGTCGCCATAACCCACCGTACTCGCCGTAACCATGAGGTAATAGATAAAGTTAGCGAAACTGTCTGTTAATGCGGTTTCACCAGCGAGAACCAGCAGCCACCATGAAAGGCTCACATATAAGCCACTAAAGATGAGAAGGCTTCGGTTGCTCAATTTAAGAAGGTGGGAACTAAGCCACTTTTTAACTACTAACCACACCGCCATAAATTTATGACCTCGATATTCATTGATTGCATCAATAGTAACTCATTGATAGTAAGACACAAAAAAACCAGCCATATTCGGCTGGTTTTTGAGATTTACTTTCAGTTACGCCTACTTTTTAAGCATTACCTTTCACTTGCATATTTAGCTGCTCAGCAAAACCTAGCATGCGGTTAAGCGGTATAAGGGATTTAACACGCAGTTCTTCGTCAACAAAAATCTCGTGCTCTTCACCACCTTCACTAAGCGCTTTCTCAATTGCTTTCAAACCGTTCATTGCCATCCAAGGACAGTGTGCACAGCTGCGACATGTTGCGCCTGCACCTGCGGTTGGCGCTTCGATAAGTTCTTTCTCTGGCACAAGTTGCTGCATTTTAAAGAAAATGCCTTTGTCTGTCGCAACGATCATTTGTTTGTGAGGAAGCTCTTTCGCTGCTTTGATCAGCTGACTCGTTGATCCAACGGCATCGGCAAGTTCTACGACGCTTGCTGGTGACTCAGGGTGAACCAAAATAGCCGCATCTGGATACACGCTCTTCATTTTTCGTAGCGCATCAGCAGAGAACTCATCATGAACCACACACTCACCCTGCCAAAGCAGCATATCTGCGCCAGTTTTGTTAGCGATGTACGATCCTAGGTGACGGTCTGGTCCCCAAATAATTGGCTTATCTTCAGCGTCTAAGTGTTCCACGATTTCAAGCGCAATACTCGATGTAACGACCCAGTCGGCACGGGCTTTAACCGCTGCTGAGGTGTTTGCGTAAACTACAACCGTATGATCAGGGTGAGCATCACAAAACTCGCTGAACTTATCCGCAGGACAGCCAAGGTCGAGCGAACATTCCGCTTCCAACGTTGGCATTAGAATGCGCTTTTCTGGTGTCAGAATTTTTGCCGACTCGCCCATAAAGCGAACACCACCAATAATCAATGTACTTGCAGGGTGACGATTACCAAACTTCGCCATTTCCAACGAGTCACCAACAAACCCGCCAGTGTCTTCAGCTAGGGCTTGAATCTCAGGGTCGGTATAATAGTGTGCGATAAGTACCGCATCTTTTTCTTTGAGTAACTTTTTAATACGCTCAATGTAAGATGCTTTTTCTTCTTCGCTTAATGGAACTGGTTTCGGTGGGAATGGGTAAACAGTGTCGATTTTATCTAATATATGGCTCATTGCTCTTGCTCTACGCAACTTCCTTTAATCCGAGTATTGTAACCTCGTTAATTTTCAAAAACCAACTTGTCGCGGGGATTTCTAGCGGTCTAGCCGTATATCTTTGTTACAGGTAGCATTTCCGAGTAGCGAAATTCGGTGCAACACAAGGTCAGAGGCTCTGCATCATTGCTATCGACTTAGCCGTTCTGCACCAACAAAAAATGGAAAAGAAAAAGGAAGCCGAGGCTTCCTTTTCAAAACATAACGTCTTACAGCTTAGAGCTGGCAAGTTTTGCAGATGCACTACCTGGGTATTCATCAACCACTTGTTGGTAGTACTTTTTCGCTTGAGCTGCATTGTTATTACGCTCAGCGATTTCGCCTAACTTAAGCAACGCATCGGCTCGCTTGTTGGAGTCTTTATAAGACACAACAGCGGCAAAACTTTTCACTGCATCCTCATCCTGCTTTTTAGCGAAGTACAACTGACCTAACCAGTAGTGAGAATTCGCTGAATATGTAGAATCAGGATAATCTTTCTGGAACTGCTGGAACGCTGCAATTGCGCCAGTGTAATCACGCTTTTTGAGAATGAGGTCAACTGCATTCTGATATGCCGTTTGCTCATCAACATTTGGAGTGTACTGGCCACCTGTTTTCACAGGTTGTGCTTCTTGTGCAGGTGTGGATTTTATCTCTCCACGAACACGATCCAGCTCGACAAACAACTCACGTTGACGTTGCAACATTTGTTTCATTTCGTAGCTATTTCGCTCTAATTGACCACGCAATTCACTGATCTCTTGTGACATTTGGTCAATTTGCTGTTGCATTTGGAGCTGAACGCGATTGCGATTTTGTAGCAAACGTTCTAGACGTTCTACTTCCGTTTCAGATGAACGGCTCTTAGAGACAGATGATGTGCTGTTGAGATCGGATACTGGAGCTGGTGCAGCGAACGCAAAGTTCGCTGCACTTGCCAGTAACGTAAGCGCAACAGCGCGCTTAGTGTTACTGAACATGAGGATTACCTCGAATTAGTATACTAGAACCGCGCGACGGTTCTTAGCGTAAACTTCATCTGATTGACCTAGAAGAAGTGGCTTCTCTTCACCGTAGCTAACGATTGAGATTTGGTCAGCTTGAACACCTAGTGCTTGTAGGTAGTTCGCTACTGCTTGTGCACGACGCTCACCTAGAGCAATGTTGTACTCAGGTGTACCGCGCTCATCAGCGTGACCTTCGATAGTTACGTTAAGTGCTGGGTTCTTGCTTAGGTAAGAAGCGTGAGCCGCTAGCATCTCTTCGTAATCTGCTGCAATTGTTGAGTTGTCAAAAGCAAAGTAGATTGTTTGAGTTTCACGTAGCGCTTGCTCTTTTAGCTCTTGCTCTGTCAACTGACCGCTTTGATCAATTGGCGTAGCTACTGTTGTTTCCACTGCGCCATTGTTGTTTGTTGCTGCACCAGTGTTAGAAGCAGCGTCGTCGCTTGAACTACACGCTGTAACAGCCATTACAGGAAGCGCGATTAGTAGCCCTTTTAGAACCTTGTTCAGTTGCATCTTATTTTCCTTTATTAATCAAACTTATTACTACAAAAACGGTGACCATGCAGGCGCTCGAACACGCCCATTTGTTGCCGGTAATCTAGCTTTGAATCGACCATCAATTGACACCATCGATAGTACGTTTTTCTTGTTGTAAATCGAGCTATACACAACCATGCCACCGTTTGGGGCAATACTAGGAGACTCATCAAGCAAGGTCTTAGTTAAGACTTGAAGAGCACCAGTTTCCAAATCTTGTTTCGCCAAATTAAATCCTGCGTTGCTGCGGTTCACCATAACTAGGAATCGCCCATCAGGAGTAATCTGACCACCCAAATTTTGGCTGCCTTGCCAAGTCAAACGGTCAATAGAACCGCTGCCCAAATTTACTTGATAAATCTGTGGTTTACCACCCCTATCCGATGTGAAAATCAACGATTTTCCATCCGGATGCCAGAACGGTTCCGTATTATTTGATCTGCCACGCGTAATTTGCGTCAGCTTACGAGTGTTAAGGTCAAACGTATAAACATGAAGCGAGCCTGTTTTAGAAAGAACAATCGCTAACTTATTGCCATCTGGCGAAAATCTTGGCGCACCATTGTGACGTGGGTATGAAGTAATTTTCTCACGTTCACCGGTGTAGATGTTCATGATGAAGATTTCTGCTTGGCCATTTTGGAAGCTAACATACGCAAGCTTTTTACCATCTGGTGACCACGCTGGTGACATTAATGGTTGCTTAGAACGTAAAACCAGACGCTCATTATAGCCATCGTAATCAGCGACTCGAAGTTGGTAAGGGAAACGGTCTTTATCGTTCACTACCACATATGCGATACGAGTCATGAAAGCGCCACGGTCGCCAGTTAACTGTTCATACACCAAATCAGAGATACGGTGAGCGTACTCACGCATACGAGGCCCTTGAACAGTGGCTACTTTATTGAACAGCACATGATCTTTTGACAGAACCAATTCACCGTCACTACCAAGCGCCTTACTCTTCCCACCTGTTAACTGACCACGCACAATATCAACAAGTTGATAGTTGATAACGTAGTCACCTTGGTCGTTTTGCTTGATTGAACCAGTCAATAGCGCATCCACACCTAAATTGGTCCAAGCATCAAAATTAACTTCTGATTCACTGAACGGTGTTTGTGGCATTTTGCTCGTTGGAACTGGGCTGAATTTACCACTACGTTGTAAATCCGAGGCGATAACAGCAGAAACATCCGTTGGAAGCGCTTGTGTGCCCTCCCACTTAAACGGAACAACAGCAATTGGTCGTGCTGAATCAATACCATCGGTAATGACCAACTCTAATGCGGCATTCGCCACATTTGTCATACTGCTAAACAGTACAAACATTCCTAGTAAAAGGCGTCTAATCACGTCTTATTCCTTTTAGTCCAAAGCAACAGTTATGTTGATGTCTTTTAGTCTTTCATTGACCGCTGATTCTGAAGATTTAGGGAACGTCCCTACCTGAGCTATTGCTCGCTTCGCCGCAGCACATACTCGAGTATCGCCACTCAAAACGGTAACACCAGAGACCATCATATCAGTTCCTGTCGGAATCAATTTGATGTTTACCCTACACTCCTTTCCCAGCAAGTAGTCATCCTTAATCAGCTTTTGCTGAATATTTTGAGTATAGATGGATGACATACGAGAAAGTTCGTCGTCAATAAATTGATTGCGCGCAGCACTGTTTTTACTGACCTCATCCTCGAGACCCGCAAAAATATCATCTAACGCGGCTTCTTGAGCTTTACGCTCACGCTCGGCACGCTCAGCTGCTTCTCTCGCTTTACGCTCTCGCTCCGCTGCCTCTTTTGCCGCTTTCTCTTTTGCAATGCGCTCTTGTTCAGCTTTTTCAGCAGCTTCACGCTCACGACGTGCTTTTTCTTCCGCTTCTTTTGCTGCTTTTTCACGAGCCAAACGTTCTTGCTCAGCTTTTGCTATAGCCGCTTCTTTTGCTAAACGCTCCTGCTCAGCTTTACGCACGGCTTCTTCTTTTTCCTTGCGCTCTTTTTCTAGCTTAGCAGCTCGCTCTTTTTCTTTGCGAACACGTTCTTCTTCCTGCTTGCGCTCTTGCTCTTTTTTCTTACGTGCAGCTTCTGCTTCTCGCGCCGCTTGAGCATCTTTCGCTTGCTGCTCTTTCAACTTGCGAATTTGCTCTTCTTCAGCTTTGCGGTTTTTTTCTAGCTGCTCTGCTTCGCGTCTCAGTTTATCAAGACGCTCTTGTTCTTTTTTCGCTGCCTTTTCGCGTTGCTGGCGAATTTCTTTCGCTTGTTGCTGCACAAGTTTTGGATCGATGACAACAGCTTGAACCATTTGCCCTGTAGGCTCTGGTTTAGACATGTTGAAGTCCGTCCCCCAAAGCAGGGCTGCAACTAGAATTGCATGCAAACCAACCGATATTGCTATCGGTTTGGCGTATTGGTTGGGTTTCTTCTTGTGATCTTTCATAGATAATTGATGTCTATTCCCTGATATCGGTCATTAGACCTACCTTAGGGATACCAGCTCGACTTAGTTCATCTAGCAATAGAACAACATCGGCATATGGTGTTGCCGCGTCGCCACCTACCGCAACTGGTGAATCCGGCTTAACCTCTCGCTCCGCTTTCACTCGCACAATAACATCTTGCAACGACAAACCTCGCTGAACTTCTTCATCATTTACGCTTAGGCCTAAATTACCCTCGCTATCAATTTCGATGATAATAAAGCTACTGTCAGTCTCGCCAGCAAGGTCTTGCATAGATTCTGCGGTCGATGTTTTCGGAAGATCAACGTCGACGCCTTGAGTCACAAATGGAGCGGTCGCCATAAAAATGATCAACAGTACGAGCATTACGTCGATATACGGAACAACGTTGATCTCCGCTGTCATTTTTCGCTTTTTAGGTTGATAACCCGCCATGCTTTATTCCTTATCCGCGCTGTCTCGGCCAGCCATCGCTTGACGATGAAGGATGCTGTGGAATTCTTCAGAAAATGTTGCGTAAGTGTGCTCTAGTTTACTCACTTTATTACTTAGGCGGTTGTACGCCATTACTGCCGGAATAGCCGCAAATAGCCCCATCGCTGTCGCGATAAGTGCCTCGGCGATACCCGGTGCAACCATAGACAACGTAGCTTGCTTTACTTCACCCAGCGCAATAAAGGCGTGCATGATGCCCCAAACGGTACCAAATAGGCCGATATAAGGGCTTATAGAACCGACTGTTGCCAAAAACGGTAAGCTTGTTTCTAGCTCATCTACTTCACGAGAAACAGCAACGCGCATTGCGCGGCCAGTGCCTTCCATGATGTAAGCTGGTGAATTTGCGTTGCTCTTACGTAGGCGAGCAAACTCTGTAAAACCTGCGTAGAAGATTTCTTCTGTGCCTTCAATTTCGTCTTTACGCGCTTTTACTTTTTGGTAAAGCTGAGAAAGATCAGTACCCGACCAAAATTTGTCTTCAAACTGCTCTGCATTTTTTGAAGCTTGAGAAAGCACTTTGCTGCGCTTGATGATCATTGCCCATGACACAATTGACATGCCAAGCAACGTCAGCATCACAAGCTTTACCAACAGACTGGCCTGAAGAAAGAGATCTAAAATGGAAATATCAGCAGTCACTATTTGTTAGCTCCGAATTTATAAAGGTTGGAATAGCTATTGGTTTCATTTTCTTATTATCGATACATGCTACCTTAACCGAGGCCTTGCACAATATCTTGCCTTGATCATTGACCAACTCTTGACAGAATTGCAGAGAAGCACGTTTTATTTCTGACACTCGGGTTACGACTGTCAGATGCTCGTCCAGCCTAGCCCCTTGGTTGAAATCGATATCCATGTGTCGGACAACAAAGCCGATATTTTGTTCCAGTAACACATGTTGAGAAATGCCTTTAGCACGTAACATCTCTGTCCGTGCGCGCTCAAAGAATTTTAGATAATTAGAATGATATACAACACCGCCCGCATCAGTGTCTTCATAGTACACGGTGATCGGCCAGTGAAAGAGATTTGATGTGCCTTGCAAGGGAGTACCAATATATTCAATTCTTTAAAGTAATTACTATAACTGAAGCGACAGCAATTGGTACCGAGCTAAGGAAATATTTTTGAAATTTGTAGAAAAAATAAAAGCTAGGCGAGATACCTAGCTTTTATTCGATGATTTAGTAACCGACTTTATTACAGCATATTTCAGTCTAAATGAAATAAAGTGCCGTTAGATAAATTAAGATAGCTAACGAGAAATAAGGACTAAACAAAACTTGCCAGTACCAGTTTCTTGGCTTGAAGCCCACCCCATACACCATGCTTGAACATACAGACCAAATCAGTGCTGGTGCGATGATTGAGTTAAAACCACCAATTGCTTGATGGTAAGCTTCAGGGTCCCACATCACCAATCCTATGTGCATAAAGCCAAGGATGAGAGATAAGACTCGTAGCAGAGTCTTATCCATTGGTGCGTGAAGTTTCGCTACCTTATCAGCGAGGTTACTCACTGTCTTTATCCATCATTTCTGAGTGCTCTAGCCAAAGAGCGTTGATGATACCGAATGCACAAGCAAGTAGTACACCTAGAATCCATGCGAAATACCACATAGTAAATGCTCCTTAGTAAAGTGAGTTTTTGTTGTCTTCAATGTACTGGTCATCAAGGCGACCAAACATCTTGTAGTAAGTCCAAGATGTGTAACCAAGGATGATTGGCACCATAACAAACGCAACGCCTGTCATTAGGTTCAGAGTCAGCTCAGATGACGTTGCATCCCACATTGTTAAGCTGTGGCTTGGCATTAAGTCTGAAGGCATGATGAATGGGAACATCGCAAAACCTGCAGTAAAGATAACACCAGCAACACCCAAGCTTGAAGTAATGAACGAAATCGCACATTTTTCAAGACGAGATGCCAATACAGCGAGAAGCGGCATTGCAACACCTAATACAGGAGCAGCCCATAGTAGTGGGTAGTTTTCAAAGTTCTTCATCCACGCACCAGCTTCACGGATAACCTCTTTGTTTAGAGGGTTAGAAGCAGCGTTAGTGTCGATACCGCCAACAATGACGTAGCCATCGATATTTTGGATCCAGAAACCAGCCGCTACAAACGCAGCAACCGTCAGTAAACCAGCCAACTGAGCAACGTTGCGCGCACGCACATGCACTTCGCCTGTTGTTTTCATTTGTAGCCAAGTAGAACCTTGCATCAAAATCATGAACAAGCTTACTAGACCACACAACAGTGCAAATGGGTTTAGTAGACCAAAGAATGAGCCATGGTATGTTGGCATCAAGAACTCACTCAATTGGAATGGTACACCTTGTAGAAGGTTGCCAAACGCTACACCAAAGATGATTGGCGGAACAAAACCACTGATTGAGATACAGATATCCCAGGTATTGCGCCATTTTGGATCTTCGATTTTAGAGCGGTAGTCTAGGCCCAGAGGACGAAGCCATAGCGCTGCTAGTGTCAAAATCATCGCTAAGTAGAAGCCTGAAAATGACGTTGCGTAAACCAAAGGCCAAGCTGCGAACAGTGCACCACCAGCAGTGATAAGCCAAACTTGGTTACCATCCCAGTGAGGAGCAATTGAGTTAATCATGACACGGCGTTGCGTGTCGTTTTTACCGATGATAGGTACAAGCGCGCCTACACCCATATCGAAGCCGTCTGTTACTGCAAAACCAACTAGTAGAACACCGATTAGTACCCACCAGATGAGTCGCAAGATTTCGTAATCAAACATCTTGTTATCTCCTTACCTTACGCTTCTACTTGGCGACTAACTTTGTCTTCAACAGAGTCAGCATTTTGCTCGAAGTGGTAGCGACCCGTTTTCAGGCTACTTGGGCCTTTACGAGCGAATTTCAACATTAGGTAAACTTCTGCAATCAGGAATACCGTGTATAGCGCCAGAATTGCGAAGAGTGAAGTCCAGATTTCACCTGCAGTTAGTGCAGAAGCTGCAACATGCACTGGTAAAATTTCACCTACAGCCCAAGGTTGACGGCCGTACTCAGCGACGAACCAACCCGCTTCAATTGCAATCCAAGGTAGTGGAATGCTAAATAGTGCAGCTTTTAGAATCCATTGTTTCTGCTCAATCTTCTGACGACACGTTTGGATAAACGCCGCACCAAAGACAAACAACATGATGAAGCCACAAGCAACCATGATACGGAATGACCAGAATAGCGGCCATACTGTTGGGATTGAGTCGTCCGCAGCAGCTTGGATTTGCTCTTCTGTTGCATCAACAACATTGTCTGTGTAGCGTTTTAGAAGTAGACCGTAACCTAGGTCACCTTTCACTTCATCAAACGCAGTCATGTTTTCTTCTGACTTATCGCCCGCACGAAGCTTCTCTAGAAGTTCATAAGCGTACATGCCGTCACGAATACGATCGACGTGTTCATCACGTAAATCACGAAGACCTGTTACTTGCTCATCAAAAGAACGTGTCGCGATAATACCCATTACGTAAGGGATCTTAATTGCGTAATCGGTATGCATCGTTTCCTGGTTAGGAACACCAAATAACGTAAATGCGGCAGGTGCAGGTTCAGTGTGCCACTCTGCTTCAATTGCAGCGAGTTTCACTTTTTGAACTTCACCAAGCTCGTAGCCAGATTCGTCACCAAGAACGATGGTAGATAAGATAGCTGCAATACCGAAAGAAGCAGCAATAGCAAACGAACGACGAGCAAACGCAATGTCACGACCTTTTAATAGGTAGTATGAACTGATGCCTAGAATAAACATTGCGCCACAAGTGTAACCAGAAGCAACCGTATGCACGAACTTAACCTGAGCAACTGGGTTTAGTACAACCTCAGAGAAGCTCACCATTTCCATTCGCATGGTTTCGAAGTTGAAATCTGCGCCTACTGGGTTTTGCATCCAGCCGTTTGCGATAAGAATCCAAAGAGCAGAGAAGTTAGAGCCTAGTGCCACAAGCCAGGTAACCGCTAAGTGCTGGCGTTTAGATAGACGATCCCACCCGAAGAAGAATAGACCAACAAAAGTTGACTCCAGGAAGAATGCGACAAGTGCTTCGATCGCTAGCGGTGCACCGAAGATATCACCTACATAGTGGGAGTAGTAAGACCAGTTCGTACCAAACTGGAACTCCATGGTAAGGCCTGTCGCCACACCAAGTGCAAAGTTAATACCGAATAGCTTACCCCAGAACTTGGTCATGTCCTTATAGATTTGCTTGTTCGTCATTACGTACATCGATTCCATAATGGCCAGAAGGAAGGCCATACCAAGGGTCAATGGTACGAATAGGAAGTGATACATCGCTGTCAGTGCAAACTGCAACCGCGATAGATCAACTACGTCAATCATGGTAACTCCTATGTGTCGGCTGAATGACACTCTCTACATATTGCAATCCATATTCAGGTGTTATTTACACTTGAAAAATGTTGAATTATCACAACTCATTGTTGCAAAAATGTGCTTCATTGGTTAGTTAATTGTTAAGCATCAGCTAATATAGCTGGGGCTAATATTACTTGTAAAAACAGATTGTTTCAAAAGGTTTATAGCCGTAACGCGCTTTGATATACATCAATGTTTATGCGCGGAATTTGCACAAAAATCCATCACATTGATCTAGATCAACCAGTATTGGATACGGATGTTAAGAGAGAGTAATCAGGAGAGAAATTAACCAGTTGCAAGCAAACATCGAGTTAACAATCAATGCTTTTTACTTACTAAACCAGTATGAGAAAAAATTCAAAAAATGTGAGTTTGGTCAACTTTAATGAAGCACTGGGCAACAAAGGCCCAGCGAGGGAATCTTATTTTTCAATTCCGAAATGCAAATACGCACGATCTGTCGCGATTCTTCCACGCGGAGTGCGTTGTAAATAACCTTGCTGAATAAGATAAGGTTCAAGAACGTCTTCAATAGTGTCCTTTTCTTCACCTATCGCCGCTGCCATGTTGTCGAGCCCGACCGGACCACCACCAAATTTTTCCATAATCGCGAGTAGTAGCTTACGGTCCATGTAATCGAAGCCTTCGGCGTCCACATCAAGCATATTCAACGCCTTATCGGCAACATCGGCACAAATGTGACCATTGCCTTTTACTTCCGCATAATCACGAACACGGCGTAGCAAACGGTTAGCAATACGTGGTGTGCCACGCGCACGTCTTGCCACTTCCAATGCACCTTCAGGTTCCATTGATAAACCTAAACAATCCGCGCTTCGCTGCACGATATCTTGGAGGTCTTTTATCTTATAAAACTCAAGGCGCTGAGTAATACCAAAACGATCGCGTAATGGTGACGTTAAAGAGCCAGCTCGGGTCGTTGCACCAATCAAAGTAAACGGCGGCAAATCGATCTTAATAGAACGAGCGGCCGGACCTTCACCGATCATAATATCCAGTTGATAATCTTCCATCGCCGGATACAGAACCTCTTCAACCATTGGGCTTAAGCGGTGAATTTCATCAATAAATAGAACGTCATTTTCTTCTAGGTTGGTTAGTAACGCGGCTAAATCGCCTGCTTTTTCAAGAACTGGCCCTGAAGTAGTACGGATGTTTACTTCCATCTCGTTGGCGACAATATTTGCTAGCGTGGTTTTACCCAAACCCGGAGGGCCAAAAATTAACAGGTGATCAAGTGCTTCGCTACGTAACTGAGCAGCTTTAATGAAGATCTCCATTTGGTCACGGACATGGTCCTGACCTTGGTAATCCGCTAATTTTTTTGGCCGAATAGCACGGTCAATGACATCTTCATCACGAAAGGCAGGGTTTTCTGGCGCGATTAAACGATCGGCTTCAATCATCTTTTTACCTTGAAAAATGGTTACCTGAGAGAATAATGCCGCTCGTTTAACAGCAAGTGGCATATTTCTATATCTCGTCATCCTGTACAGCGACGAAGGAGCGTGATACAGGATCTTCTATCCGAGCGGTTTATGGTCAAATTGTTTCATTAACCGCTCAGCGTGCTGCTATTAGATTCCCAGTCTCGCTAGGCTCGCTGGAATGACACAAAAAACATCGTTAAGCGATTGGCATTAACCTTAGAGAATGAGTTATCTTGAACAAATGCTCACTGTGAAACCAGCGTTACACCATTGATTTTAGAGCTTCACGGATCATTTGCTCACTGCTCATGTCCGGTTTAGCAATTTGAGACACCACTTTCGATGCTTGAGTCGGCTTGTAACCCAAAGCTAGAAGTGCGCTAATTGCCTCTTCTTCCGCGTTGTTGGATGTCGCACCAGAATCCGCAGGAGCAGCATCCGTAAATGGTGTAAATAGATCGCCAGCGCCCCACCCTTTCAATCGGTCTTTCATTTCAACAACCAATCGCTCTGCGGTTTTCTTGCCAACGCCTGGAAGCTTAACCAGCGTAGAAACGTCTTCATGTTCCACACAAGTAACAAATTGCGTTGCTGTCATACCAGAGAGAATACCAAGACCGAGTTTAGGACCAACGCCATTGGCTTTGATCACTTCACGGAAAAGTGCTCGTTCTTTTACTGTGTTGAAACCGTATAGCAATTGTGCATCTTCACGGACGACAAAGTGAGTATAAATAATGGCTTCTTCGCCAACATTTGGCAGCTCGTAAAAACAGCTCATTGGCATCTGGACTTCATAGCCAATGCCATTAACTTCAATTAATACTTCAGGTGGTTGTTTTTCAATCAGTATGCCACGAAGACGTCCAATCACTATAAATACTCTTTGGAAATGAATTTGCGACAGGATAATAAAGAACTGGATAGACATCCAGTTAATTTTAACGGTAGCGCCCTTTTCTGGCACTGGTTGCTTTGCCCGCTAACGCAACGAGAGTCTTGTTAGTATTGGCATGACAAATCGCCACACCTAAAGCATCGGCTGCATCCGCTTGAGGCTTGGCGGGCAATTTAAGCATCTGTTGAACCATATGCTGAACTTGCGCTTTGTCCGCGCCACCAGTGCCGACGACAGCTTGCTTAATAAGACGAGCCGCGTATTCAAATACCGGCAACTCCGCATTCACCGCAGCAACAATTGCACTGCCACGAGCTTGGCCAAGTTTTAGCGCTGAATCCGCGTTTTTGGCCATAAACACTTGCTCGATCGCGAAAACGTCCGGTTGAAACTGGGTAATGATTTCCGTGACGCCTGCATAAATCTGTTTAAGCCGACCCGGAAGTTCTTTTTCTGAAGTACGAATGCAGCCACTACCAAGGTATTGCAAGTGGCGTCCATTTTGACGAATGACCCCATAGCCGGTAATGCGCGAACCTGGGTCAATGCCCAAAATAATTGACATGAATGTTCCTAAAAATGAGGCCTAATTCGGCCTCAGTCTTTTTATTATTACTTGCTAACTTCGGAGCAAATACCGCTCCCGACACCTTGAGTTTAATCTAGCGTAGCCGCAACGTCGTCAGAGATATCACCATTGTGATAAACCTCTTGAACATCGTCCAGATCTTCCAAAGCGTCAATCAAACGAAGTAGTTTTGGCGCAGTATCCGCGTCCAAATCTGCTTTCGTAGATGGGATCAGCGACACCTCAGCGTTCTCTGCCTCAAACCCTGCGGCATCAAGAGCATCTTTTACGAGTCCAAAATCGCCTGGGGCCGTGTAGACATCAATCGAGCCATCTTCTGCCGTTTCAATGTCATCAGCACCACTTTCTAATGCTACTTCCATTACCCCATCTTCATCTAAACCTGGGCCATATGAAATCACGCCTTTCTTGTCGAAAAGATAGTTGACGCTACCATCCGTCCCCAGATTACCGCCTGACTTTGAGAATGCATGACGTACGCCAGATACCGTACGATTTCGGTTATCCGTCATACATTCGACCATGACCGCCGTACCACCTGGACCATAACCTTCATAGATCACGGTTTCCATGTTGTCGTCGCCTTCACCACCAGCACCTCGGCTGACAGCGCGGTTGACAGTGTCACGTGTCATGTTGTTAGACAGTGCTTTATCAATTGCTGCTCGCAAACGTGGGTTATTTTCTGGCTCACCGCCCCCCTCTTTTGCCGCAACAACGATTTCACGAATTAATTTAGTAAAGATTTTGCCGCGCTTCGCATCTTGCGCTGCTTTACGGTGACGAATATTCGCCCATTTACTATGACCAGCCATAATTCACCTTTTAATGTATTTTGACGCTTAATAACAAAACATGTTCTAAAAAGCGTTGCTTGGGAAATTGCTTTGGAAGTTTCTTGGGTTTATTTAAACAAAAACTCCCGCAGTTGCGGGAGTTTTCTTCAAATGTTGTGCGCTTATTCTGCGTCTTTTTCTTTCGCTGCAGTTACTGCGATTGCTAGCTCTTCTAGCGCTGCTGGGTTCGCAATACTTGGTGCGTCTGTTAGTAGACACGCCGCTGCTGTTGTTTTAGGGAACGCGATAACATCACGGATGTTCTCTGTGCCACATAGCAGCATTACTAGACGGTCTAGACCAAATGCAAGACCAGCATGTGGAGGCGTACCGAATTTCAGCGCATCAAGCAGGAAGCCGAACTTAAGCTGTTGCTCTTCAGGTGTGATACCTAGAATATCAAATACGGCTTCTTGCATATCTGCGTTGTGGATACGAACAGAGCCGCCGCCCACTTCGTAGCCATTTAGAACCATATCGTAAGCGTTAGAATTTGCCGCAGCAGGGTTTGCTTTTAGCTCTTCCGCAGTCACACCTAGAGGCGATGTGAATGGGTGGTGCATCGCGTGTAGGTTGCCTTCGTCATCTTCTTCGAACATCGGGAAGTCAACCACCCATAATGGAGCCCAAGCAGATTCATCCGTTAGCTCTAGGTCTTTACCTAGTTTCAAACGTAGCGCACCCATTGCTTCTGCAACGATACCCGCTTTATCAGCGCCAAATAGGATAATGTCACCAGATTCCGCTTGAGTACGATCTAGAATGCCGTTGATCACGTCTTCATTTAGGAACTTAGCGACTGGAGATTGGATACCTTCCATGCCCGCTGCACGGTCATTAACCTTCATCCAAGCTAGACCTTTCGCACCGTAGATGCCAACGAATTCACCGTAGCCATCAATTTGCTTACGAGTCAAAGATGCACCACCTGGAACGCGAATAACGGCAACGCGGCCTTTTTCGTCGTTTGCTGGACCTGAGAATACTTTGAACTCAACATCTTTCACTAGGTCAGCAACGTCTACTAGTTCCAGTGGGTTACGTAGGTCTGGCTTGTCCGAACCGAAACGACGAATCGCTTCGCTGAACGGCATTACTGGGAATTCACCTAGGTCAACATTTAGTAGCTCTTGCCACATTTCACGAACCATTTTCTCAGTCGTTGCACGAACTTGGTCAGCCGTCATGAATGACGTTTCGATATCGATCTGAGTGAATTCTGGTTGACGGTCAGCACGCAAGTCTTCATCACGGAAACACTTAACGATTTGGTAGTAACGGTCAAAACCAGACATCATTAGAAGCTGTTTGAATAGCTGTGGAGACTGAGGAAGCGCGTAGAAGCTGCCTTTGTGAACACGGCTAGGTACTAGGTAGTCACGAGCGCCTTCTGGTGTCGCTTTTGTTAGTACTGGTGTTTCAATGTCTAGGAAGCCGTTGTCATCTAGGAAACGACGAACAAAGCTAGACGCTTTAGCACGTAGCTTGATACGGTCGCTCATTTCTGGACGACGTAGATCTAGGTAACGGTACTTCAGGCGCTGCTCTTCAGAGTTCTTTTGGTTGAAGTCTAGAGGCAGAACATCAGAACGGTTGATGATTTCAAGACCTTTCGCAAGGATCTCAACTTCACCTGTTGCCATGTCTTTGTTTGCTTGGCTCTCTGGGCGAACGCGCACTTCACCCGTTAGTTTGATACAGAATTCATTACGAAGTGTGTTCGCCACTTCATACGCATCCGCCATATCTGGATCAACAACTACCTGAACGATACCTTCGCGATCTCGCATATCAATAAAAATAAGACCGCCTAAATCACGACGACGGTTAACCCAGCCGCAAAGTTCTACAGTTTGTCCTGCAAGGGACTTGTTCAGGTGACCACAGTAATGGGTACGCATAATGAAATTCCCAATCTCTCAAATGTTGTTAACTACGCTCTGTCAGCCTCATTGCTAAGCAGAGTAAAGATTCAGTTATACGCTGAATGTCCACGAAAATCGACTACTCAACATACAATTACGTGTGTTTTATCATTCACTGGTGCTTTTTAGTACAACAAATGTTCAAAAGCGCACCAAAGCGAAAAAATTGGGGAGGATTATAGCGTGAAATTACCTATTTCAGCAAAACTCTCGTAAAGTATTCACACGAGTAGCAAGCAGTAAAGAATAATGGATAACTTACCTCTTCGACTTGGATTGACGATGTGGTCGCACAATCAATGGCAACAAAGTTTTTACGGCAGCGGGACAAAGCCCGCTGAACGTTTAGAAAGGTATGCGCAAGTGTTTCATACCGTGGAAGGCAACACGACATTTTATGCCACACCGACGCTCAATACAGTGCAAAACTGGAGAGCCGCAACCCACGATGATTTTCGCTTTACTTTCAAACTTCCTAAAGCCATCACTCATGAGCAAATGCTAAGAGGTTGCAGCGAACAACTGAGAGACTTCATGAAGGTCATGGAGCCTTTGCATGACCGTGTGGGCCAATGGACAATTCAATTACCAGCCGCATTTGGTCCTGAGCACCTTGATCGACTGAAAAAGTTCTGTGCGAACTTTCCACCTAACTTCCCTCTCGGTGTTGAGGTTCGCCATATGGCGTTTTTCTCCAAAGGCGAAGAAGAGCGAGCACTTAACCAATGGTTAGTAGAGAATAATATTGACCGTATTATTATGGATAGCCGCCCAGTCTTTGCCGCTAAGCCCGACAATGAGGCGATCATTGATGCGCAAATGAAAAAACCACGAGTCCCTGTTCACGCCATTGCTACCGCTTCACACCCTTTGATTCGCTTTATTGGTCATCCAGAAGAACAGCAAAATTACGAGTTTTTTAAACCATGGCTCAACAAGTTGCCACAATGGATTGCCGAAGGTAAACAGCCATATGTCATGATCCATACCGCAGACAATATAATTGCGCCAGAGTTGGCTGCAAACCTGTATAAAGACATACAAAAACGTATCACGCTCCCTGAGTTAGCACCTTTCCCAGCTGACGATGGCAACTCGCAGTTACAGATGTTCTAACGCAACACATGACAGAGGCGCGAAATTCCCATAAAATACGCGCCTTTTTTGGTGCCTGACATTTTCAGGCGGCTTGTATGCAGAGACTTAGTTATGAACCCTAAGAGCAATCCAGATACTATTTTTTCGGCTCCAATCGATAAAATTGGGGATTTCACGTTCGATGAACGCGTAGCGGAAGTATTTCCTGACATGATTCAACGATCGGTACCGGGTTACAGCAATATTATTTCTGCAATCGGTATGCTGGCAGAGCGTTTTGTAAAACCTCACTCAAACATCTATGACCTTGGCTGTTCTTTGGGTGCTGCAACATTGTCTATGCGTCGCCATATCAAACAAGAAGGTTGCCAAATCATCGCAGTGGACAACTCTCCGGCGATGGTTGAGCGTTGTAAACTTCACGTCAACGCTTACCGCAGTGACACTCCTGTGGATGTAGTAGAAGCAGACATTCGCAATATCGAAATTGAAAACGCGTCAGTGGTGGTGTTGAACTTCACTTTGCAATTCCTCTCTCCAGAAGATCGTTACTCCTTGCTCGAAAAAATTTACGCTGGCCTTCGTCCGGGCGGCATTTTGATTCTATCTGAGAAATTCGTCTTCGAAGATGAAGTGTCGAATGAACTATTAATTGACCTTCACCACGACTTTAAACGTGCGAATGGTTATAGCGAACTAGAAATCAGCCAAAAGCGCAGCGCGATAGAAAATGTAATGCGCCCAGATTCAAAGAAAGAGCATAAAGAGCGTTTCGCTAAAATTGGCTTTTCTAGCTACGATGTTTGGTTCCAATGCTTTAACTTCGGCTCCATGTTCGCGATTAAATAGACCATGCATACAAAGCCTGAACCATGCCGATTTCGGCTTTTGTTAATAATTTATACCCATCAACTCAGCGATTAACTAACTATGTTTAACTTTGCAAATTTCTACCAATTGATTGCACAAGACACCCGTCTTCAACCTTGGCTTAATGAGCTTCCACAACAGCTAACGGATTGGCAAAATGCAGAGCACGGTGACTTTGGTCGCTGGTTGAAAGCCCTGAACAAAATCCCAGCGGGTAGGCCGGACAACATCGACATTGTTGATTCTGTCACGATTTCAAACAATGAGCCGATGCCTCAAGGGGAACTTAAAAAGCTAGAAAGCTTACTTCGTACATTCCATCCTTGGCGCAAAGGCCCATACCACGTACACGGCATCCATATTGATACTGAGTGGCGCAGTGATTGGAAATGGGACCGCGTGCTTCCGCATATTTCACCATTAAAGAATCGCAGCGTACTCGATGTAGGTTGTGGTAACGGCTACCACATGTGGCGCATGCTAGGCGAAGGTGCACGCTTAACTGTCGGTATCGATCCATCTCACCTGTTCCTGATTCAGTTCGAAGCAATTCGTAAACTAATGGGCGATGACCAACGTGCACACCTACTGCCATTGGGCATTGAACAACTACCTAAGTTAGAAGCGTTCGATACGGTATTCAGCATG
Source organism: Vibrio sp. 1557 (assembly GCF_033340175.1). Classification (NCBI taxonomy): domain Bacteria; kingdom Pseudomonadati; phylum Pseudomonadota; class Gammaproteobacteria; order Vibrionales; family Vibrionaceae; genus Vibrio; species Vibrio sp. 1557. The sequence goes on along the minus strand of NZ_JAWOVZ010000004.1, from coordinate 111,897 downwards.
GGCGTGCTTTACCATCGCCGCTCGCCTCTCGATCATTTAGTGCAACTAAAAGATCAATTGGTATCTGGTGGTGAACTCGTATTGGAAACACTCGTGATTGAAGGTGATGAGAATGCAGTACTGGTCCCGACTTCTCGTTACGCGCAAATGCGTAATGTCTATTTCTTCCCTTCAGCAAAAGCCCTAAAAGTGTGGCTAGAATTGGTCGGTTTTGAAGATGTTCGTATCGTTGATGAAAACATCACGTCCGTAGACGAACAACGTACCACAGATTGGATGACGCATAACTCTCTACCTGACTACTTAGATCCGAACGACCCAAGCAAAACTGTAGAAGGCTATCCTGCCCCTCGCCGCGCGGTTCTTGTCGCTCGCAAATCATAATTCGCTGAGATTCCTGACATTGTCTTAACTCATTTTACGAGTTAAGACATTACCCTCTTTCCTTGTAATGAGCGAGTTTGTTTTTTGAATCCATTTTTCACGTCAAAATATAAGCACGCTCTAAATAAGGATGCGCTTTTATGTCCTTGATTTTTGGCTTTTCATCACTATTCCTCAAACAATAAGTAATAGAGAAACATTCTTACTTGTGAGGCTTTATCGATATAAGCTAAACTCCTAAAAAATAAACAACTTAATCCAATCCCAAGGTTTTCAATGTTATTACGATTGACCCCGATTGTTGCCATCGCCTTACTATCTGGATGCTCACTAACCAAAGGCGAACAGTACCACCAAGAAACGTTAGCGGCGATTCAAAATTCAGAAGCGAATGTCAATAATCGCATTACCAACCTAGAGCTACAGCTCAGCAACCAATCGGACTATATCGACAGCCTTGAAGAACAAGTCGATAAACTACAGGTTGAACTTCTTACATTTCGCGATGAAGCAATGGCAGAAGTAAAAAAACCGAAAGAGCCGATTATTGTCCAATCTCCCGCTCCTGTGGAACCAACCCCAACTCACGATATTGTCCTTGGCTCTATCGAAAAGGTCACTGTAGAGTCGATTAAGCAAACTTTTGATGCACGTATCGACACTGGTGCCGCGACGTCGTCTTTAAATGCCGTTGATATTGAAGAGTTCGAAAGAAATGGTAAAAAATGGGTCCGATTCCACTTAGCAGACACCAGTAAATCCGAAGAAGAGAAAAGTACTTGGATCGAAGCTCCTGTCATTCGCTACGTCAAAATCCGCCAGGTTACCAGTGAAGAGTTAGAACGCCGCGCTGTGGTAGAACTTTGGGTGCGCGTTGGAAAAATTCATGAAAAAGCGCAATTTACGTTGGCAGATCGCTCACATATGAACCATCCTATTTTACTGGGTAGAGAATTTATGCGCGACATAGCACTTGTCGATGTAAGTCGTACCTATATCCAAACGGACGAAGATAAAAAATAATAAGGTAGATTATGACGTCAAAAATACCGTTTTACCTTTCTATCATCTTATTGGTGATTGCGGGCATTGCTCTGAGTGTTTTCAGACATGAAAACTACGGCGTGCCTTGGACGCCAGGCGAAACTCGCCAGGTATGGGATGTAGAAGCTCGTATTGAGTTCAATGCTAACGGCAACGAAGTAAAAGCGTCACTTGCAGCACCTCATACACAAAGTGGTTACACACTTATCGGTGAATCTGCTTCCTCATCAGGTTATGGCGTTTCCTACATCAATGACGATTCAGGCCGTCGTGCAGAATGGTCAATTCGCCAAGCTCAAGGGCCACAAACCATATACTACAAAGCCCAGTTCTTAGTAGACCCTCAGGCTAAAGTCACTCCTTTACCGCCAACGGAAGACATTACGCCACCAACGCTTTCAGCGCCACAAGCAGCAGCGGCAAATGCCCTTATCGAACGTGCGATGAGTCGCTCAGCCGATAATGTGACGTTTACTCGTGAGCTTATCAAAGCGCTTAATGACCCTGATAGCCAAAACTCGTCGCTACTACTGAACGATTTCAGCCGTACTGATGCACTGCATAACATTTTGCTTACCGCAGGTATACAGAGCAAAACCGTCGGTGTTATCGAACTAGAAGATGGTCGTCGACGCCAAACAATTCAACCAATGGTTCAGGTTTGGTCAGGTAAAGATTGGGTACTGTTTTCGCCAAAATCCGAACAAAAAGCAGTGAAACCCAACTTGTTAGTGTGGGATGAATCAAACGTATCCTTACTTGACCTTGTTGGTGGTAAAAATAGCCAAGTGCATTTCTCGATGATTAAGCAAGAAATGACACCACAACAAGCTACAAACAACAAAATAGAAGCAGATGGATTACTGAATATTTCAATTCATAGCCTACCTTTGGAAGAGCAAGCGATGTTCAAAACCATCATGCTCATCCCTATTGGTGCTCTGATCGTTGTGTTCTTGCGTGTGATTATCGGCCTGAAAACATCCGGTACCTTTATGCCTGTGTTGATTGCCGTTGCTTTTGTTCAAACTCAACTATTAACGGGTATTGTCGGTTTCTTGCTAATTGTAGGTACAGGCCTGATTATTCGAAGCTATTTGTCTAGGTTGAACTTATTGCTGGTAGCAAGGATATCTGCGGTCATTATTACCGTTATTATGATCATCTCGGTGTTCACCGTTGTTGCGTTTAAAATGGGCTTAACGGAAGGCCTAACAATTACCTTCTTCCCTATGATCATCTTGTCTTGGACGATTGAACGTATGTCAATCCTATGGGAAGAAGAAGGTGCGAAGGAAGTTGCTCTGCAAGGTGGTGGTTCATTGCTGACAGCGGTATTAGTTTACCTTGCAATGACGAACTCATACATTCAACACTTAACCTTTAACTTCATTGGTCTACAGTTGATTGTTCTGGCCGGTATTCTATTACTAGGTACTTACACAGGTTACCGCCTCACTGAGCTACGACGCTTCAAACCACTAGCGGAGGACTAAACGATGTTCGAAAGTTTTACTTCGCCGTCTAAGCTTCGCCATAAAGGCATTATGGGGATGAACAAGCGTAACCACAGCTATATTGGCCGTTACAATGATCGTTCTAAATACCCACTTGTCGATGACAAGCTAAAGACCAAAATTATTGCACAGGCAGCAGGAGCAACAGTTCCTGCCCTGATCGGTGTCATTCATAACCAAGCTGAAGTTAAGACTATCCACAAAATGGTTGAGAACTGGCCTGGTTTTGTAATCAAACCTGCACAAGGTAGTGGCGGTAAAGGCATTCTGGTTGTTACGTCTCACAAAAACGGGGTATATACCAAACCCTCCGGCTCTACAATTGGTAGGGATGAGGTCGAGCGTCACATTAGTAATGCGCTTGCTGGCCTTTTCTCTCTTGGTGGTAAAAATGACGTTGCTGTGGTTGAAAACTTAATCAAGTTTGATGACTGTTTTGATGGCTTCAGTTATGAAGGCGTACCAGATGTTCGGATCATCGTATTTAAAGGTTATCCAGTTATGGCGATGATGCGCTGTTCTACAGCGGCTTCCGACGGCAAAGCAAACCTTCACCAAGGTGCGGTAGGAGTAGGCATTGACATCGCGACAGGTAAAGCCGTCAGAGCGGTGCAGTTCGATCATCCAGTGACTCATCACCCTGATACAGGTAAAGACCTTTCGACCCTTCAAGTACCGCATTGGGAGCGCTTGCTGGAGCTTGCGTCAAGTGCCTGGGAAATGACAGGTTTGGGATACATGGGTACGGATATGGTGCTGGATAAAGATGAAGGGCCTATGGTTTTAGAGCTTAACGCTCGCCCTGGTCTGGCAATCCAAATCGCTAATGGTGCAGGCTTGCTTCCTCGTTTGAAACACATAGAGAGCCTTGGCACACCTGCTGAGTATCCAAAACCGATTGAACGCGTCGCTTACGCGGCAGAGCAGTTCGGTGTGAAGCCGTTGTTCTAACCCTTCGACATAATGTTCGTTATTACTCGCCAGTAATTGTCATGATTACTGGCGTTTTTGTTCCCGCATCCAAAAACCTTGCACTTGCTCTCCTTATTAAACACATCCTTCTCATATATAAGTTGAATCAATGATCGAGCTAACAAAATCAACATAGATCGTTTCTTTTCTACTTTGCCTTTTGAGTATGATGAGAGCTCCCCTTACTCAACTTGAGAGGTTGAGAAATGCTAATAAAAGAAACAAATAATGATGAACCAGAGCTTGAAGAACAAGAGAGCTTAGACCAACACCTACAACGCTTGTCTGAGCTTTCTGTCCAAGCACTTGAAGAGCTTGCTGAAATGATCGAAGTCAGGGACGATATTCCAGAGGAATAAACGTAGCTTCCTCATTAAGTTCCGCTAATAAGCCGAGACTGCCGTCCTACAGTCTCGGCTTGTCTTATGTTGTTCGAAGCCTGCCTCGCAAACAGATACAAAAACGCCCGCGTTCATTGCGGGCGTTTTGTTAGATTCGAAGTTTACGATTCAAACTCTTCAATCATCTCTTGTGCTTCAGTCTTAGGCTTATCCGTTTGACCAAAACCACGCAGACCAACCACGTGTACGTGTTCGTGATCTTTAAACACCTTACGCACCAGTTTGTAGGTCGTACCTTTCTCTGGGCTGATGTTTTCAGGCGCCGCGATAAGAAGCTGCATATCCAGACGGTCACACAATTCGAACAATGTTGCGATCGATTTCGCATCCAGACGCGCTGCTTCATCCAAGAAGAGCAGACGACAAGGTACAATGTCTTTGCTGCGTAGACGACGAGACTCTTCTTCCCAGCTTTGAACAACCATCAGAAGGATTGACTGACCGGTACCGATCGCTTCACCTGTTGATAGCGCGCCAGACTCAGCCTGTAGCCAACCATCTGTACCACGGTTCACTTCTACACTCAGCTCTAGGTAGTTACGGTAATCCAGTAGCTCTTCACCCAGAACTTGAGGAGAACGTTGACCCATATCGATGTGCGGGTTCACACGTTGGAACAACTTCGCCATTGCTTCAGAGAAGGTAAAGCGAGTCGATTCAAACAGATCTTTATGCTGCTCTTGTTGTGTCGCTAAACCGTTCAGTAGCACTTCGTGACTTTCACGGATCTTCACGTTTAGACGTACGCCCTTCACCTGACCGAACGAGATGTTCGACAAGCCTTGGTTCAGCATACGAATACGGTTTTGCTCACGCTGAATCGTCTTCTTGATGATGCTCGCTACCGACTCAGAGCTGATCGCTAGGCGGTTTTCACGTTGCGTTAGCTCTTCTGTTAGACGCGCTAGCTCTACTTCCATCTCTTCGATCGCTTCAACTGGATCATCAGTACGGATGATATCCTGACGAATACGCTCACGAAGATGTTGGTAAACAGCGATGTAGAACAGAACTTTGCGCTCTGGACGTGCGTTGTCTTCTGATAGACGCAGCGCATCACGAAGATCATCGTTGTTCGCAACCGCTAGACGCAGCGCACCCAATGATTTATCCGACATTGAACGCAGTTCATCCGCAGACATGTAAGCCAGTTCACGCTTATGTAGACGACGCTCAACATCGTTCTCACGCGCTAAACGAAGTACCGAACACCAGCCAGCTTTCGCTGCAACCACGAACGTACGTAGCTCAACGTATTCTTTCTGAACTTTCTTCAGACGTTTCGCCAAACCTTTCATCTCTAGTTCAGTAGAGGTGATTGTACGCTCGTATTCGCTCTTACGGCTGCGAGACGTGTGTAGACGCTCGTGCAATTCGTCACGACGACGCATTGCGCGCTCTTCTGCACCTTCGTCAGCGTTCACGCCAAACTCTTGAAGCTCTTGTTTGAACTCTTGAACCGTTTCCAGTTTCGCTTGGTGTGAACTCTTCAGAGAAGCCAATACTTGGTTGTATTGGTTCATTTGACCTTGCGATTGCTTCAACTCTTCACGAGAGCGAGTACGCATTTGTTCAGCTTGAACCAGTTTAGCTTTTAGCTGCTCACTCAGTTCGCTACTCTTGTTCAGTAGGTCTACTGAATCTGAGTAAGCGAAGTAGTGACGACGTTCAACGAGATCCGAGAGTGCAAAGATTTGCTTCTTAAGATCTTGTAGCCGCTCGTCTGCCGCTTTGTATTCTGCTTCTAGTGCATCGAATTGCTCTGGGTCAGCATCAAGCGCAGACGCAATATTCTCTAATTGCGTGACGGCTTTTGCATGGTTGTTTAAGAAGTTTTTTGCCTCTGCAAGCTGAGCGATTTTCTCTTCTAGCTCATCAAAACGCGCTTGCAATGACTCATCTTCAACAAGCACCATGTGTGACGCTAGCTTGTCCAGAGAAGACAACGCTTGCTTGCTGGTTTGAAGCTGAGAACGTTGTTGTTGCTCTTTCGCATCCAGATCCGCCAACACGCGAGCAATTTGGTTACGCTTATCACGAATAGTTGCCAGTGCTTGTTCTGGATCGGCGTCAAAAGCAACCTGAATGTGGTTAGACACAAATAGGTTAAACGCTTGGTACAAGCGCTGCATTTTCTGAGAATCAAACGCCGCTTTCGCGTGTTTCTCTACCACTTCTTCTCGTTCGTTACGCAGCAACTCTAGACGCTGCTCACGTGCCGCACGGCCAAACAATGGGATCTCAGGCAAGCGAGAGTAACGCATTTGGCGATCGTTCATACGAACGCAAACCGCGCCCTCTAACTCTTCTGCATCGAACGAGCTGTCATCAAAGGCATCGATGTCACCTTCAATGATGTACAAGTCTTCTGGACAGTCGTCTAGCTCTACCAGTTTTTCTTCGATGCCTGACAAGTCAGAAACAACGATAGCGTGACGAGCCGGACCGTACATCGCACTGAAGTAAGGCGCGTCATCAATCGTGATGTCATCGTAGATCTCAGACAGCAATACACCGCCCAGCGTATCTGCCAAACCTTTCAGGCGAGGGTCATTTGAACCACCAGGAGAAGCAAGACGCTCAATCTCAGCGTCTAGCTGGCTACGGCGCTCAGCAAGCTTATCTTTAGCTAAAGACAGCTCCCTTTCTTGTTCAAGGACAACTTGCATGTGGTTCATTACCGCATGGCGATCCTCAAGCTCTTCACCGCTCTGCTCTCTCAGTTTCTCTAGCGCATCGTTCGCCGCAATCCAAGCTGGTGCTATTGCTTCAAGCTTACTAATTTCTGCCACCGCGTTTTGCTCTAGACGGCGCTGTTCACCACGCTGATCACGAACTTCTTCTTGAGCTATCTCTACTGATTCGATTTGCGTCGCATGACGTTCACGTTCTTGTTCAAACGTAACCTCATCGGTTAGTTCAACGTGATATTGCTTTTTGTATTCAGCAACCAGTTCACGTGCTTGACGCTGCTGGTTAAGGCTGCGTTCGAGATCACGGTGTTGTGCTCGCCATTGCTGTTCGTTTTGTGCGATTTGTTGTGACTCACGCGCTTTCGCAATTGCGGTTTTCGCATGTTCAGACGCGTCTTTGCGCTCAACTTGACCAACAATGCTTTGTACCAGTTTAAGCGCGGTTTCAAACTGCTCTGCCGCTGCAGAAGACATGTCCAGTTTGTGCTTAACCGATAGCAACGCATTGGTGCTTTCTGACTCTTTGTTCTTAAGCTCAGAGACAAGCGCTTGAGCCGATTCCGCCGTTAGGCTGTCATCGCCAAGTAGTTGCTTCGCTTTCTCCAGCGCTTGAACTGCTTGTTGATATTGAAGGGCGCGAGTTTGCTGAACGTCAAGAGCTTGCTGGTAATCAGCAAGTTGCGTCTTAAGGCTATCCACCTCTTCTTCTGCAACGGTAGCTTGCTCTTCAGCCATCATCACGCGTTCTTGCGCTTCTTCCACTACCATCATTTGTTCTTCAAGACGCTCGCTCAGCTCTTCAAGATCTTCTTGGTAGCGTTCGATCTTCTCTTGCTGACGCAGCGCGTTTTGCACCAGTTGCAAGTGATCAGAAGCCGCTTGGTAGTCTTGCTCTAAAGAAGATTCTGATTCGATCAGCAGTTCCAGCTCTTCTTGAACGCGGTTAAGCAGATTGTTTTGCTCAATCAAGGTCTCGCGAGAACCAAATAACTCTGAACGCAAAGACAATGTCTGTTCTAGTTTTTTACGGCGCTCGTTGGCATGGCGCATATAGTCCGCTGCCACGTAGTTGGTCGACTCTGTAATCAAATGTTTGAACAAGTCACGGTCTGCTTGCGTGGTTTTGATCGCTTCTAGCGTCATGCGGTTTTCACGCAGCGCCGATTCCATATCTTGGAACGCTTTCTTCACGCCGCCGTTTTGTGGCAGAAGGTAGTCACGTAGCGAACGGGTAATCGCACTTGAGATACCACCGTAAAGCGATGCTTCGATCAGGCGGTAGAATTTAGAACGGTCACCAGAGTTACGCAGTTTCTTCGGAATCACACCGAATTCAAACATTTGCGCGTGGTAATCCACGATAGAAGAGAACGCTTTGAACTGAACGCCTTCAAATTCCGCGATCGATTCTTTTACTTCGTTGATTTGACGTACACGAGCTTGAGTCGCAGATACGCTTTCAACCAAGATATCCGTTGGTTTCACATGGCTTGGAAGACCTTGGATCACAAACGGTTTGATGTCTACTTTCTTATCACGACCCGCAACTTGCTGTAGTTTTACTGCAAACAATAGGCGTTGGTTACGTGAGTTCACCACGTCTAGCGCCGCATAACATGCGCCCGGCTGTAGCTTACCGTACAAACCTTTGTCGCGAGACGATTGGCTGCTGCCCGCTTCTGTCGTGTTACGGAAGTGCAGCAGCGTTTGGTCAGGAATCAATGCGGTGATGAACGCCGCCATTGTGGTTGATTTACCTGCACCGTTACCACCTGATAGCGTGGTGACCAGACCATCGATGTCAAACGTACGGGCAAAGAAGCCGTTCCAGTTGACCATGGTCAGCGATTGGTATTTACCGCGTTCAATCATGCTCATGCTTCACCCTCTTCTGTTGTTTCTTCTTGGGCTTGGTCGTCTTGATCTTCTTCAGACAATAAGCTGCCTTGGCTTGGCTCTTTGGTGTGCACTACTGCTTCACCATCACGGATTAGACGCAGCTGCGCTTCACGCATGTCATCGCCAATACGTACATCGGCACCAAAGCGGAATACCGCTTCACTGATGCTGAATTTACCGGTTTCACCGATGTTGATGATCATGCCTAGGCGACGCAAACGACGAAGTGACGTACGTACTTTTTCAAACAGCTTTTCTTTATCAAGGTCAGAACCAGTCGCACGGTTCGTCACTAGCTTCATCAGCTTGTTTTCGTCTGCTAGAGCAAGCAGTTCGTCGTACAGCTCTTGGTTAGTAAAGATGCCTTCGTGCGCAAGACGCTCTGGGCTTAGGTAAAGGAAACACAGTACCTTCCCCACCAGCATATCCAGTTCAGAAAGAACACTACGGCCAATCAGAGACGTTGAACGAGGACGAAGGTAGAAGAAACCTTCTGGCGCTTTCACCAATTCGGTGTTGTAGCGTTGGTAGAAAGAAGAAAGCTCAAGTTCGAAATCCGACAACAACGCGTGATTGTCTAGATCTTCACTTGAGATATGACGCCCTGCTCGAAGCATGCTGTCTAGCGCTGGGAACAGAGGGTTAGAAATTGCTTTTGCCAGATTCTCTGACATGTATTCATTAGTATCGGTCGATGACATTCGCTTGTACCTTTGCCCCAAATTCGTTGATTGCTTTCCAGTCTGGTTGAATCGCTTGGTAATCCGATTCTGAATACCCTAGACGTACAGCTTGATCGACGATAATGCGAGCTAAATCAAAATGATGAGTGTAAGGGTGCTGTGCAAGGTAATCTCGCAGTACCACACTCAAATCGATTGGTGTGCCTTGATCTTTATGCGCTTTTAGCATGTCACCAATTCGTTCAGACAACTCATCATTGACTTGTTGAAACTCTTCGTATTCTACTTCCATCGGAACTTGACCCGTGACCTCGTCATCACGCAGTACTAGGGCCTCATCACGAAGGTCAGAAAGCCTCTCCGCATCTGCATAAGTCAGATACCAAGGCGCATCGAAGTAATCTTTGACGGATTGACGCAGACGCGAGCTAAACGCACGGTTCTTATCCATATCGATTGCAGTACGAATAAACTTGTGCACGTGTCGGTCGTAACCAATCCAAAGGTCGATCGCTTGCTGGCCCCAGCTTGTGATTCGGTCCAACTTCATTTGCAGACCAAACAAGGCTTCTTCGATAAACTCCAGCTCAGGGTCACCGTAAACAATTTCTTGAATATCGAGGATCTGAGTTTGCAGTTCATCACTGGCGGCTTGCAGCGTATCTTGAAGTTCACGCAACGTGCTTGATGTTTCTGACAGAAGTGCTTCACAGTTGTTGATCGCTTCGCGCCAGTCTTTGTTAAGCAGGTCAGCAATCTGTTGTTTCACTGACTGTTGCTGCTCATCCATAACACGTTGGTTGAGGTCAATTTGATCGAAGATTTCGCCTACAGAATATTTTAAAACACCGTATACGTTTTTCTTCCAGTGACCCGGTGTGCCACCTTTTTGTGCTGCCTCAATCGCTTTCGCCATTTCATCCGCTACCATGGATAGCTGGATAGATAGACGCAGTTTTGAGAACTCACGATGACGCACGTAGTAGTCGGTTATTCCTATCGCTAATGGCGACAAGCGGTAAATGCTCGCTCCGTCAGTAATTTCACTGACAAAACGGCTCATAAGACGCTGCTTAACCATCTCGTTGATCGCATTGTTCGCACGAAAAGCGGAGGCTTCGCCGGTCTCATCAAATAGTCGAGTGACGATGGCAAATGCATCATGCAGTTCACCTTCACCCAGTTCTTCATCGAACCTTTCATTACTCAGTACGGCAATGGCTATCAAAAATGCCAATCGCTCTGTGGTCAGGTTCAACGAGAAATCGTGCTGCTTAACCCAGCCAACCAGCTCATCGATTGGTTGCTCTGCAGCATTGAGAGTCATCTCACTCATTGTTATTCCTGTTTATCGTTCTTTTTAGCCCACACATGAATGTAGCGGCCTAATGAGAGGTATGGCTCTTGTCGACAAAGTTGTTTTTCTAGCGCCAACACATCTTCAAACTCGTAATCACCCATGTATTCCATATTGCCTATGTAATCACTAAATGAGCGAATACCAGATTTGCCACAAATATTAAAACCTGAATTTTCTATCCACTGGTAGACTTCTTCAGGTTTTAAGCCTTTTTGCGGCTGTAGTTTAAATCTTTTTCGGTGAGGCATGCCGTCTAATATATGAGGAATGTTGCCACAAACCACGTTTTTATAGACTAAACCGTGGTGGTTGTAGAACATGACTGATGCGATACCTCCCGGTTTTACTTGTTCTAGAACTGTTTCAAGTGCGGCCTTAGGATCAACCAGCCACTCCATCACAGCGTGGAACATAACCAGATCGACCTGTACATCCATATGTTCACCGATGGATTGGACAGGCGAATGAATCAGGCGATACTGCTCAAGCAAACCGTTTTTTTCAATATCCTGCTTAGCCAACTGCAGCATTTCCGAAGATAGATCACATAAAGCGATTCGATGTCCGAGCTTAGCAAGCTTTTGCGACATTTGTGCCAAACCACCACCAGCGTCTAACACTTCTAGGGGTTGCTGGTCAGCATCTAATTCACTTAGAATCTGTAGAAAATCTTCCCACACAATGATTTGGCGGATCTCCCCTTTATCGGAGCCGTAAATATTTTTTGCAAATTTGTGGGCGATATCGTCGAAATTGCGGTCTTCTGTCACTTCTGCTGAGTTATCATAACGGATTGTGCCGCTATTCTGGCACAAGGAAAGCAGGAATAAAGAGGGATACCCTCATTTTTATTATCAATTGATGTTTTTTCGGACTATTTATGTATGTTTGAGCTGAAAAAAGTAGTGTCAGCCATGCTTATGCCCCTTCCGGCATTGCTGCTGATAGGCTTGTTGGGTCTTGCTCTCATTAGTTTTACTACAAAACGTAAAACTGGCTGCTTCGTTGTTCTATTCTCTTTTGTTGGCATTTTTCTTGTTGCCTTCCAACCTGTTTCAACCAAGCTTCTTATGCCGTTAGAGCGAGAGCATAAAGCCTTTTTGCCAGTTTCTGGCACCATCGACTACGTGATGGTTTTAGGGAATGGTCATGTTATCGATGACGAAATTCCACCCACCTCGCAGTTAAGCCGTGCAGCATTAATGCGCTTAACTGAGGGCATTCGTATTTTAAGAATGTATCCAGGCGCGAAATTAATCTTATCCGGCTATGCTGGCGGATCTGAAATTAGCCACGCGCGAATGATGGCGAACGTTGCCCTTGCGTTGGGAGTCGCGAAATCCGATATCATTTTATTAGAAGATGCGAAAGATACGTGGGAAGAGGCACGTCAAGCGGCTGCATTCGTTCAACAAAAGGAGATTGTGTTAGTCACTTCTGCGAGTCACATGAGCCGTGCATTGTATGAGTTCAACGCAGCAGGCATTAAACCAATCCCAGCCCCGACCAACTTCTTAGCTATTAGCGAGATAAGTCAACCTTGGGATAAATACTCACCTAAAGCGCGTTACTTAGAACAAACAGAGCTTTATTGGCATGAGTACTTGGGCAGTATTTGGCAAAGGTTGCGTGATACTGTCGGCCAAACACCAATGGTTGAAGCAAACTAGTATTATCTTGAAGCCACAAAAAAGGAGAGCCGAAGCTCTCCTTTTTCTTTTTACGATTGAGTTATGTTCCAACTAGTCACCAGCAAACATATAGCCTTCGCCGTGTACCGTTACAAAAATCTGTGGGTTCTTAGGATCGAACTCCATTTTTGCGCGCATACGTCGAATAAGAACATCAATGGTGCGGTCATTCGGCGCATCCACTCGATGGCTGATCATGTTCAAAATACGCTCACGACTTAACACCTGGTTAGGATAAGACGATAATGCCACCAAAAGTTCATACTCTGCTTTAGTTAGTTTTACTGGCTCACCGTTGCGGCTAAGTGCGCGACGTTGAATGTCGAATGTCCACTCCCCAAAGCGCACAATGTGCTCTTCACTGGTTTCATTCGCTTTCGAACTGCCACTGCGCGCTGCTGAAATACGCCACAGCAAGTTTTTAACGCGAACTAACAGCTCTCTCAGTTCAAAAGGTTTTGTCACATAATCGTCAGCACCCATTTCTAGGCCTACGATTTTATCAATGCTATCCGTGCGTCCTGTTACTAATATGATACCAATATCCGATTGGCTACGTAACTCACGAGTAAGCATCAGGCCGTCTTCACCAGGCAGGTTAATATCCAGCATGATCAGGTCTACATCGCCCGCTTGCAAAACTTCACGCATTTCTGCGCCACTCTCTGCTTCGCTGACTTGGTAGCCCTCATTTTGGAAATATCCCGCAAGCTTACTACGAGTTACAACATCATCTTCTACGACTAATACGTGATAGCTCATTTACACCACTTTTCTGTCTTCTTATTATCCAAGACGTATTCTATTCATAACTAGTAACATTTCTAGTCATAGATACATTAAAACGCAAGATTTAGCGTTTTTATTGATTCAAAACAAGCTTGCCCATTGCTATTAATAAACGGTCATTTTTGACCATAAAACATAACAATTATAGTTACTGCTATTCATTTTAATTGATTACACTTAGGGGATATCCCTAATTGACTTTGTGATGCATGACTTGAAGCATCATTCAGGAGCCCAAAATGCAAGAAGTGAAAGCTTTTAATGAGAAACGCGCTGAAATTTACTGGTGGTTTTCGAGCTTGTTCGCAAAAGAACTAACAGAGAAAGAATTGGAAGCCTATCACAGTGTTGAAATTCGCAGTTTTCTCGCAGGTTTAGGTGAAAATGAGTCGCTAAAACCAGCCGTTGATAGCCTAGTTGATGCATTGAATCGGTTACAAGATCGTGAAGATGCACAACTAGAGCTTGCAGCTGACTTTTGTGAACTGTTTTTGAAGACAGAAAAATACGGCGCTCTTCCTTACGCATCCATGTACATTGGTGAATCAGGTTTACTGAATGACAAGCCAGCTGAGGAAATGGAAAAGTTGATGGCTGAATTTGGCGTTCAAGTAGACGAAAACCTAAAGGAACCTGCGGATCACTTAGCCGTTGAGCTCGACTTTCTCGGGAACATGATTATCCGCTCAAACGAGCTTGAACAAGAAAAACACATGGAAGAAGCCTTCGTTAAACAAAACGACTTTATCCAGCAACAATTGATGTCTTGGTTACCTCAGTTTTCAGACAAATGTAAACAATTCGACGAATTTGGATTTTACTCGAGTGTCGCGAAACTATTAGTTGCATTTTGTAAACTAGACAGCGCCTACCTTCTTGGTGAATAATTGCCGCCTATTTTTAGGGAGCCTGCCTATCGGGCTTCCTGTATGCCTGAAAGTGACCAATTGTAAGTAACTTGGGTATAATATTCGTTTGCCTTAACTTAGCGCAAAGACGCTTGGTTATTTAGCAGTCAAAATGTGACTTCAAATACACAAATCTCTTGCTGAAAACATTGCTAGTCAGTCCACATAGGGCTAAAATGTGAGCGCAAACGATTAAATATGATTTATATGTAAACCGCTGAAATATAGCGGTTTTTGTGTTTTCTTAACAGGTTGATGGCAATTTCTCATCAGATAGAAAAAAGATAAAATTCATCGACCGATGCTGCTACGTACCCTTTTGTCGCACTTGGATCAACCGCTGCCGAGACACTTAGCGCCAATTTTATATTGCTAGGTGTGAAACCATTAGAGCATCAGGTACATCCAATACGACATATTTCAGTAGCTCGATACAGGACACCATTTATGGCCACGATAAAAGACGTTGCTCGCTTAGCCGGCGTTTCCACTACGACAGTTTCGCACGTTATCAATAAAACGCGTTTCGTTGCAGAAGCAACGCAAGAAAAAGTAATGAAAGCCGTTGACGAGCTGAATTACGCGCCAAGTGCCGTTGCACGCAGCCTAAAATGCAACTCAACTCGTACGATTGGCATGTTAGTAACTCAATCAACTAACCTATTTTTCTCAGAAGTGATTGATGGCGTTGAGAGCTACTGTTACCGCCAAGGCTATACTCTGATTTTATGTAACACAGGCGGGATTTACGAAAAACAACGCGATTACATTCGTATGCTGGCTGAAAAGCGCGTTGATGGCATCTTAGTGATGTGTTCTGACTTAACCGAAGAACTAAAAGAGATGCTTGACCGTCATGCGGACATTCCTAAAGTGGTCATGGATTGGGGCCCAGAGAGCTCACAAGCAGACAAGATCATGGATAACTCAGAAGAAGGTGGCTACATTGCAACCAAACATCTGATTGACAATGGTCATACGGATATCGCTTGTCTAAGCGGTCATTTTGAAAAGCTTGCTTGCCAAGAGCGCATTGCAGGTTTCCGTCGCGCAATGAGCGAAGCGAACCTAGCTGTAAATGAAGACTGGATCCTTGAAGGTAACTTTGAATGTGATACGGCCGTATTAGTTGCAGATAAAATTACCGCAATGGACAAGCGCCCGACGGCGGTATTCTGTTTTAACGACACAATGGCTCTAGGCCTAATGAGCCGCTTGCAACAAAACGGGATCAAAATTCCTGAAGATATTTCAGTGATCGGCTACGACAACATCGAGCTTGCGGAATACTTCTCTCCACCGCTAACGACTATCCACCAACCTAAACGTCGTGTTGGTAAAAATGCATTCGAAATTCTACTTGAGCGTATCAAAGATAAAGAACACGAAAAACGAATTTTCGAAATGCAACCTGAGCTTGTAATTCGAAATACTGTGAAAAAAATGAACTAAATTTCACTGTATTTAACCGTGTTAAATAAGCGCTCTACAGGGGCGCTTATTTTTTTTGGAAAAATTAAGCATTCTCTAATACTTCACACCACTCTAATAACAATTGACTAACGTTAACTCCCTGTTTTATATAAATGTAATATATATTAAGAACTCCTTTTCAAAGGCCAATTTGCACCTTTCCATATGCAAAATAGAGCATTCAATCTATCATTTTTATTGAACCGAAATCACACTTTTAACGCTAAACCGTGATGTTAATTCAATATAAGAAGTATGCTCATTGTGTCACGCACAGGGCAAACCATTCGAAAGAGTGGGACGCAAAGCCTCCGGCCTGAACCATATTACGATATGGAAGGTAGCGGGGTTACCGATGGCAAGTGTGTAAGCAATGACTTTACTCTGTAATGACATTGTTTTTACGCATGTTTGCTACTCTCTCGGACCTGACTTTTGGTGGCGTAATATTAATTACACCGAGATAACAAAACATGGATAAACCGATACTCAAAGACTCTATGAAGCTATTTGAGGCACTTGGTAATATCAAGTCGCGCTCAATGTTTGGTGGCTTCGGACTATTCGCTGATGAAACAATGTTTGCACTAGTGGTAAACAATCAGCTTCATATCAGAGCAGACCAAAAAACTTCATCTGACTTCGAGAAACAAGGGCTAAAGCCTTACGTTTATAAAAAACGTGGCTTCCCAGTCGTTACAAAGTACTACGCTATTTCCAGCGATTTATGGGAATCAAGCGAACGCTTAATCGAAGTAGCGAATCAATCATTGAAAAAGGCAAAGCTTGAGAAAGAACAGCAAGCAAGTACAAAGCCTAACCGTTTGAAAGATTTGCCTAACTTACGACTGGCTACCGAGCGCATGCTAAAAAAAGCCGGCATCGAATCCGTAGAGAAGCTTGAAGAGGAAGGTGCGCTTAACGCCTATAAAGCGATAAGAGATACGCACTCTGCAACCGTCAACATTGAGTTGCTATGGGCACTAGAAGGTGCTATCAACGGCACTCATTGGAGTGTGGTACCTCAAGCTCGCCGAGATGAGTTGATGAACGGCCTCCAATAAAAGTCGGCCTAAAAACTATCTTGTAAAACCGCAGTCTAATCTGCGGTTTTTTTGTGAAATTTTTTCGGTTTTCCTACTGTCTTATTACATATATCCCAAATTGGAATCAAAATTATGAATAAGAAACTGATTTTAGGTCTCATCCTACTAGCGGCTATCGTCTTTTTAGGTATTAACTTTGGCCAGTATTTAACCTTAGAGAATGCAAAAGCCCAACAAGAAGCACTAACTACATACATCGATCAGAATTTTGTATTCTCGGCTGCGATTTACTTTTTTACCTACATTGCAATTACCGCTTTTTCTATCCCAGGAGCGGCAGTAGTCACCTTACTTGGTGCAGCCTTATTTGGTTTTTGGACAAGCTTGCTACTGGTTTCTTTCGCTAGCACTATGGGGGCAACACTGGCCTTCTTGAGCAGCCGATACTTATTGCGTGACTGGGTACAAAACAAATTCGGAAATAAACTCAACGCAATTAATCAAGGTGTCGAAAAAGACGGAGCTTTTTATCTATTTTCCTTGCGTCTAATCCCTGTATTCCCTTTCTTTCTAATCAACTTACTGATGGGCTTAACGCCGATGTCTGTAGGTAGATTTTATCTCACTAGCCAAATAGGTATGCTGCCAGGCACAGCCGTATATCTGAATGCAGGTACTCAATTAGCAACAATTGAAAGCCTATCGGGCATTGTTTCACCCGCAGTATTAGCGTCTTTTGCGCTATTGGGACTATTTCCAATCATCACTAAATGGGTTATGAATAAAGTAAGGCCGACACCAAGTCAGCAAAACTCGTAATTGGTGAAGTGGGTATTTTGATGAAAATATTTATCGCTAAAAACCCAGCAGAAGCACACATTGTATGTGAGCTGCTTAAAGTGGAACAAATTTACTGTGAAGTTCGTGGAGAAGGTATTTTCGGCTTAAAAGGAGAACTGCCGTTTGGTGATGATACCGATCCTTATGTGTGGCTTTTTGACACTGCACAAAAGATGAAAGCTGAAGAAATAGTAAAAGCATATCGAAAACAATCCGATAGGCATGAGTATCAAGATTGGCAATGCCCAAAATGTCATGAAATAAACGAAGGGCAATTTGGTGCATGTTGGCAATGTGGATATCAACTAGGAGAGCTATAGCGGCTCTCCTATTCAGTGGATACACTCAGTTTTAAGCACATACAGCTTGCTGTTTAATAAACTCGATGGAGTGTTGATTGAAGTCTTCTGGACGCTCTACATTGCATACATGACCACAATTCGGGATTTCTCGTAGAATGCTGAGCTTATGCGCTGCAACCATTTCTTTGACAGGTTTAATAAACATGTAATCCCTGTCGCCCATTAAGTAAAGAGTCGGAATGGGTAACTCTCGATCTTTAAAATATTTCATTAACGGATTTACATCAGCAGCAAGAATAAACCAACGTTTAAATTCTTTTTGGCAAAGCTTCTTGGCTTCGCGAATAAAAAGGTGGCGAGATTCTCGTTGGCTTCTTTGAGGCATAACAATATAAGCGAACAGTTTGTAGAGCCACATGTACGGTAGGATATGCTTACAAAAATTACCTAATTTCACCAATATCTGAGAACGAGTGTTAAGCCTTGTGACAGCACCGCCGAGCACCATCGAACGTACGCGCTCTGATGACAATTCAGCAAGGTTTCGAACAATAATAGTACCAAGCGACATACCGACAAAATGAGCGGATTGGATCTTTAAATGGTCCAATACTTTCAAAATATCTTGGGTAACTTCCGTAAAGGTATAACGGTTAGCAATGAGCTCTTTAAGTAACTGATTTGACTTTCCATGACCTCTTAAATCGATCAGCAATAAGTTAAAGTGTTGCTTGTAAGCTTTAATTTGCTTGAACCAGATAGAAGAGCTACCACCAGCACCGTGCACAAATACAACCCACTCATTACTAGTAGGGTGCAAATAGGTTTTATGAAAAAGTAGCGGCTGAGTCATATTGAGTATCAAAAAGATCGTGCTATTGAGTAAAAAGCCATCCTACCACACTCCCCTTACTCAAGATAATAAAGGCACCTCATTCGGTGCCTTTCGTTACAATTTTAAGTCAAACTAACGCTGAGTGGTAAAGCTGCAAATAAGATTCTGCGGCCTTTTGCCAACAAAAGTCTTGTTGCATCGCGTGCAACTGTACTTTATTCACTTCAGGCTCGTTTTGAGCGTAGAGCAACAGTGCCCTTAGCATCGTTAACAACAATGCCTGCGGTGTCGGTTCGAAAAAAACAAACCCCGTTGCTTCAGATGGGTTTACATCATAATCGCTAACGCTGTCCTTTAAGCCACCAACACCGCGTACTATCGGTAATGTCCCATAAGCCATACTATAGATTTGGTTTAAGCCACATGGTTCAAACTCAGAAGGCATCAAGAAGAAATCAGAACCAGCTTCAACGATATGCGCAAGTTCATTGTCATACGCTTCTACAAAGGCAAATTTGCTAGAAAACTGCGCGGCAACCTCTCGTAGCTGAGCGGCAAGAATAGGGTCTCCGGTCCCAACGACAACTAGCTGAACATCGTGCTTCAAAAAATCGGCCAAAGCAGGCAACAAGTAATGAACGCCTTTCTGCTGGGTCAATCGACAAACCATACCGAACATAGCCACATTTTTTTCGGGCAAATTTAGTCGTTGTTGTAATGCTTTTTTACAAGCTTTCTTCCCTTGCGACATACTTTGCTGGTCGGCGCAGTAATTAACTGGCAAGTAAGTATCCGTTTCCGGGTTCCAAGCACTGTAATCACAACCGTTCAAAATACCAACTAAGTCCTGCGCGCGTTGCTGAAACTCCCAAGCCATTCCATGACTGCCAAGCTCTGTTTTGAGTTCCTCTGCGTACGTAGGGCTGACCGCGTTTATCTTATCTGCATTCATTACACCAGCTTTGAGCATCGTAATATGCGTTGCACTCACCGCAGCATCGGGAACGTTTCTACAATGAAACTCTGGCAAACACTGCACGTCTTCATAACTAAATACGCCTTTAAAGACCGCATTGTGAATTGAAATGACGCTTTTAGTATGAGCAAAAAACGGATCATTGCCATACCTGTGCTTGAGCAAAAATGGAACAAGACCTGTGTGCCAATCGTTCGCGTGTATGATATTAGGTTGAAAGGCGAGCTTGGGTAACATGTCGAGACATGCTGCACTAAAAAACGCAAAGCGCTCGCCGTTATCAGTATACGCTTGGTTGTTCTCCGCATACATTGATGGTCGATTGAAATACGGCGGACAATCAATCAGGTAAACAGGATTTTGACCTAACATGAGCCGCAAAACTCGATACTCCGTATGCGGCCATGATGTTAATTCTGTTTCTAATACAACTTCTGCGTCTGCGAGTTTATCAATACTACTGTACGCAGGGATGGTAATTCTTACGTCTTGCTGTAGGTTTTGAAGGGCTTCCGGTAGTGCCTTGGCAACATCTGCCAAGCCACCACTTTTAATGAGGCCTTCAACCTCAGAAGCTACAAACAGAATAGATAAGTTGTTAGTAGCCAACTCGAGCTCCTTTCGGAATAACAACAATGCCCTCCTCAGACACGTGGAAGTGTTTTTTATCTTCTTGAAGATTCACACCAATCTGAGTACCAGGAGCAATATCGGCATCCTTGTCGACAATCACACGACGTAAAACACAGCCTTCGCCAATTTTTACGTCACCAAGAAGTATACATTCGCTGATATCGCAAGCAGAAGCAATATTACTGCGAAAACCAAGCACCGACTTTTCGATTCTTGAGCCTCTAACATAGCTGCCATTACACACTAAACTATCGATTATCTGCACACGACCATTATCAGAGTCGGTAAATGTCGCAGGTGGCAATGGTGGGTAGTAGGTGTGCAATGGCCATTTACGGTTGTACAGCGAAAATGGTGCATCTTTTTCTAGCAGATCCATATGCGCTTGCCAGTACGCATCAATAGTTCCGACATCACGCCAGTACACCTCTTCTTTTTCGCCACTGATTTTGTTGGTACTGAAGTCATACACGAACACATCACCTCTAGGGAACATCTTTGGAATGATGTCCTTTCCAAAATCATGTGATGAAGCTTCATTATCCGCATCTTCGACCAACTCTGAGAACAGTACCTGAGCTTCAAAAACATAGTTACCCATTGAAACTAAAGCGTAATCAGGGTCACCAGGAATCGACTTCGGATTTGCTGGTTTTTCTTCAAAGCCAATCATACGACCTTCACTATCCACTTCGATAACCCCAAATTGCGACGCCTCTTTTAGTGGCATGCGCAATGCAGATACCGTCAGAGAAGCCTGCTTTTCTGAGTGGAAGTTCAGCATTTGTTTGATATCCATCTTATAGATATGGTCAGAGCCAAAAATACAAACTTGCTCTGGTTCCTCTAATTCCATAAAACGCAGGTTTTGATAGATCGCGTCCGCCGTCCCTTCGTACCAACGTTTACCAGTACGCATTTGAGCGGGAATAGGATCGATAAAGCGGTCTGTAATGCCGTTGATGTTCCACCCCTTTTTTAAGTGATGGAATAAAGATTGAGATTTAAATTGGGTTAGGACGTAAATGCGCATCAGATCCGCATTAACAAAATTGTTTAGAGCAAAATCGATCAATCGATAACTACCACCAAACGGTACCGAAGGTTTACTGCGAGATTCCGTTAAAGGTCTCAAACGAGAGCCTTCACCGCCAGCAAGAATCATTCCCAAAACACCAGCCATTTGTTGTTCTCCATATCGTTATAGCTTGGATTTGGTACTCGCTTGAATGAGTCATACTCGGGGAGTCAAGCGAATACATTTAGCAACCGTCTCTGAGTTTCTGTGAACTCTTACAACACGGATAAAAAAGCTACGGCACTTCCAGTATGCAACGTCCACTCTTTCCTTATTTTTTGACGCAAACAATGCACACAGTTGCACTAATTTTTGTAATAAATTATCTAAGCGGGTTCTAAATTACAATTTTTAATACGCCATTCTGTGTACCATACAGCTCTTGCGTACTCAAGACGATATCTAGATCACACATGGAAAAGCAAACGATTACATTGTGAAAACAATTTACGAACGGATTCACTACACCGCCGATTTTTTAGCCCAATGTATAACAAATATGTGAATGCAAAATGAAAGTTACAACGAATATTTTTTACATAAAAAATACATCAGCGACTACGAAATATTGATACTGGGATCTTCTCGCGTCAGCAAAACTCAGTCAAAGCAGCAAAGATCTATACGAACAACACAGTGGCCTTTACGCAAAAACAAAACGCAAAAAAGGCAGCGATATCGCTGCCTTTTTACATTACTTAGATCGTACGTTTTTATGCTTTCGCTTTTTTACGCTTATCAGTGACTTCCCACTTACCGTCAACAAAGAGCGCTGTCCAACCAGATGGTTTGCCATTCTCTTCCGAACGAACGTAGTTCTCTTTTGTTTTGCGACTAAAGCGTACAACTGCAGGACGACCATCAGGATCTTCTTGCGGTGCGGTCGCTAGGTATTTGAACTTCTCAGGTAAACGCTCTTCAAAACGTGCCAGTTCAGCAACCAAAGGAGCACGTGTCTCGCGCGATTTCGGGAAGTTGCTTGCCGCCATAAATAGACCTGAAGCACCATCACGAAGTACGAAATACGCATCTGAGTTTTCACATGGCAACTCGGGGAAATGAACAGGATCTTCTTTCGGGGGCGCGACTTCGCCATTCTTCAAGATCTTACGAGTGTTCTTACACGTTTCGCTCGTACAATCCATGTATTTACCAAAGCGACCGTTCTTAAGCACCATATCAGAGCCACATTTGTCACATTCAACAACTGGACCATCGTAGCCTTTTACTTTGAACTCGCCGTATTCAACAAGGTAGCCTTCACAATTCGGGTTATTACCACAAACATGCATCTTACGCTTGTCATCAATCAGGTATGCGTCCATCGCTGTTTCACAGATCGGACAACGCTTTTTAGCGCGCAGAGCTGCGGTTTCAACGTCTTCTTCTAGAACGTTAATAATACCTTCTTCGTCACCCAAGTTGATGGTTGTCTTACAACGCTCTTTTGGTGGTAACGCGTAACCTGAACAGCCTAAGAACACACCTGTCGAAGCAGTACGGATGCCCATTGGACGGCTACACGTCGGACACTCGATATCCGTCATGACGATGTGATTTAACTTCATACCGCCTTCTGACTCATCTAGCTCCGCTTTTTCAAGATCGCCAGTAAAATCAGCAAAGAAGTTGTCTAACACAGCTTTCCAGTTCACTTCACCTTCAGCGATTTGGTCCAATTTCTGTTCCATACGCGCAGTAAAGTCGTAGTTCATCAAATCGTTAAAGCTGTCATCAAGGCGGTCAGTAACAATTTCACCCATTTTTTCAGCGTAGAAACGGCGCTGATCAACTTTCACGTAGCCACGATCTTGAATCGTAGAAATGATCGATGCGTAAGTCGACGGACGACCAATGCCTCGTTTCTCCAGCTCTTTAACCAGTGCTGCTTCAGTGTAGCGCGCAGGTGGCTTTGTAAAGTGCTGTTTAGGGTCAAGTGACTCTAAGCTTAGCTTATCGCCAAGTTGTACCGCTGGAAGGATTGTATCCTCGTTTTTGCCCATTGGACGCTGTACACGAGTCCAGCCGTCAAATTTAAGGATACGGCCTTTCGCTTTAAGCGTGTATTCTGCCGCTTTTACGCTAATGGTTGTTGAATCGTATTCTGCTGGCGTCATTTGACACGCTACAAACTGATTCCAAATCAAAGCGTAAAGTTTGTGCGCATCAGCATCGACACCTTGCAGGTCTTCCGCCTTAACACCCACATTTGAAGGACGGATCGCTTCGTGCGCTTCCTGTGCTCCTTCTTTGCTACCGTACGTCAATGGTTTCGCTGGTAGGTACTTATCACCAAACTCAGAACCAATAAAGTCACGTACAGCGTCCACAGCCTCGGCACTTAGGTTAGTCGAGTCAGTACGCATATAAGTGATGTAACCGGCCTCATAGAGGCGCTGAGCTAGCATCATGGTCTTTTTCACGCCGTAGCCCAGACGTGTACTTGCTGCCTGTTGAAGCGTAGAGGTGATGTAAGGTGCTGAGGGCTTGCTCTTTGTAGGGCGGTCTTCACGCTTACATACTTCGTAACTTGCATTCTCAAGTACAGACATCGCTGCTTTGGTTTCTGCCTCATTAACTGGCTTAAACGCAGAACCGTCTTTCTGAGCAACAAGCAGTTTAAAGTCCGCTTTGTCTTTCGTTTTCGTATTCGCATGAATGTCCCAGAATTCTTCTGGTACAAACGCGTTAATCTCACGCTCGCGCTCAACTAACAGTTTCACCGCAACAGACTGCACGCGACCAGCAGATAAACCACGAGCCACTTTTTTCCAAAGTAAAGGTGAAACCATAAAACCAACGACACGGTCCATGAAGCGACGTGCTTGTTGGGCATTTACACCATCCATGTTCAGCTCGCCAGGTGTCTGGAAAGCTTGTTGGATCGCGTTTTTCGTAATTTCGTTAAAAACTACACGTTTGTATCGCTCTTCATCGCCACCGATGATCTCACGAAGGTGCCATGCGATTGCTTCTCCTTCGCGGTCCAAATCGGTTGCGAGATAAACGCAATCTGCGTCTTTGGCGAGTTTTTGTAGTTCGTTGACAACTTTTTCTTTGCCTGGAAGGATTTGGTAATTCGCTTCCCAGTCATGATATGGGTTAATCCCCATCTTTTTGATCAACGCTTTGCGGTCTTTCTCTTTTTTAACGCGCGCTTTCTCTTCCGGACTCATCCCTTTAGTTGAGATGGCTGCGGCTTTTTTCTCACCAGTGCTTTGACCGGCCGTAGGCAGATCACGCACATGACCAACACTAGACTTAACAATAAAGTCTTTACCAAGGTACTTATTTATCGTCTTTGCCTTGGCTGGTGACTCCACTATAACGAGTGATTTACCCATAACTGACTCTAACGTCCTTCATAATAATGCGGGTAGAAACCTTGTTTAAAGGCCACCCGCATAATGTTCTATTTCATTGCTTCTTTTTTACTATTGTGCGAGATGAAAAGAAGATCAACTGCTTTTTTGAAATTCAGATCCGATTGGTTGACAATTCATCGTCTTTATACTTCAAAGAGACAGGGTTCTGAAAGGTATTGAGCGGCATATCTAAACAGGCAAACTTAGCATCCGCTAATCCAATGCAATAAATTTTGTTACCCATCACAAAATAGTTTGGTTCAATGCTCTGCCATCTTCCTCCGCATCATGCTTATACTCTAAAAATTGATCTGTTTAGTCTTACTGAACGATTGACTGAATTAATCATGCAAACCCATTTTAGTTGTAGGTATACTCAGCGTTCTTAACTGAATAGGATGGTAGAAAGAATATGTCTGATAGAACGTTTATCGAAGAGTTCGACCTTCTTTTGATCGCTAACCAAATCATCCAAGAGCACGATGATTACATCGAGGGGATGCGAGCAACAAGCGTAGAAGAAAAAGAAGGTGTTTTAGTTTTTAAAGGTGAATACTTCCTTGATGACAAAGGTTTACCAACTTCAAATACGACTGCAGTATTCAATATGTTCAAATACTTAGCGCATCACCTTTCTAAGGAATTTACGCTGGTTAAATAGTATTGGGAAACAAAAAAGCCAGAGTGTTATTCACTCTGGCTTTCCTGTTTTAGGTCAGAATGTTTAGCAACTTAAAGCCTTAAGTTTGTCGAAGTAGTCAGGGAACGTTTTCGACGTACACTTTGGATCGTTAATCGTCACAGGCGTATCACTAAGTGCCACCAGCGAAAAACACATCGCCATACGATGATCATCGTAAGTATCAATCGCTGCATGCTTTAACTGAGAAACAGGTTTGACGATGATGTAGTCTTCCCCTTCTTCCACTTCCGCACCAACTTTACGTAACTCAGTCGCCATAGCTGACAAACGGTCTGTTTCTTTTACACGCCAGTTATAAACGTTACGAATAGCGGTAGTGCCTTCGGCAAATAACGCTGTTGTCGCGATGGTCATTGCAGCATCAGGGATATGGTTGTAATCCATATCAATGCCTTTTAATTGACCAACACGTGAAATTACGTAGTCATCACCCCATTCAATTTCTGCACCCATTTTTTCAAGCGCATCAGCAAATTGAATATCACCTTGAATGCTGTTTTTACCGATACCCGTTACTTTAACTTCTCCCCCTTTGATGGCTGCCGCCGCCAAGAAGTAAGAAGCAGAAGACGCGTCACCTTCAACCAAGAAATCACCTGGAGCGATGTATTGCTGACCGGCTGGAATCACAAACTCTTGATAGTCGTTGTTGATCACATCGACCCCAAACTGCTTCATAATATGCAGGGTGATATCGATATAAGGCTTAGAAACCAAATCGCCTTCGATGTTGATGCGAATTTCACCTTCAGCCAATGGCGCAGACATTAAGAAAGCGGTCAAGAACTGACTTGAAATGGACCCATCGATAGAAACTGTACCTGCTTTTAGGCCAGTACCAATTATTTTGAGAGGTGGAAAGTTCTCGTTTTCCATGTACTCAACGTTCGCACCAGCATCTTTCAGTGCCGTGACAAGGTGACCAATTGGACGCTCTTTCATACGAGGTTCGCCCGTCAGTACATACTCCCCTTCTCCAAGACAAAGAGCCGCAGCTAATGGTCGCATCGCAGTGCCAGCATTGCCGAGAAATAACTCTACCGGCTCTGAGACAGAAAACGGACGCCCAAGGCCTTCAACGAGACATTCTGTTTTATCTTCGGAAAGTTGGTATTGAACGCCTAGTTTAGTCAGCGCATTCAGCATATGACGAATATCATCACTGTCGAGGAGATTAGTAAGGCGAGTTCTGCCTTTAGCAAGAGCAGCAAGTAAAAGAGCTCGATTAGAAACGCTTTTAGAGCCAGGAAGGTTCACTTCCCCTTGAATTTTATTGATAGGTTGTAACGTTAGGCTTTCCATTAAAAGTTGATAATCCTTTGTGCCCTCAACATACGATTTTTATGAGGGCTAAACAATTCTTCGTGAATTCAGACTACCCAAAAAAACACGACAAAACCAGAGTAAATCGGCGCTAATTTATGAATATCCTCAAGTAGCCTAAAGATACAGAATTAAAGGCATTGCCAGCGATGTAAATCAGAGCGAAAGAAGCACGGCGAAACAGCAAACTATTTCGACTTTATTTGACTATAAGCCAGCCCGACTGTACATGCCTGATTAGGCTTCGTTAGACTAAAACAACCTAGGGTTAATAAGTGATATCAACCCTGACTCCATCATCAAAATATAAAATACGAACTTCATCCCCTCGACTAAATAACATATTTTTATCAACATCTTGGATGACATTAATTAGCTTATCACCCTTCACTTTGATGAGTAGCTCAACTAACTTATATTCAACCGTGTATTGGTAATTACTTTGGTTTTGAGCAACTGCGGCACCAGCAAGCGCACCCACTGCCGTCGCGACTTCTCTTCCCGTACCGCCACCAAATTGATTACCGACTAAACCACCGATAGTGGCACCAAGTAGTGTCTTCCAACCGTTACTTTTCGATTGAACAACCTCTTGTTGAGTAATATAACGGACAGAGTCAATCTTCCCGTAAACTACTTCATTAACTGGCTTGGCAACATTTCTTTCATAGGCTGCGTTGGCGACAAGTGGTAAAAACAGTATGATCCCAAGCCATACTTTTACGATATTTCTTAACCAGGTCATCATAAACTCCTCTGACTCCAATGTTGGTAACGACTTCTTATGGCTATTTATTTAACTGAACTCGATGAAACGTTCAACTTTCCCTCACCCTATAAAGCACTCAGCGACCCCAATGGTTTGCTGGCTTTTGGTGGTGACTTAAACCCCATGAGAATCCTCAATGGTTACTATCAAGGCATTTTCCCTTGGTATGGTCCTGGTGAACCTATTTTATGGTGGAGCCCTTCTCCGCGCGCCGTGTTTGACCCATTACAGTTTAAGCCATCTAAAAGTCTCAAAAAATTTCAGCGTAAACATAACTATAAAGTAACACTCAATTTCGCGACAGAAGAAGTGATTAGACTATGTTCTTCAACACGCCCTGCAGAGGAAACATGGCTCAACGAGGAAATGCAAGCTTCCTACATTGAGTTAGCCAAACTTGGTCACTGTCACTCTGTAGAAGTATGGCATGACAACAACCTGATTGGCGGACTATATGGCATTTGCGTGGGCCAACTTTTTTGCGGAGAGTCGATGTTTAGTCTAAAAGATAACGCATCCAAAATTGCATTGTGGTACTTATGCAACCATTTGGCGTCAAAGCAAGGTCAATTAATCGATTGCCAAGTTATGAATTCTCACTTGGCATCACTTGGCGCATTTGAACTTGAGCGTGACGAATTTATGCAAAAACTACTATCTTTAAGAGAAAAGCAAACACTATTTGATGCCTATCAGCCCCAAGTTTTGCAGGATTCAGTATGAGTACGGATATACAACATATTCGAATAGGGTTGACGAATAATCACCCTTGTAGTTATTTGCCTGAACGGCAAGAGCGGGTTGCGGTGGCGCTTGATGAAAGGCTGCATACTGAAGAAAATTACCAGTTGCTCATGGCTAACGGTTTTCGTCGTAGCGGAGATACCATATATAAACCGCATTGCGAGCATTGCACCGCTTGCCAGCCAATTCGAGTCTCGATTCCAGACGTTAGACTATCAAAAAGTCAGAAGAGGCTGCTTAATAAAGCACAGTCTTTACGCTGGGAAATGAAACCTGAAATGGATGAGGAATGGTTTGAGCTTTACAGTCGGTACATCTGCAAACGGCATAAAAACGGCACTATGTACCCACCAAAGCGTGATGAGTTTGCTCGATTTGCTCAAACCAGCTGGCTGACAACGTCGTTTTTACACATTTACGATGAATCAGATCAATTGCTCGCCATTGCAGTGACAGATTTGATGCCACAATGCTCGAGTGCTTTTTATACTTTCTTTGACCCTGACTACGAGTTATCTCTTGGGACATTAGCGGTGCTTTATCAAATTAAATACTGCCAAGAAAACAAACAACAGTGGCTATATTTGGGATATCAGATTGATGAGTGCCCAGCAATGAGCTACAAAACACGCTTTCAACGCCACCAAAGGCTAGTAAATCAGCGTTGGCGAGGGTAGAATACGCCTCAACTTTACATAATTACTATTTAGCGGCAGAATATAGCCCGCTAATATTGCCTAATTTCTAAAGAGGATTAAATGGCTAAAGAAGACGTAATCGAGATGCAAGGCACAGTCCTTGACACTCTACCAAACACTATGTTCCGTGTTGAACTTGAAAACGGTCACGTTGTGACTGCTCACATCTCTGGCAAGATGCGTAAGAACTACATCCGTATCCTAACGGGTGACAAAGTAACTGTAGAGATGACTCCATACGACCTGTCAAAAGGCCGCATCGTCTTCCGCGCTCGTTAATCTCTGATTTTCGGATGCAATAAAAAACGGAGCAAGCTGCTCCGTTTTTTATTGCACAATTTTTTCCGATTTAGTTCAGATAACAAAGCGCACGATCTTCTCGTGCGCTTTTGCGTTTGTTACCGACTAACGATTAATGCATCGCTGTCTCTTTCTCACTTAAGTATTCAAACTCAAGCGTATCGTTGACCAGCGTTACTTTCACTGTACCGCCGTCAACTAAAGATCCAAACAACAGTTCGTTAGCCAAAGGCTTCTTAAGCTGTTCTTGGATAACACGCCCCATTGGGCGAGCCCCCATAGCTTTGTCATAACCTTTATGTGCTAACCAATGGCGAGCGTCTTGAGATACTTCCATTGAAACGCCTCTCGCATCAAGTTGCACTTGCAGTTCAACAATGAACTTATCAACCACTTGATGGATAACGCTTTCATCAAGGCTGTTAAACCAGATGATGTTATCAAGACGGTTACGGAACTCAGGAGTAAACACCTTCTTAATTTCCGCCATTGCATCGTGACTGTTGTCTTGTTGAATCAAGCCAATTGATTTCTTCTCGGTTTCCGCCACACCTGCGTTAGTTGTCATAACAAGAATGACATTTCGGAAGTCTGCTTTGCGACCATTGTTGTCCGTTAGCGTACCGTTATCCATGACTTGCAACAACAGGTTAAAGATATCAGGGTGCGCTTTTTCAATCTCATCAAGTAATACGACTGAGTGTGGGTGCTTAATAACAGCATCGGTTAGCAAACCACCTTGGTCATAACCGACATAACCAGGAGGCGCACCAATTAAGCGACTTACGGAGTGACGCTCACCATACTCAGACATATCAAAACGAAGTAGCTCGATACCTAGAAGCTTAGATAACTGCACCGTCACCTCTGTTTTACCAACCCCTGTTGGGCCTGCAAACAAGAATGAACCAACAGGTTTGTTGTCTACACCTAAACCTGCACGTGTCAGCTTGATCGCCTCGGATAATGCATCAATCGCATTATCTTGACCGAATACCAACATCTTCATTTTGCTATCTAAGTTTTTCAAAATGTCTTTATCTGAAGAAGAAACCGACTTCTCTGGAATTCGCGCCATTTTGGCAACCATTGATTCGATATCAGCCACTCCGACCGTTTTTTTACGACGGCTTGCAGGAGCAAGACGACTACGAGCACCAGCTTCATCAATGACATCAATGGCCTTATCTGGTAGATGGCGTTCATTAATGTATTTAGCCGACAGTTCTACGGCGGCACGCAGTGCTTTATTGGTATAACGTACTTCATGGTGAGCTTCGTACTTCGGCTTCAAGCCCATCAAGATTTTAGTTGTATCATCCAATGAGGGCTCTACAACGTCTATCTTTTGGAAGCGGCGAGACAACGCACGCTCTTTCTCGAAAATGTTGCTGTATTCTTGGTATGTCGTCGAACCAATACAACGCAACTTACCGCTACTTAAAAGAGGCTTAATAAGATTTGCTGCATCGACTTGACCACCAGATGCCGCGCCTGCACCGATGATGGTATGTATTTCATCGATGAACAAAATGGCATCTTCTTCTTTTTCAAGTTGTTTCAAAATCGCCTTGAAGCGCTTTTCAAAATCACCGCGATATTTGGTACCAGCGAGCAAAGAACCAATATCTAGTGAATAAATCACGCTGTTTTGAATAACCTCAGGGACCTGCCCTTCGACAATTCGCCATGCAAGACCTTCCGCAATGGCTGTTTTACCAACCCCTGCCTCACCCACTAGTAGTGGATTATTCTTGCGGCGTCGACAAAGTACCTGAATAGTGCGCTCTAACTCTTTATCACGTCCAATGAGTGGGTCGATGTTTCCATCTTTAGCGACTTGATTAAGATTCGTCGCAAAGCTTTCTAGGCGTTCTTCAGAATTAGGCTCTTCAACACTTTCTGAGCTAAACGAGTCTGATGATGAATCCTCACCTGCACCTGATGCTTTAGTAATACCGTGGGAGATGAAGTTAACAATATCTAATCGGGAGATGTCATTTTTCTTCAGTAAGTAAGCGGCATGCGACTCTTGTTCACTGAAGATAGCAACAAGCACGTTGGCGCCTGTTACTTCATTACGACCAGACGACTGTACATGAAAGACGGCGCGTTGTAGTACACGTTGAAAACTCAAAGTCGGCTGCGTTTCACGCGTCTCATCACTATCTGGGATAAGAGGCGTAGTTTGATCGATGAAAATATCGAGTTCGTTGCGTAAAGCGTCAAGATCCGCCTTACAAGCTAGAAGGGCTTCCTTAGCTGCATCATTTTCCAACAATGCAAGTAGGAGGTGTTCGACAGTCATAAACTCGTGGCGTTTATCTCGCGCCCGAGCAAATGCACCGTTAAGGCTTGACTCTAGTTCTTTATTTAGCATAAGTACCTCCCGAAAAAACAACTGGGGTTGTTCGAGCAAGTCTTCTTTGTTTACGCTTGCTCCATAGTGCAAAGTAGCGGATGTTCATTTTCCCTTGCGTACATCGTAACTTGCGCTACTTTTGTTTCGGCAATTTCTGCGCTGTATGTGCCGCAGATTGCCTTTCCTTCATAGTGGACCTGAAGCATGATTTGAGTTGCTTTATCAATATCATGTGAGAAAAATCGCTCAAGCACCTCTATGACGAAATCCATAGGTGTATAGTCATCATTATTGAGTACGACATTGTACAGCTTAGGTGGCTGGACTTTCGTACTTTCTCGCTCCAGAAGATCAGAGTCCGGAGTGACCCATTCAAAATTTTTACTCATGGCAATCTAAAGATATCGTATCAAAGGGTTGATGTTTTCGACCTATAAAAACAATCTACCACAAGCGTGCAGCGCGGTGTAGTGAGTTATGGCACCGAATTCGATCTTTGATCGATAAAAGTTGCTACCTAATATAGAGACTAATGCACGTCTTGATACGGCGCAAATAAAAGATGCTTGTCGATAAGTTACACATTTTTTCTTATAAAAGAACTTTCTATTTATTGCTTTCGGACTATTGCAAACCACCCCATCATCTTCTATCTGGATCACACTTCCTCATTGAGAATACGGTAATTATCACGAGAACTTCATTTTTTATTCAGTTAGAGGATTCTTCTCCCATAAGCAACACGGACAGTATGGCTTTTTCAGTATGAGCCACTTCATAGGCAAATTGACTAAACTTCTGCGTATATACGAAAAACTGTTTGCAAATTTGTTAATCTCAAAAGTGATTTGTTTTCAATTATGTTTCTGTTTGTTGCTCACTGCTATTGACTGTCGAAATTCATTGACTACAGTGGAAAGTGTCGATGCATAAATCATCATTTTGAAACTTCTCTTCTTTAAGTGGTTTGATGAATGTGACTTATCATTGATTTGACGTTTGTTGGCATTCGCTGACAATGGTAGTACCAAGTTAAAGGTATAACTTGGTTGCAGTAACAACATCAGTAAAAAATGCATGAGGGATGTAAAGCATGGCTACAGGTACAGTAAAGTGGTTTAACAATGCCAAAGGATTTGGGTTTATTTGTTCAGATGAAGAAGAGGGAGATATCTTTGCCCACTACTCAACTATCCAGATGGACGGTTATCGTACACTGAAAGCAGGCCAACAAGTCTCTTACGAGATTGAAAAAGGTCCCAAAGGCTGTCACGCGAGTAGCGTCGTGCCTCTTGAAGGCCAAGCCAAATAATTAGAGCGCTGTCGAAATATAAAAATATTGCTCTCGAAACGCCAAGTTGATGTTTTGAAGAGAAAAATAAACCCGCCAAGATAGCGGGTTTCTTACTATTTAGAGCACGTGTTACAAAAGGAACACTTACAACGCACTTACAGGATAGGAAACACGCCGAAAACGACGTGTTTTTTAACACTAACTTACTTGTTAATGATTGCGTTAAAGGTTTCGCTTGGACGCATCAATTTAGAAACCAATGCATCGTCTAGTAAGTAGTAACCTCCTAGCTCACCTTTCACGCCTTGCGCATTATTTAGCTCAGCAACGATCGTTTCTTCCTGCTCTGACAGCGCTTTTGCAATTGGTGCAAATTCAGCAGCAAGATCCGCATCATCCGTTTGCTCTGAAAGCGCTTTCGCCCAGTAAAGTGCAAGATAGAAGTGGCTTCCACGGTTATCTAGCTCACCCACTTTGCGTGACGGAGATTTGTTGGTGTCTAAAAACTCACCGGTCGCTTTATCTAGTGTATCTGCTAGAACCTGAGCCTTAGGATTGTTTGTCGCTACACTTAAATGCTCTAACGACGCTGCAAGCGCTAGGAACTCGCCCAAAGAATCCCAACGAAGGTGATTCTCTTTTTCTACTTGTTGAACGTGCTTAGGAGCAGAACCACCAGCGCCTGTTTCAAATAGACCACCACCATTCATCAATGGAACAATAGATAGCATCTTAGCAGACGTACCTAACTCTAGAATTGGGAACAAGTCTGTTAGGTAGTCACGAAGAACATTACCTGTAACAGAGATAGTATCTAGGCCCGCTTTCATACGCTCTAGTGAGTACTTACAAGCTTCAACAGGAGATAGGATCTTAATCTCTAGACCGTCAGTATCGTGATCTGGTAGGTAGGCGTTTACTTTCTTGATGAGCTCAGCATCGTGCGCACGGTTTTCGTCTAGCCAGAATACAGCTGGAACACCTGTTGCACGTGCGCGAGTCACTGCTAGTTTAACCCAATCTTGGATTGGTGCGTCTTTAACCTGACACATACGGAAGATATCACCTTCTTCAACCGCTTGCTCTAACAGTACGTTACCTGAAGCATCAACAACGCGAACAGTACCCGCAGCGTCTAGAATGAATGTCTTGTCATGAGAACCATACTCTTCTGCTTTCTGAGCCATTAGGCCGACGTTAGGTACGCTCCCCATAGTGGTTGGGTCAAATGCGCCGTGCTCTTTACAGAAATCAATAACCGCTTGGTAAATACCTGCGTAGCTACGATCTGGAATCATCGCTTTGGTGTCTTTTTGTTTACCATCTGGTCCCCACATTTGACCCGAAGAGCGAAGCATTGCTGGCATAGAAGCATCTACAATAATGTCACTTGGTACATGTAAGTTTGTGATACCACGATCAGAGTCAACCATCGCAAGTTCTGGTTGAGTTTGGTAAACCGCTTGAATGGCCGCTTCAATTTCTGCTTTTTGCGCTTCAGGTAGAGACTCAATTTTTGAGTAAACATCACCGATGCCATTGTTTACATCAACGCCTAGCTCTTCAAACAGCTTACCGTACTTATCGAAAACGTCTTTGTAGTAAACTTTTACTGCATGACCGAAAATGACAGGGTCAGACACTTTCATCATCGTCGCTTTCATATGAAGAGACAGCAGCACGTCTTGTGCTTTCGCTTCAGCAATCTCTTTCTCGAAAAATTCAACCAACGCCTTCTTCTTCATTACTGAAGTATCAATGACTTCTTTATCTAGTAATGGGAACGCAGACTTAAGCTCTTTAACTGTACCATCATTACCGACAAACTCGATTTTGACCTCTGTTGCACCAGAGATAGTTGTAGACTTTTCGCTACCAAAGAAGTCATTGTCTGACATGCTCGCAACATGGGACTTAGATTCTGCTGACCATGCACCCATTGAGTGTGGGTTTTTCTTCGCGTAGTTCTTAACCGAAGTCGGAGCACGACGGTCTGAGTTACCTTCACGAAGTACTGGGTTAACCGCACTACCTTTGATTTTGTCGTAAGCCGCTTTAATCGCTTTCTCTTCGTACGTGCTCGGCTCTTCTGGGTAGTTTGGTAAATCGTAACCTTTCGCCTGAAGCTCTTTAATCGCCGCTTTAAGCTGAGGAACTGAAGCTGAAATGTTAGGTAGCTTGATGATATTTGCTTCTGGAGTTTGAGCTAGTTCACCAAGCTCAGTCAACGCATCGCCAATGCGCTGTTCTTCTTTTAGATGCTCTGGGAAGTTAGCGATAATTCGACCTGCTAGTGAAATATCACGAGTATCTACATTGATGCCAGACGATGCTGTGAATGATTGAATGATTGGTAGTAATGAATAAGTTGCTAGCGCCGGCGCTTCATCAGTGATGGTGTAGATAATTGTAGGTTTTTCTGTAGGCATGAAATTTCCCTATTTTTTAATCAACTTGTTGGCTGATCAACTCAGCGTCTGAGTTGGTTTAATTGACGCATTGCTGCGCGTTAGCAGTACATGTCTCCTCACTAACGCCACATGCGGTTCGCACTCTTTGTTGTAGTTTGAAGCTCTAAGCTCTGAATCCATGAGTGCACTGATATAATTAAACAAATAACACGAATTAGTCTATCATTCTGTGCGCGTTTGTTAGTTTTAGGCGCGCAAATCATATCCGATCATGAGAAAACTTAAAACTTTCAAACACAGTTCATTTACATTTTTGCAGGGTAGTTAACATGTCATCTCGTACAGGTCAGGAAAAAGGTCGCAGTCGTAACCAGTCTAAAACGGGCCATTTTAAACACTCAGGAGCTCGCAATGGCTCGAAGACTCGTACTCAGCAAGACCGCCGCCCTAATCGCCCAACAAAAAGCCAAAAGCC
Source organism: Vibrio sp. 1557 (assembly GCF_033340175.1). Classification (NCBI taxonomy): domain Bacteria; kingdom Pseudomonadati; phylum Pseudomonadota; class Gammaproteobacteria; order Vibrionales; family Vibrionaceae; genus Vibrio; species Vibrio sp. 1557. Next base: position 75,929 of record NZ_JAWOVZ010000004.1, on the reverse strand, counting down.
AAAAGTGGCCCCTAAAGATCGTAAAGTCATTATTTTCAATAAGCCTTACGATACGCTCAGTCAATTTACCGATGGCGATGGTCGCAAAACGTTAGCGGACTATATCCCAATCAAAAATGTCTATGCGGCTGGCCGATTGGACCGAGACAGCGAAGGTTTGATGGTACTCACTAACGATGGCATCTTGCAGGCGAAGCTAACGCAGCCAAAGTCAAAATCGCCGAAGACTTATTGGGTTCAAGTTGATGGCGCTCCTCAGGAGCAAGATCTTGAAAAATTGAGAAAGGGAGTAGAGCTAAAAGATGGTATGACTCTACCAGCCGAAGTTGAAGTTATTCCAAAACCACAAGTCTGGGACAGAACGCCTCCGGTTCGTTTTCGCGCAAATATCCCTACCACTTGGTTAGCCATTACCATTATTGAAGGAAGAAATCGTCAGGTGCGTCGCATGACTGCGCACATTGGCTTCCCTACTTTGCGCCTCATTCGTCATTCGATGGGTGATATCGTCCTTAACGACCTAATGCCTGGTGAATGGAGAGAAATCTCTCTCTAATAAGCAGAAAAGATAAAAGCAGGCTTAAAGCCTGCTTTTTAGATTCGTACTTTTTCAGTTAAGCCCTATCTAATGAACTAAGGGATTACTGCTCAGCAAGCCAGTTTTTAAAGGCCTCTTTTTCCGCCGGAGACGCTTTCTGGTACATCGTCTTTAATACATCAACCATTGGGCTGTCGTTCGATGCGGCTGTTGAACGGGTATCACTAGTCTCAACTCGAGGCTCGATATCACTTACTGATTGTTGATGCTGATTCACAGTTACATAACTAACGGCAACACTCGCGATACCGCCAGCAATATTGTAGTTGCGAGATTCTTGAGGGTAATTACGACCAATTTGAACACCATCTGACTCTAATACATCTTCGACCAAAGCAATAGGTTGGCCTTTGGTATCCAGTAATTGCCAATCTAGAGGCGAGATGTTGTTTTGCGCTTGGCGAAGAGTTTTAAACTCTGGCAGTTCAAACGTTAGCTTTTCGTTTTCAGCATCAAATTTAGCAACGATTACATCACTGTAAACCGTCTTAAGGTTTTCGTTAATTTCGAATGTAGGTTGATATTTGAAGACAATTTGATTCGTTCCGTCAGGTAGTTCGATTGTCTTCTCACTAGAAAAAAGACCACCTTCTAGATCTGGCTTCTCCATGTTGACGGCCAATAACTTCACGTCTTCTGGAACCACTAAAGTCGTTGCAGCGTAGAGGTTTGTACTGGCAAAAATAGACAGTGCCATTGCCACTTTTAATGATAACTGCATAGAATTTTTCATCCTTATCTTCATAGTAAAAGACCCAGCATATAGCTGGGTCTTACAATATCAAACTGGGTATTGATTACCAGTAGAAACGAGCACCAACACCGAAGTTAGTTGCGTCGTCTGTGTCTTTGTTGTCGAAGTCAGTACCTTCGAAAGTGTAACCCGCTTCTGCGAATACACGTGCCCATTTAGAGAACTTGTATTCAACACCAGCGTAGAACCAAGAAGAGTCTGCGTCTACTTTACCTGCTTCGTCAGTAGACTGAGCTAGGTACTCGTAACCAGAGTATAGAGTTGTTTTAGGAGCAACAGCGAACATACCAGCTACAACGATGTAGTGTGAATCAACTGTTGATTTACCTAGCTTATCTTCGTTTTCGTTGTAGTAGTACGTAGCACCTAGAGTGTGCTCGTTTAGTGCGTACTCAGCAGTTACTTCAAAAGATAGGTTTTCGTTATCAGTACGCTCTGTGTGAGAAACTGTTTGCTCTACACCATTAAGAACTAGTTTTTTCTCTTTAGTTACGTTGATGTCGTTGTTCGCAGTAAGTACACCAGCGTGTAGAGATAGGTCGTTGAAAGATTTACCAACGAATACTTCTAGTACTTCTTCGTTAGAATCTTTTTCGCCTAGCGCGTAACCAGCTTTTAGCCAGAACGCGTCATTTTCGTAAGCGTATTTGATTTGAGAATCGTTGTTCCAAGCGTGACCGTATGCAGTTTCCGCTGCGTTACCACCGAAGAAGTAAGAGTAATCTGCGAAGTATACGTCATCAGCCCAAGTACCTTCTTTACCGAAGCGAAGAGTACCCATATCACCCATATCAAAACCGATGATGTGGCGACGTACGTATACAGAGTCATCTGTACGCTCGCTTGAATCAGCACCTGCGTCGTAGTTGTCACCTAGAGCAACACCGATTTCAACTTCACCCAGAACTTTTAGGCTTTCGTCAACAACGTAAACCGCGTTCACACCAGTACGAGAAGAGCTAGTGTTTAGCTCTGCTGTGTGATCAGTTTTTTCTGTGAATAGAAGAGTTGGACGTAGCTGACCGTAGAAATCTACAGAACCTTCTTCAGATTTGAATACTTCAGCTGCGTTCACTGAAGTTGCAGACGCAACTACAGCTAGTGCTAATAGAGTTTTTTTCATAATTAATCCACTGCCTTTTCTTAGTTCGGGATATCCTTGTCCGGTTCCCTTTTTTTATATGTTTGAGGTAGAGCGTTAACAAAACGTTATACAGCACCTCCTCAAAATCTGGAGCTAAGAGTGCAAAAGATTATTCTGGCTGTCAAATTTTCTAAATACCAATGTAAAAAAAACAAAATACCATTATAAAACAACAACTTGATAAGTTTACCTTTATTTATTCGACGAACATCTAACCAATCTCCATTATTATTTGTAATTTACAAAATTATTAACAAATGGTTTTTTAATCCAATAAGTAAATTTAAAAAAACAAAAAAAAGAATAAAAACCCACAAATCAGACCCAAGTTGGAGTTTTATATTTTTCATATAATGAAATTAATTTCATTAAGATAAGGTTCAATATTTTTTTGTGAAGGAGATCTACATTCCTTATAAAAGCATTCCGTTTTGTGAACTACTGTACAACTAGTGATGTGTGCTACTATTCGCCTCCAACGCATTTGAGGCCCGTATGCTGACCAGTAACATTCAAAAATCGATTCGTAATAGCTATCAAAACCTTCAAGATCAACTTGATAACTTTGTGCCTAGAAGAGCACAAAACTACCTTGTTGCAGAGATTGCAAAAACGCTGTGCGGTCAGTATCACAAATCTAACCGAATACTCGTTGCAGAAGCAGGGACTGGAATTGGTAAATCGCTCTCCTATCTAATGGCGACCATTCCCGTGGCTGTACATAACAATAGAAAAGTGGTTATCTCAACGGCGACCGTCGCTCTGCAAGAGCAGCTCATAAATAAAGACCTCCCTCTTTTTCGTCGGATTACCGACCGAGAGTTTTCTTTTATTTTGGCAAAAGGCCGTCAACGCTATTGTTGTGCAGAAAAGCTCGCTACTGCTAGCGGTGCTGATGGTGGCCAGTTAGCCATGTTTGAAACCAAACCTAAGCAAAAAGATATAGAGCTGTTAGAAACAATGCATCGCTCTCTTGCGCAAGGTAAATGGGACGGTGACCGTGATTCTTGGCCTAAACCCATCGACGATAAGCTTTGGCAACTGATTGTCAGTGATAAACACAGTTGCAATAACAGTTTACCAGGCCACCGCGGCTGCCCATTCCAAAAAGCGCGCTCAGAGTTGGATAAAAACGATGTCATCATTGCTAACCACTCTCTCGTCATGGCAGACGCAGATTTAGGTGGCGGCGTGATTTTACCTGAGCCAGAAAATACGATATACGTCTTCGACGAGGCACATCACTTACCTCACGTCGCTCGTGACCATGCTTCAGCATCTGCGAGTTTAAAAGGTGCGGCAGCATGGCTTGAGAAGTTAAATCAGTCGATTAGTAAGTTTTCATCACTCGCAGACGAGAAACGCGTAGCTCGATTTCGCAACGACCTTCAAGACGCGGTTCAGAACTTGATACCGGCACTGACTCAATTGCCCAAACAGTTCGACCCAGCTCAATTTGAAGAGGGTATCTACCGCTTCGAACACGGTGAACTACCTGAGTGGCTAGAGAACCAATCCAAAGAACTAAAACAGTTCAGTAAAAAAGCAAATCAGAGCGTGGCAAAAATTGCCGACCTTATTGCGGAAAGAGTAAAAGACGGGGAGCTTGCGACAAGGTTGGCTGAACCAGCGCTTGCAGAGCTCGGTTTCTACATTCAAAGGTTAGAAAACCTAGCGCAAGTATGGCATTTAATGGCTGAACCAACTCGTGAAAAAGGTGCGCCTTTAGCTCGCTGGTTAGAAACCCACCCCGATCGCGAGGGTGATTTCATTGTGAGTGTTTCGCCACTTGAAATTGGATGGCAACTCGACCAACAGATTTGGAGCAGATGTATTGGCGCCATTTTGGTTTCCGCAACGATGCGTGCATTAAACTCTTTCCATTACTTTTGCCATCAGGTTGGTATTGATGGAAAACCAGAATCAGGCACTCAGTTTTTAGCGCTTGCGTCACCATTCGATTACCAAAACCAGGCAGAATTGCTCATCCCTGCGATGAAATATGAACCACCAGCGCCTCAATTTACTGAATATCTTATCGAGATATTGCCTAAGTACTTGGAAGACAAGAAAGCCAACTTAGTATTATTCTCATCCTATTGGCAGATGAACCAAGTCGCGAAGGCACTCTCTTCGGAGTTCATAAAAAAAGGCTGGGCGTTGCAAGTTCAAGGTGAAAGCTCACGTCAAGAAATTCTAAAAAAACATAAAAAGCTAATAGAATCAAATAAAACCAGCGTCTTATTTGGTACTGGCAGTTTCTCTGAGGGGCTAGACTTACCTGGCGAATTACTTGAAAACTTGGTGATTACAAAAATTCCATTTGGCGTTCCAACCTCCCCTGTTGAGCAGGCTCATTCCGAATACATTGAGAAAAAAGGAGGAAACCCGTTTATGCAAATAACTGTACCAGACGCAAGCAAAAAGCTGATCCAGAGCGTAGGTCGCTTACTGCGTAAAGAGAGAGATTCTGGTAGAGTAACGATTCTTGATCGACGCCTAGTCACTAAGCGATACGGACAAGCCTTAATCGACTCACTACCTCCATTTAAACGTAAAATAGAATATTAGAAGAATCACCATTTATGGAAATGATTGAGCCAACCATGCTGTTGGTGTTGGCGCTTGTCGCTTTTGTCGCAGGATTTATTGATGCAGTTGCCGGTGGTGGTGGCATGCTTACCGTACCTGCTCTACTTTCGCTAGGCTTGCCGCCTCATATTGCACTAGGCACCAATAAACTTGCCGCTACCTTTGCTTCTTCTACTGCAGCATTTACGTACTACAAAAAACGTCTATTCAAACCTCAATGCTGGAGGCGTGCATTCGTGGCAACACTCATCGGAGCCACATTAGGTACGCTATTTGTAGATGCGATTAGTACGGATTGGCTGGAAAAAGGATTGCCGCTTGTTATTTTGGCGGCAGCGTTGTATACCGTTTTTCATAAAACACCCCACTCTGCTCATCAAAGTCCAATACCCGAGCCTTGCCCAAAACTTCATAAAAAACAGTACATGCAAGGCTTATCCATAGGATTCTACGACGGACTCGCAGGGCCTGGAACTGGGGCTTTTTGGACAGTAAGTTCAATGGCGCTGTACCGGCTGAATATCTTGCTCGCCTCTGGCTTAGCAAAAGCAATGAACTTTACCAGTAACTTTACCTCTTTGATCACTTTTGCATTCCTCGGACATATCAACTGGGTGCTAGGCTTAACAATGGGAGTATGTTTAATGGCTGGTGCTTTTGTTGGCGCGCACTCCGCTATTAGATTTGGTTCTAAATTCATTCGTCCTGTATTTGTTACTGTCGTCAGCATACTAGCCATTAAATTGGCTTATGACGCATGGTTTGTAGGTTTGTCATGAACATTTCTCAACTCCAGGAAAATCTAGAACAAATGGCGAAGCAAGCCGCTGTTCTTGACCGTCAAAGAGGCGAACATCATGTTCCGCTTTTTGATGAGCGTTTATTTGGTTGCCGCTCTCGCTTACTTACTCCTTGCGTAAAAGAAGCAAAAGCCACGCTGGATGCGATTGTGCGTGAGCAAAATGAAGGTAAGCTCACCGCTTTGCGTGCTGAGTACCTCACTGAACGGTTAGTGGCGCAAATCGGTGCGATTCAACGCGAGATTTCTACCACTAAAATTCGTAAGAATGAAATCAAACATAGCAGCTATTTCCGCAAGCCTATCAACGTGCTTTATCAGGAACTCGCTCAACACCAAGAGTGGGCAAGACGCTTGCGCGAGATGGTGTTATTAAAAGAACGTGCTGTCGAAAGCGCTCCGAGTTTTATGCGTGCCGATGCTCAAAAAGTATTACTAGCAACCGAGCAACGTTTAGCGCGTTGTGAAGCAGCACTTCTTAAGCTAGAGAACCAAATTACACATAGGGAAAAACATCAATAATGGCTGACCAACCAACCTCGCCTTTAGATGACGCACCTGAAGAGATCAAACTGGCTGTCGATTTAATCTATTTGCTTGAGAGCAATGAGATAGATCCAGAAGTTGCGCTTAACGCTTTAAAGATCGTGCAAAACGACTTAGAAAACAAATTAAAAGTAAAGTAGCTCAGAGCGTTTCACTCCTTTCACCGAGACTCATTTTCAGTGCTCTTACACAATGATACTATTCATAAAAAGTACGCCCCAAAAGGATAAATAATGAAAGTAATCAGCTTTAACATCAATGGACTACGTGCGCGACTGCACCAACTCCAAGCGCTAATCGACAAACACCAACCTGATGTGATTGGTCTTCAGGAAATTAAAGTTCACGATGAAGCATTCCCGATTGAAGCTGTCGAAGCCATGGGCTACAAAGTGTATTTTCATGGTCAAAAAGCACATTACGGCGTAGCAATGCTTTGTAAGCAAGAGCCTCTACACGTACAAAAAGGGTTCCCGACGGATAACGAGGAACATCAAAAGCGCATGATCATGGCAACGTTTTTAAATGAAAACGGCGAAAAGGTCACTGTACTAAACGGCTATTTCCCTCAAGGGGATAACATCAGCCACGAAACCAAATTCCCATACAAGCGCCAATTCTATAAAGATCTGATGACCTACTTAAACGATCATCACAATAACGACGAGCAATTGATTGTTATGGGTGACATCAACATCAGCCCTATTGATGCAGATATCGGTATCGGCGAGCCAAACCGTAAACGTTGGCTAAAAACAGGTAAATGTTCATTCCAACCTGAAGAACGCGAATGGTTGAAAACCTTACTAGACTGGGGCTTTATGGACACCTTCCGTAAGCTATACCCAGAGGTGAACGATCAATTTTCGTGGTTTGACTACCGTTCTCGCGGTTTTGATGATAACCGTGGCCTACGAATTGATGTCATTTTGGCAACCCCTTCTCTAGCGGAAAAGTGTATTGAATCTGGTATCGACTATGAGCTTCGTGGTATCGAGAAGCCTTCAGATCACGCACCAATCTGGTCAACATTTAAGTAATATATTGCAAAGCTATAAGCGAGACTCAACGCTAAGCTTAATCCAATAAAAAGGGAGACTCAGTCTCCCTTTTTCATACAAATTACCATTTAATCACTGATTCAGCGGCCAAACCGTTTGACCATCAACAGTTATCGGTGTTTGTGCAAATTCGTTCAGACAGTAGCCTGTATTACTACTTGCAAAGTAAGTGAGCGGCATCGGCGGTAGATTCAGCGCCACAACCTGCTGTTTCGCTTTTTCTGTGAGCGAGAACCCCCACATATCGAGATAGTTAGTCATATCTCGCTGAGAGATGTAGCTCAGAGCAATAAGCAACCAGTCGTTGTTCGAGATGCTATTTGCTTCTTCCCGAGAGTAGTTGGCGAAACCAATACTCAATCGTCTCTCATCCCAAAGCGCATCGTCCGATTTTAAGCGGTTAAACTCACGTTCAATCAGGTGCAAGCGCGCCAATAAATGCCAACCATTTTTAAGCACACCTTCATGCTGCGCCGCCATCATCATTTGAATGTAAACACGAGCGCCCCAACTCCAACTGGTTTGATTTTGCGCAGCCATGTATGCGTTTGGATCCGCTTGAGTTCGGCTAGCTTGCAATAATTCAAACTGGCCTTTGAAATCCAAGCTTTGGCAAGTTGAAACTTTTCCCGTATTCTGGAAGAAACGAGACTTACTGTAATACGAGTAGTAATTGGTCGTTGAATGCCCTTCCCAGCCTGAAAATCGGAATCGACCTTTTTCTAAACCATGACCAAGCTCATGTAAATCACCGTGACCGAGTGGGCTGAATGACCAGTAAGCATCGTAAGGGTTACCCGAACAACCATAACCACACGTCGCTTGGTCGGCGTTCATGTGCTTCACTATATCAATATTGGCGATTTCCCAACCTTGGTTTTGGGCGTATTGAATAATTTCAGGCACTTCATCTATGCCCGGCCCTTGGAAACCTGCCAGCACATGCGGGTAGTTGTGAACATATTCTTCTGTTGCAAGCGCCATTTCCGAAGGGGTAGACCACATTTCATCGTTGACCGACTCCAACATTTTGTCGCGCTTTGAGTGTACTTCAAACCCAGGAGTGATCAGCTCAGCCCAATCGAATAAATTGGCTTCTAACTGTTGAATAAAAGCGTCGTTGTCCTTCTCACTTCTCCAAACTGGATGCTGTGCCACATGATTAAATTTCAGTTCAACCGGAACATCATTTTTGTCAAAGTGAACCTGTACTGGACCACCATAAGGAGAAGTCAGCGTGATGGTTTCACCCGGCTTCACTTCATAGCCGAATGAAGTCAGCAGTTTTGGTCGCGTGTATCCATCTTTGCTGAACTCATGAGTTGCACCACTTCTTAAAGTGTTGATGACAATCTTAGTCGCCACATCATTGCTGTCATTACGTTTAACCGTAAAGGTTTCCCCAGAAAGCGCATACACACCAGCCGAACGGAAGTTACGCTTTGATTCCATATTAATCGTTGCACTGATTCTCTTTATGTCAGGGCTAAACTCACTACGGCTGAAGTTCCCCATATTTGGTTGTTTTGGGTTTACGCTTCGGCTGTTGTATTGCACGTAATCGGCAAAGTACGACTTTAGGAATTCGGTCGTTTGGGTTGATTGTTTGTCCATCGGGAAGACAACCGTTTGACGATAATGATCAGCCAGCAATACCATGAGTTTTTCGTATTGGTAGCCGTTTTGATTAAACAAATCTACTTTTTGTTCATCAAGCTTTTGCAACCAATGGCGAATGCTGTTTGCCCCTGCATAAAATTGACTGTCCATATTCGCAGTGTCAGGGCAGGATTTGTCATCACACTTTGACAAGTCAACGTTGAAATTTTGAGATTCAAAACGAGACAACAGCGCTTGTTGTGTGATGACAGAGTCCGGCACAACGTTCATCAACGATGAAGGTTCCCAGTCGACCAAGCCTAACTTACGCCAATAGTTATCTCCCACATAATCAACATGGAATTTTTCCAAAATGTCTTGGCCAAGATCAGTTAGTCCTCCATCCCAATGCAGGTATAGAACAGGAATTTGGGCTTGCTCAGCGTATTCCAGAGCGTCGAGTACTGGTTTGTTGGTATCTCCAGATTGCAGATGCTGTGACAAGATCAATAAGTTTGGAGTATTGGTTTGCAAGCAGCTAAGTAGCTTCGAACCATCGCATAGGTTGGCCTCGTTAAACGCCAACTCTTGTGAAACATTGTCTTTTAGCCAATTCCGAGTCGCTTGCTCATCCGGAAAGTAATAAGACTGATCCATTTGCGCGATGACGACGTTTGAAGTAACTCCGCCCGACAACCAAGTGACCAGGTTACTTAACCATTGCGTCATCGCCGCGTTGGAAGAGTCGGGAAAACGTTGTGCCGTTCTAAATGGGTTACCTAATAGTGCGTAACGTTGACCATTAGACTTTTCCCCGGCAACGCCAATTGACAGAGCTTGATCTTTGTAACCGCTTGCCATGGCCTTATTGGTCATCAAGATGGTGTCGTTGAAGCCATACTGAGGTGCCAAGATCGCGGCATCATGGGTTGGATCCCAATAAAGACCTGAAAGGCTTTTCGCAATTGCAGATTTGATCGTATTCGACTGCATCTTGTGAGCTTCCACAACCTGATGACTTTTACGAATGAAATCGCTCGGGTCAGAAACGAGCAGTGCATTACCAGTTTCCAGAGCCTGTTGAACTGGAGCTGGCGTTGGTTTTACTTGAGCATTAGGTTGTGATTCTCCCTCTCCCCCACCACATCCTGTGGCTAAGGCGGCAATGCCCAACGATAGAATTGTTTTTTTCATTTTTACTTACTAAACAATGAGTTTACCGAATGTTAATGTAAGTTGATGAATAATAAGAAAGAGTCTTTTACATCGACTGGAAAAATAGGAATGAAGATAACAAAATTATCAAAAGCAATAGCACCCACTCCGATGCTATTGCCTCTATTGATAATTAGCTTAAAGGACGCAGATAAGCTAAGAAACGCTTCTCTGCCACTTTGAAACACCACAAGATCATAAACGTCAGTGCCATGTAGAACAGCCCCGCCGTCAGGAAAGACTCAAATGGTGCATAGTAGCGCGAGTTAACTAGACGCGCAGCACCAGTTAAATCCATGATGGTAACGATGCCCGCGACTGCACTTCCGTGCAGCATAAATATGACCTCGTTGGAATAAGCTGGTAATGCTCGACGCAATGCACTCGGCAAGATAATACGTCTGTATGTCATAAACTTACTCATGCCATAGGCTTTCGCAGCTTCCACCTCACCTTTCGGCAAACCATTAATCGCACCACGAATAATTTCTGCGGTGTAAGCCGATGTATTCAGAATAAAAGCGACCAAAGCACAGAACCAAGCGTTCTCCCACAAGGTATCTTTCACAGGGAAAAACTGATCCATGCCGTAGTAAATCAAATACAGCTGAACCAATAGCGGCGTTCCACGGAAAAAGTAAATGAATCCCCAAGAAGGTAAGCTTAGAGCGTAATTGGTACTATTGCGTGCCACGGCTAATGGGATAGAGACACACAAGCCAATAACCAACGCTAATCCCACTAACCAAACTGTTGTCCAAAGCCCCTGAAGATAAGTTGGAAAGCTTTCAATAATCAAAGAAAAGTCCATAACTTACCTCGCATGAATACTGAACTTACGCTCAACAAGCTTGAGTAGCCCGGTCGAAACGCTGGTAAAAAATAGAAAGATGAGCGCGACAGCCATGTAAAAGGTGAACGGCATTTTCGTTGTACCTGCTGCCAATGAGCTCATTCTCACCATGTCATCCAGACCAATAATGGAAACTAACGCTGTGGTCTTAAGTAACACTAACCAGTTATTACCAAATCCAGGTAATGCATGACGAATCATCTGAGGAAGTAAGATTCTTCTAAACGATAAAGCAGAACTCATCCCATAAGCTTTCGCCGCTTCTAACTCACCCTTGTCCACCGCCATGATCGCTCCACGAAAAGTCTCCGCCATGTAGGCGCCAAAGATAAAACCAATCGTGAGTACACCAGCTATAAATGGGCTGACATCAATATAATCAGGTAAGTAAGACGTCCATTCATGGTTTGGATCACTCGAGGCAAACCACTCGTTGAGCGTTTCGTTGATGGAGTAAAGGCTGTTATTTAAAAGTATTTGTCCACCAAAGAAAATTAGCATCATCAGAACCAAATCTGGAATGCCGCGAATGACTGTGGTGTAAAGAGTGGCAATCGCCCTTGCCCATTTGTAAGGTGCTAACTTAGCTAATGCGCCAAGCATGCCTAACACCATGGCGAGAATGAGTGAAAGCACTGCAACTTCTATTGTTACTAAAGCTCCTTTCAAAATCGAAGCTTCGTATCCTTGTAAATCTAGCATAGGTGAGTTCCTAATCCCTAAACTCAAAAAATCGACCGTTGACTACTTCTAGGAACAAGCCAACGGTCGCTTAATTACGGTTTATTCACCGTACACATCGTAGTTAAAGTATTTACCAGCAATTTCTTGGTAAACACCTTTCTCACGTAGTGAAATAATTGCTGCGTCGAGTTTCTTCGTTAGATCTTTGTCTTGTTTACGAACAGCGATACCCATACCTTCGCCAAACCATTTTGGATCGGTTAACGATGGTCCAACAAACTCATAAGCTTCGCCACCTGCTTTGTTGATCACACCCTCTTCTAGAGCAGAAGCATCACCTAAAACAGCAGCAATTCGACCATTTTCTAGATCAAGATACGCTTCATCAAAAGAGCCATAACGCACAATTTCAACATCATCGCCGTAGTTGTCAGTTAAGTACTTGTCATGTGTCGTCGCACGTTGCACGCCAATTTTGACATCTTTAAGATTATCAAAATCTAGACCCGCACCTTTCTTAGCGATAAATTTATTTGGAATTTGTGCGTACTTGCCAGTGAAATCGACTTTTTTCTTGCGCTCTTCAGTGATAGACATTGCTGCGATGATGGCATCGTACTTACGTGCAAGCAGAGAAGGAATAATACCATCCCAATCTTGAGCGACGATTTTGCACTTCACTTGCATCTCTTCACAGAGTGCATTTGCCATGTCTACGTCAAAGCCTTTTATTGAGCCATCAGTTTCTGTCCAGCTAAACGGAGGGTAAGCGCCTTCGATACCAAAGCGAACTGTTTTCCATTCTTTCGCTTGGGCAACACCTGATACTGCCGTTGCAGCAATCGTTGCTGCTAATAACCACTTTTTCATTTCCATACTCCTGTGATTGCTATTTTATTTCGTTTTGTTTGTTGTGTTGGCTTAGGAGGCAATAGTCTGCCGCCTAACAAATATTAGTAAATGGATGAGATAAACTGCTGTAATCGTTCTGAATCCGGGTTTGTAAATAGCTTAGCTGGATTTCCCTGTTCTTCCACTAAGCCTTGATGTAAAAACATCACATGGTTTGATACGTCACGCGCAAACGCCATTTCGTGCGTGACCACCAGCATAGTTCGCCCTTCATCTGCCAAATCTCTCATTACCCCCAGAACTTCTCCTACAAGTTCTGGGTCAAGCGCAGAAGTTGGCTCGTCAAACAACATCACCTCTGGGTCAACTGCTAGCGCACGGGCAATAGCTGCACGTTGCTGCTGGCCGCCAGATAAGTGCCCAGGGTAATAATCTTTACGCTCATACAAGCCTACTTTCTTAAGCAAGACTTCTGCATTTTCAATCGCTTGAGCTTTTGGCACGCCTAAGACATGAACAGGCGCCTCAATCACGTTTTCTAGTACGGTTAGGTGAGACCAGAGGTTGAAACCTTGGAAAACCATTGCCAGGCGTGAGCGAATACGTTGGACTTGCTTTTCATTAGCAGGAACAGATTCACCTGCTCTGTTGTTCTTCATTTGGATTAATTCACCATTTACCCAAATTTCGCCCGCGGTAGGCGTTTCTAGCAAGTTGATACATCTGAGAAAGGTACTCTTACCTGAGCCGGAAGAGCCAATGATGGAGATAACATCTCCTTTGTGCGCGGCAAGTGAAATGCCTTTTAAAACTTCATTTTGTCCAAATGTTTTGTGCAGGTCTTTTATATCTAGCGCTGGTACATCATTCATGCGCCCTACTCCCTGTGTTTTTGTCACTGCAATTAAGGGACTCCGCCCTCTCTAATTCGGAACAAATTAGCACCGCCCTTTGAAACTTGCAACAAATTATTAACCTAAATAATTCGAATAGAAAGATACGATAGACAAATTAATATGCAATATATAGCAACATATTCTTCAAAAGTTGAATATTAAATATAAAAAAGCCCCTTTCAAAGGGGCTTAATAAATTTACAAAAGTGTTAATTGAAACCTATTCGAGGTCGCAATGAATTAATTAAAACGACTGACTACCAACGAGTTTGAAGTACGTAATGTCACTTCATTTTCTAAGCCTTCTTTTTCAGAAGTAATGATGCCATCTAGGTCTTCATCTAGTTCAGGCTCTGACGCTTCACCATTGGAGAAGAAGCTCATGAAAACTTTAGAATCAATATTACTATCTTCATTCACTACTAAAGCAGTGCGATTAAAATCGTCCGAAGCTGAAACCTTCAAACCGTTAACGGCCGATGTTGGGAAGTTGTAGTAATGCAATTCAGGAACAACAACAGAATCACTATCACTTGTTGTGAAAATGCGATGTGTGACTCTGTAGTCGCCTGAAGTTGCAAAGTAAGCGACACGAGTAAAGCCTTCAGTAGACGATGTTAAGCCCATGTCCAGATCAATCACGGACTCTGCACTTCCTTGCGTTGATACACTTGGTTTTGTGTTCGGCAGGTTATCAATATTTAAGTAAGCACTCGGATCAACGTCAATATCCCATCCGTCAGAGATCGTTTCGTTAAGTAGAGACTCCCAACCATTAACTTGATTCTCTGAGAACGCCATGTATACCCAAGTTTCTTTATTCGTTGCACTAGGGCGATTATATTCAACGGCCGTTTTATCCAGCTTCAACGCGTCATATGCAAAGCCGTTAGTAACAAAGCCAATGTTAAGCGAGTCGTAAGTATAGTCAGAAGACGAATAAATGTTTGACGTATTATCCGCTCTAACTAAGGCTATCTCACCAGTTCCCCACGAACCAATACCATATTGGTAAAGCGCTTTGTCGCTTGAACCTGATTCATACTGAAACAATGCCGTTGGTTCACCTTTAAGCCCCATCAGTTCATCAGTAGGCAACATATCAGGGTTCGGAGACGTGAAAATATCGGTTTGCGAGACAAAGTTGTAATCTCCGCCACCTGATTCAGCGTTTCGGTAATCTAAGTTAGTAAACTTATTGCTTGCTAAGTTACCGCCAGTAAAGCATTTGTTCAAAGAGTCTCGGTTTAGTGCAAAAGTAGCATTACGTAGTTTCTTATCTTGCAAGAACTCTTTTGAAAACGTGTTTACGCGAGCTTCTTTGCCGTTAAATTCTATTGCTTGAAACGTTACAAAGCCGCCGTCAGGGATATCTTCAAGATAAAACTTAAAGTTATCAGTGGTAGGTTTGATAATGTCTCCGGATCTTTTGCCATCGGCATCAGAGTAGTAACCGATAACATAGTTGGTCACTTGCTCTTTTGACGCTGCACTATAGGTTAAAACCGTTTTATCGCCGTTCAGCTCAGTTTTGTGGTCATATACAGTACAACCTTTCGTAGTTGCTTCACTTTCAGTCATTGTTGCTGGTATAGCAAAATCAAAAGTAAACGCAGTTTTCGGCGCTGCACCACCGCCACCGCCGCCACCGCCGCCGCAACCGACCATTAACCCTGAGATGATTGCCACTAGTGGCAGTACTTTAAGCTGTTTCATGTCTTTTTCCTAAACTGAGCGGCAATGATTAGCCAAAAAATTGTCTTTGCTCTGTCCAAAGCAAGAATAAAGCCAGCTTTATATAATCATCGTGAATATTGACATTTAATCTGCATCTCGTGCAAAAGGACAAAAAGTTCTAATTTTATGCAACTTGTGTAATGAAATTACACAAGATCTCCGCATCTCATTCGCATGCCAGAAACTTTCTGTAGTTTTATTTCACAACCATTCTTAAAGTGATCTAAATCAATCACCCTAAATGGCTATCTTGCTAGACTCCTGCCAAAAGATGAGGCTTTTTTTGTGCCTCAACACAATAAGTTATTAGCTATGCTTAGGCACAGTGTCGACGTGTAACAAATCTAACAATAGCTAGCATAAGCGTGCCGCAGGATGCGGATTAACACAATTGAATGAAGAATTCATAACTTTTAAATATATGAGGAATCTATGTCAGACGCAGTTAACAAAACGCACTCTGATTCAGATATCGAGACCAAGAGCTACCGTGAGCTTCATCGTCCAGCATCTGAGTTCGCAAGCCGTTCAGACTACCTAGACCACGAACTACAAATCATGAAGCCACGTCGTTTTGGCTTGAACTTGCCAGGTCGTGACTTCCGCTTTGAGCTTGAAGACCTTGTTCCAGCACTTGCTGGTACTATCGGTATTATCGCAATGTACTCTGCGGTAATGATGTCTTGGGCTGAAGGTCTTACTGCAGCATGGGACCACGTAAACTTAGGCAAGGACTTTGCTATCGAAGTTGCGCGTGTAGAAATGCTCATCCCTGCACTTCTTTTCTGTGTACTTGCCTCTGGTTTTATTAACCCTAAAGCCAACCTAGCAGGCAACCACGGCCCAATGATCCCTCTTATTGGTACCATTGCTCTTGCTGGTGCTCACCCTCTTGCATTAGCAATTCTCATTGGTGTGTTTGGTTTGATTTTGAGCCTCTTAAAAGGTGGGTCAAAACTGGTTAACCTCACCTCTGAAGGTACGGCTGGTGGCCTTCTTATTTTCCTAGGTTTAACCGGAACCATGAGCCAAATTAACTCTATTCAAGCTTGGGCTGTTGGTTTGCAATCCGATACGGTTGCCGCTGGTAGCATGGGTTACATCGGTCTGATTGTTCTTGCGGTTACCATTGGCTTATACGCGTTCCTTGCTAAAGTGAACAAACGCTGGCTAGCGATCCCTGTTTGTGCCTTCACTGGGCTTGCAATCGCACTGGCTCTTGGCGCAGGCTTCGATATTAAATTCGTAACCGAGACAGGCCTTCCAAACCTAAATCCAATCTACTGGTGGGGTTCAACAGAAGAAGGTTGGATGCTTGGTCTTCCTAATATGGAACACTTCATCGCTTCACTACCATTCGCCATTCTTGCGGTAGCAATGTGGTCACCTGACTTCTTGGGTCACCGTATCTTCCAAGAGATGAACTACCCACGTAAGAGTGAGAAAGTGCTGATGGACGTTGATGACACAATGACAATGTGTTCCGTTCGCCAAATGGTCGGTACTGCAGTGGGTGGTGGTAACATCACATCATCTTGGGGGACTTACATGATCCCTGCTGCAATCGCGAAACGCCCTATTCCTGCTGGTGCCATCTTACTAGGCTCTCTATGTATTATTGTTGCAATCCTTGGTTTTCCTATGGACGTTGCAGTATGGCCTCCAGTTATGCGCGTTGCTCTTCTCGTTGGTGTATCTCTACCACTGCTTGAAGCTGGCATGCAGATGGTGAAGGACTCAAAAGACTCACAAGCAGCAGGTATCTGTATCTTTGGTTCTGCCGTTGTTAACCCAGTTCTAGCTTGGGCACTAACTATGCTTTTAGATAACAACGGTTTAATTGGAGATAAAGAGCGCGCGTCTCGCCTATCATTTGTAGACAAGATTGTGATCCCAGTAAGCGTACTCGTTATCTGTTTAGTTGCTATGCTTGCAGTTGGTATGCTTGAAGGCCAGTATGGCATCCAAGCTTGGCTATAAGCTAGCAGTCCAGAAATTTGTGGGTAGCGCTCGTCGCTACCCCATTTTTATCGAGATTTTTGAGGATTTATTGATTTAGTTTAAGGTTTGCAAAAAAATTTTAGTTTAACCTCTAACTGTTGCTTAAAAAGAGAAACGTTAAAACTAGTGACAATATTTATAGTTTTGTAAATCGAATACGTAAATTTAAGACTATAAATATTGTTATTCATAAGAGTGTACTGTTCCCCTCTTTTATCTGGGGATAGCTGGCTCAACGGCGAAGCAGTACGTATTTTTTTCTACTAAAAAGGTAGGTATGTCATGGCAGAGCAATTTGCTAAAGCTTGGGAAGGTTTTGCTGCAGGCGACTGGCAAAACGAAGTAAACGTTCGTGATTTCATTCAGAAGAACTACACTCCGTACGAAGGCGACGAATCTTTCCTAGTTTCTGAAGGTACTGAAGCGACTAACAAGCTTTGGGCTAAGGTAATGGAAGGCATCAAACAAGAGAACTCGACTCACGCTCCTGTTGATTTTGATACTTCAGTTATCTCTACCATCACTGCTCACGATGCAGGCTACATCGAAAAAGACCTAGAAACTATCGTAGGTCTTCAAACTGACGCTCCTCTAAAACGTGCGATCATCCCTAACGGTGGTATCCGCATGGTTGAAGGTTCATGCAAAGCCTACGACCGCGAGCTAGACCCACAAGTTAAAAAAATCTATACAGAATACCGTAAAACTCACAACCAAGGCGTTTTCGATATCTACACTCCTCAAATCATGGCGTGTCGTAAATCTGGCGTACTGACTGGTCTTCCAGATGCATACGGTCGTGGTCGTATCATCGGTGACTACCGTCGTGTTGCTCTATACGGTATTGACTTCCTAATGAAGGATAAATTCGCGCAGTTCTCTTCTCTACAAGAGCGTTTTGAGAACGGCGAAGACCTACAAATGACAATGCAGCTTCGTGAAGAGATCGCAGAGCAACACCGTGCTCTAGGTCAAATCAAAGAAATGGCTGCAAAATACGGTTGTGATATTTCTCGTCCTGCTGAAACTGCGCAAGAAGCTATTCAGTGGACTTACTTCGGTTACCTAGCTGCTGTTAAATCTCAAAACGGTGCGGCTATGTCTCTAGGTCGTACTTCTACATTCCTAGACATCTTCATCGAACGTGATATCGCGGCTGGTAAGCTAACTGAAGAACAAGCTCAGGAAATGATCGACCACTTCGTAATGAAACTACGTATGGTTCGTTTCCTACGTACTCCTGAGTACGATGATCTATTCTCTGGCGACCCTATCTGGGCAACTGAGTCTATGGGTGGTATGGGTCTTGACGGTCGTACGCTAGTTACTCGTACAAACTTCCGTTTCCTAAACTCACTATACACTATGGGTCCTTCTCCAGAGCCAAACATCACTGTTCTTTGGTCTGAGCAACTACCTGAAGGCTTCAAGAAGTTCTGTGCGAAAGTATCTATCGATACTTCTTCTATTCAGTACGAAAATGACGACTTAATGCGTCCAGACATGAACTCCGACGACTACGCGATCGCATGTTGTGTATCTCCAATGGTTGTTGGTAAGCAAATGCAGTTCTTCGGTGCTCGTGCGAACCTTGCGAAAACAATGCTTTACACCATCAACGGTGGTGTGGATGAGAAGCTAAAAATCCAAGTTGGCCCGCAAATGCCTAAGATCGAAGGCGATGTTCTTAACTACGATGAACTGTGGGAGAAAATGGACCACTTCATGGATTGGCTAGCGAAACAATATGTGACTGCACTAAACGCTATCCACTTCATGCACGATAAGTACAGCTACGAAGCGGCGCTAATGGCTCTACACGACCGTGACGTTAAGCGTACTATGGCTTGTGGTATTGCTGGTCTATCTGTTGCAGCTGACTCACTATCTGCAATTAAATACGCAAAAGTTAAGCCAATTCGTGACGAAGACGGTCTAGCAATCGACTTCGAAATCGAAGGCGATTACCCTAAATTCGGTAACAACGACCCACGCGTTGATGACATTGCATGTGAACTTGTTTCTGTATTTATGGGCAAAATCCGTAAGCTTAAGACTTACCGTGATGCAATCCCTACTCAGTCAATTCTTACTATCACTTCAAACGTGGTTTACGGTAAGAAAACTGGTAACACGCCTGACGGTCGTCGTGCTGGTGCTCCATTTGCTCCAGGTGCAAACCCAATGCACGGTCGTGACGAGAAAGGTGCTGTAGCATCACTAACTTCAGTTGCTAAACTGCCGTTTGCTGACGCACAAGATGGTATCTCTTACACATTCTCTATCGTACCTAACGCACTAGGTAAAGATGAGGGTTCACAACGCGCTAACCTTGCTGGTCTTATGGATGGTTACTTCCACCACGAAGCGGGTATCGAAGGTGGTCAACACCTAAACGTGAACGTTCTTAACCGTGAAACTCTAGAAGACGCAGTTAAGCACCCAGAGAAATACCCTCAGCTAACAATCCGTGTATCTGGTTACGCTGTTCGCTTCAACTCTCTAACTGCAGAGCAACAAGCTGACGTAATCGCGCGTACATTCACTGAGTCTCTATAAGACTATAGCGAAATAACGTTCTAGTAATACAACAAAGGCTGATGCTAAGTAGCATCAGCCTTTTTTTATTTCTTGAATGAAAGTTGTGATATCGCGAAAGACTTTTGCCCGCATTCTTACGTATGATGCGAAAAAAGTTAGCAAATAAAGTCTATGAGATTTAGTAAATTAATTATTCTTACCCTTCTTTCTCCAGTTGCAATAGCATCCACTAAGTCTACGGTTTCTTTTACCATCGACAACGATGGTATTTTTGGCGTCGATCAAGACTATACGAATGGTGTTTTCCTTTCTTACGCGACAGACCAACTGACACAAGAAAGCCAATGGAAATGGCTGAGTCTAGCTAACTCAGAGCACGCCAATATCGATAAAATAGAGTTGGTTCTTGGCCACAAGATGTGGACTCCAAGCGACATTGAAGCCGATTATCCACTAATCAATGATCGCCCATATGCCGGTTACCTACACACCGAAATCAACTACCTTTCCCTAACGAGTGACAAAGCTGTACGGTACAATTTCACCATAGGAACTACGGGTGAAAGTTCGCTATCAGAAAAGGCGCAAGAAATCGTTCACGGCATAACAGGATCGACGGACCCTCAAGGTTGGGATTACCAGATTGAAGATAAAGTGGCGTTCAGCCTTGGTTACCGCGTATTTAACAAATTGATGCGCAGCGAAGAACAAAAAACACAATGGGAGATCACCAACATTAACGACATCAATGCGGGTAACTTCCGTAGTGATGTCTCTCAAGGCGTCATGTTTCGTTGGGGTACAAACCTAGCGAATAGCATCGGAGCCGCCAATATCAGTGTCGAAAGCCCTTTCTCAGCAAGTATGATCGCTCAGAACACGTCGAGTTGGTTCTTGTTCACCGGGTTTGAAGGTCGTTACCGCTTTAATGACATGACTATCGAAGGAGATCGTCCTGGCATTCCTGAACCGTCAGCGCCATACGACGTCACACTGCAAAATTGGCAAGCAAGTGCCGTCGCGGGGGTATCTTGGTACAACCAAAATTACGGTGCAAGCATCACCTTTACAATTAAAACACCGGATTATGAAGAAGCCCAAACCGATGTTTATGGGACAGGCTCGTTCTCCGTGTTCGCCTTTTTCTAAAAACTGGATTATCCCAGCATCGAAGTCAATCTAGATACACGGCAAGTTCTCGGGGTAGGTATTAACCACCTCGTGTTCAAGCGTTTATGTAGATTGGCTCCATCTATTTTCTTTCTTCAAATAACCTTGCCTTTAGTACCGACAAAGCTGTTTTAACCCTGCTTTTTGTAATAAAATAACAGCTAGAATTTACTAGTAATGAGAGCAAAAGATGTCAACAGCTGGTCGTATTCACTCATTTGAGTCATGTGGTACCGTAGACGGACCTGGTATTCGATTTATCGTCTTCTTGCAAGGTTGTTTAATGCGCTGTAAGTATTGCCATAACCGCGATACTTGGGACACGCATGATGGCAAAGAAGTCACGGTTGAAGAAATCATTTCCGAAGCGAAAAGTTACCGCCACTTCATGAATGCATCAGGTGGTGGCGTTACTTGTTCTGGCGGCGAAGCGATGCTTCAACCGGAATTCGTACGTGATTTTTTCCGCGCAGCTAAAACCGAAGGCATTCATACATGTCTAGATACTAACGGTTATGTTCGTAAGCACACTGATGTTATCGATGAAGTACTGGATGCAACAGACTTAGTCATGCTTGACATCAAACACATGAAAGACGAAGTGCACCAAGATCTCATCGGTGTATCCAACCGACGCACATTGGACTTTGCTCGTTACTTGCAAAAAATCGGAAAGAAAACATGGATTCGCTATGTCGTCGTGCCTGGTTACACAGATGACCCAGAAGCAGCACACATGCTTGGTGAATTTATTAAAGACATGGATAACATCGAAAAGGTCGAGTTACTTCCTTACCACAAATTAGGGGCTCATAAGTGGGAAGCGTTAGGCTTAGAATACCCACTCGAAGGCGTAAACCCGCCACCGAAAGAAACCATGGATGAAATTCAATCCATTCTTGCTCAATACAACGATAACGTAAAATACTAAGTGAACCGCAAGACTAACCTCTTTAAAATACCAGCTTATTGCTGGTATTTTTTTGATTATATCTAAGCCTTATCAGTGAGTTTCTCTGCGGTCATTTAGGTATAAAAAGAACGATAGAAATGATTGCGTCATGTTCGCATAGGAAGGAAGTAACATGGATTTGTTTAACTTAGGCTCTCTTGTTGTCTCAATTTGGATAGTAGTAGTCTACTGCCTACCAGATTGGAAAAAAGTCGTTTGGCCAAAACTGGAAAAAGAGAAAGGATTTCAGCACCTCGTTTTTGCAACGCTCTTCTTTTTCAGTATTTTATGGGCCGCTCAAGCAGGTGTAAAAGAAGGATTACAGATTCATTTTCTTGCACTAACAACGCTGACGATGATGTATGGTTGGCGCATGGCATTTCTACTCAGCATTCCCGCTATGTTGGTCAACCACCTACTACATGATGTGTCCTTGCTACTCTTACCCACGTCGTTAGTTCTATCTGCCCTAATTCCGATTTTCATTAGTTACTTAGTGTTTCTTCTGAGTTACCACTACTTGCCACGAAACATTTTTGTTTTCATCTTCGTTGCTGGATTTTTCAATGGCGCGATAACAGGAAGTCTGCACCTCATCATTAACTCTTTTTATCACCTATCAGTTGGTCACTACGATTGGGAAACCATTCAACATAACTACTTTGTTTTTGTGCCGTTGCTCGCCTTTCCAGAAGGTCTATTAAATGGTATGGCACTGGCGGTTTTAACCGTATTCAAGCCAGAGTGGCTGAGAGTATTTTCAGACCGAGACTACATATACAATCATTACCATAAATAAGTGTTTTCAAACTGGTCAAAAGTGACAGTTCTTGCCATTTTTTAGTATTAAATATGTGTTGAGATCATGTTTCACTCATGTCTTAAGCGTTAACCTAAGCACATTAAAAATGTATTAGATATCTAGTGAGGTCACCATGGAAATGTCAAACGCTCAACGTTTGATTCTATCAAACCAATACAACCTTATGTCTCAACTTGATCCAAGTAATGCGGCCAAATACAAACGCTTACAAACGATCGTTGAACGTGGTTATGAACTACAAATGCGAGAGTTGAACAAAGATTTCGGCTGCCTCTCAGAAGCAGAATGTCGTGAGATCATCGACGTTATGGAGATGTATCATGCGATGCAAGAATCTTACAACATGCTAGACGATGAAGACCGCAGCAACGTAGATCAGCGCCGCTTGAAGTTCTTGGGATTTGATATCGCTTCAGAAGCGCAACAAGTACATTACGTACGTTTTCTCATCGATTCTGAAGGTTTGTACCCTCAGTTTGACAAGGCAGATCATCACTTTAACAGCCAAATGCCGATGCTAGATAAATACCGCCGTATGCTGCAAACTTGGCGTAACTGCCCTCGTCAGTATCATTTATGTGAAAACGAACTAGCGCAAATCTTCAGCGCATAAAATGGTCGTCTAAGAATGAGGAGAGCGCCCGCTCTCCTTGTTATTTACCCTGTCACAAACTTATCTAAGACTTTGCTCTCTTCCTACCTCTTTCACTTACCTTGCTCAATGTAGAACAACGAATCACTGAGACTCTTCTGTCTTTGCCAAATATTTGATTTCTATTGCACCTATTCACGACATAAATTCGTCCTTAATAAAAGAGTGATTCAAATGTCACTTTTACAATAAATTCATAATTGTTAAGCAAAATTGCAAATCCCCGACTAGGCTTAAGTAGAGAAAGGCTGTGATTGAAAAATTCATATCCACCGCTCACCGTTGTAACGAAAAAACCGTCCATAAAGCAAAGTCTTTGGTGTCGCCAATCTTACATTCTGTACGAACCAAATGTGATAACAGGACGTATATTCAAACAACAACGAGCATAACTGTTGGTGGAAAGCCTGAATCAACGTTCGTCGGTAGACTGACTATTAAAGGGGAAAGCGACATGAGTATTTTCGACCACTATCAATCAAGATATGAAGCTGCAAAAGATGAAGAGATGTCGTTACAGGATTTCTTAGCCCTGTGTAAAGACGACAAAAGCGCTTACGCTAATGCTGCAGAACGCCTACTGATGGCTATCGGAGAGCCAGAAGTCATTGATACTGCTCAAGATCCAAGACTGAGCCGTATATTCTCGAACCGAGTCATCTCACGTTATGAAACCTTCAAAGACTTCTATGGCATGGAAGATGCGATTGAGCAGATTGTTTCTTATCTCAAACATGCCGCACAAGGTTTGGAAGAGCGTAAACAAATTCTGTACTTACTCGGTCCTGTTGGTGGTGGTAAGTCATCACTTGCCGAAAAGCTAAAAGCCCTAATGGAAAAAATGCCCGTTTATGTGCTTAGTGCGAACGGCGAACGAAGCCCAGTTAACGATCACCCTTTCTGTCTGTTCAATCCGACAGAAGATGGCGAGATCTTGAAGAAAGAATACGGCATCGAACATCGTTACCTAAGATCTATCATGTCACCGTGGGCAGCAAAACGTCTGCATGAATTTGGTGGTGATATCACCAAGTTCAAAGTGCTGAAAGTACGTCCTTCCATCCTCGACCAAGTGGCTATTGCTAAAACCGAGCCAGGCGATGAAAACAACCAAGACATTTCGTCCCTCGTTGGTAAAGTCGATATTCGTCAGTTAGAGCATTACTCACAAGACGACCCAGATGCCTACAGTTACTCTGGCGCGCTGTGTAAAGCGAACCAAGGTTTGATGGAATTCGTAGAGATGTTCAAAGCGCCAATCAAGGTGCTACACCCTCTATTAACCGCAACTCAAGAAGGCAACTTTAATGGTACCGAGGGACTGTCTGCGATTCCATTCGACGGTATGATTCTGGCTCACTCGAACGAATCTGAGTGGCAAACCTTCCGCAACAATAAGAACAATGAGGCGTTCTTAGACCGTGTGTACATAGTGAAAGTACCTTACTGCTTACGTGTGTCGGAAGAAGTGAAGATCTACCAGAAACTGCTTGAAAACAGTGAGCTTTCTAAAGCACCTTGCTCACCAAGTACGCTCGAAACTCTGGCACAATTTAGTATTCTTTCGCGACTTAAAGAGCCTGAGAACTCGTCCATCTTCTCTAAGATGCGAGTGTACGATGGTGAAACACTGAAAGACACCGATCCGAAAGCGAAGAGCTACCAAGAGTACCGTGACTACGCAGGCGTTGACGAGGGTATGAACGGTCTATCAACTCGTTTCGCCTTCAAAATCCTATCTCGCGTGTTCAACTTCGACCAAACGGAAGTGGCGGCCAACCCTGTTCACCTGTTCTATGTTATTGAACAGCAAGTAGAACGTGAGCAGTTCCCTGCTGAAACAGCAGAGAAGTATCTCGAGTTCTTGAAAGGCTACCTAGTACCTCGATACGTTGAGTTTATCGGTAAAGAGATTCAGACTGCTTATCTTGAGTCTTACTCTGAATACGGCCAAAACATCTTCGACCGATATGTCACCTATGCAGACTTCTGGATTCAAGACCAAGAGTACCGAGATCCAGAAACCGGTCAGCTATTTGATCGCTCTTCACTGAATGCAGAGCTAGAAAAGATCGAAAAAACAGCTGGTATTTCTAACCCGAAAGATTTCCGAAACGAAATCGTTAACTTTGTGCTTCGTGCGAAAGCGAATAACAATGGTCAAAACCCGGTTTGGACCAGCTACGAAAAACTGCGCACAGTAATCGAGAAGAAAATGTTCTCCAATACCGAAGAGCTACTTCCGGTTATCTCATTTAATGCGAAAACCTCTTCTGAAGATCAGAAGAAGCACGACGACTTTGTCGCTCGCATGATGGAAAAAGGCTATACCGAGAAACAGGTTCGCCTACTTTCTGAGTGGTACCTACGAGTACGTAAGTCATCCTAACCCAGTATTGAGTTAGGTCGCTTGTGAAACATGAAGAGGGCTATTTCATGGCGCAATTTATAGACCGAAGGCTCAATGGCAAGAACAAGAGCGCTGTTAATCGACAGCGCTTCTTGAAGCGCCACAAAGAGCAAATAAAAGAGTCGGTAGCAGACGCAGTGAATCGACGCTCGATTACGAATACGGAAACGGGCGAAGACGTCTCTATCCCTCACAAAGACATCAATGAGCCTATATTTCATCAAGGCAAAGGTGGTGTTCGCGAACGAGTTCATCCCGGTAACGATCAATTCATTACTGGTGATAAAATTGAGCGTCCCAAAGGTGGCGGTCAAGGTAGCGGCTCTGGAGAAGGGAACGCCAGTCCAGATGGAGAAGGCCAAGACGAATTTGTATTCCAAATATCAAAAGATGAGTACCTCGATATTTTGTTCGAAGATCTCGAGCTGCCTAATCTAGAAAAAAACCAAATTGCCAAAATCACAGAATGGAAAACGCACCGTGCAGGCTTTCAAACTGCCGGTATCCCTTCCAATATCGCCGTAGTACGCTCTCTGCAACAATCTCTTGCGCGCCGTACTGCAATGACTGCTGGTAAGAAACGACTTCTCAAAGAGCTAGAAGACGAACTTGCTCGCATCAAAAATATTGAGCCTGCTCAGCAGTTTGAAGAGAACCGCTTGAAGGCTGAAATTGAAGAACTGCGCAAGAAAATCGAAAGCGTGCCGTTCATCGATACCTTCGACTTACGCTTCAAGAACTATGAGAAACGCCCTGTACCATCGAGCCAAGCGGTCATGTTCTGTCTAATGGACGTATCCGGTTCTATGGATCAGGCAACGAAAGACATCGCAAAACGCTTCTATGTTCTTTTGTACTTGTTCTTAACTCGTACCTACGAGAATGTCGAAGTCGTCTTTATCCGCCACCATACCCAAGCGAAGGAAGTGGACGAGCACGAATTTTTCTACTCACAAGAAACCGGGGGTACCATTGTATCTAGCGCGCTCAAGTTAATGGATGAAATAGTAAAAGAGCGATACCCGATTGGTCAGTGGAACATATATGCAGCTCAAGCATCCGACGGTGACAACTGGGCAGATGATTCGCCAAGATGCCGGGATCTGTTAGTGAACAAATTACTTCCAAACTGTCAGTATTACTCTTACATAGAGATCACGCGGCGCTCGCACCAAACTCTATGGCATGAGTACGAAAAACTCACTGAAGAATTTCCTAATTTCGCAATGAAAAACATTCGCTCTGTGGAGGATATTTTCCCAGTCTTTCGTGAACTATTCCAAAAAGAAACGGCGTAAGGAGGCTAGCGATGAATACCGCAACGAGAAACCTCTCAGGAGAGGCGCCTAAGAAGCGTAACAGTAAAGTGTTGCCAGATGGACCAGATTGGACATTTGAGCTGTTAGAGCGATACCACAAAGAAATTAAGCGTGTCGCGGAGCATTATCGCCTAGACACTTACCCTAACCAAATAGAAGTGATTACTTCAGAACAGATGATGGATGCCTACTCAAGTATCGGCATGCCAATCAATTACAACCACTGGTCATTTGGTAAAAAATTCATTCAAACAGAGCAGAACTATAAACATGGTCAAATGGGGTTAGCCTACGAGATTGTGATTAACTCCGACCCTTGTATTGCTTATTTGATGGAAGAAAATACGGTAACAATGCAAGCACTCGTTATAGCGCACGCGTGTTACGGCCATAACTCTTTTTTCAAAGGTAATTACCTATTCCAAACGTGGACTGACGCCAGCTCTATTATCGACTATCTGCTGTTCGCCAAAAAGTATTTAGCCGAGTGTGAAGAACGATATGGCGTAAAAGAAGTGGAAAAACTGCTCGACTCTTGTCACGCGTTAATGAACTTTGGTGTAGACCGCTACAAGCGTCCAGAGAAAATCTCAATTACAGAGGAAAAAGCAAGACAAGAAGAACGCGAAGCATACCTACAATCTCAAGTTAATGAGCTTTGGCGCACGGTACCAACAGCCAAGACGAAAGAGGAAGACATTAAAGAGCGATTCCCAAGCGAGCCTCAGGAAAACTTGCTCTACTTCTTCGAAAAACATGCGCCGTTGCTAGAGCCGTGGCAGCGTGAAGTTGTTCGGATCGTCCGTAAGATCAGTCAGTATTTTTATCCGCAAAAACAAACGCAAGTCATGAATGAAGGCTGGGCAACGTTCTGGCACTACACCATACTCAACCATCTTTATGATGAGGGCTTGGTGTCTGAAAAGTTCATTCTAGAGTTCTTACATAGCCACACCAGTGTCGTGGCTCAGCCGCCTTATAACAGTCCTTACTTTAATGGCATTAACCCCTACGCGTTAGGCTTTGCCATGTTCCGAGATATTAAGCGTATCTGTGAAGAACCAACTGATGAGGACAAAGAGTGGTTTCCAGACTTGGCAGGAACCGACTGGTTAGATGCAGTGCATTTCGCGATGCATAATTTCAAAGATGAAAGCTTTATTAGCCAATACCTTTCTCCGAAATTAATGCGTGATTTCAAGCTGTTTGCGATAAACGATGATGATCATAAGAACTTTATTGAAGTCGCTGCGATACACGATGAGATGGGTTATAAACGCATTAGAGAAACCTTAGCTGCTCAGTATAACTTATCTAATCTTGAGCCAAACATTCAGGTGTTTAATGTCGATGTCCGTGGTGATCGCTCACTTACGTTGCAGTACGTTCCTCACAACCGCATCCCACTTGATGATAGTTACGAAGAAGTTCTAAAGCACGTGTACCGATTATGGGGCTTTGATGTCATTCTCCAAGAAGTGAAAGACACCGGTCACCGAGAAGTGTTAGCAACCTGCCCTAAACGGAACCAATACGACACTAATATTTAACTAATACCGCGATACAAGTAAAACAAAAAGGCTCCTAATTCAGGAGCCTTGTTTATTCTTAAATCTATATGAGCATTTGTTACGCTTGCTTTGCAACAATCGCGCGCACGGCTTCTAGGTCTTCGGGCGTATCAACCCCTGCCGCTGGTGCTTCTTTCGCTACCGCCACATGAATTTTTTCACCGTACCAAAGCACTCGCAGTTGCTCAAGACACTCAATCTGCTCTAATGCACTTGGTGCCCAGTTGACATACGTATTAATGAAACCAGCTCGATAAGCATAAATACCAATATGACGCATTAATGGGTTGGCAATAGTTTTGTCTTGTTTAGCAAAGCTATCGCGATCCCAAGGGATGGTTGCTCGACTAAAGTACAACGCATAGCCTTGCTCATCTGCGACAACTTTAACAGCGTTCGGGTTGAACACTTCCTCTTCCGAGTCTATTTCTACAGCTAACGTCGCCATCGGGGCTTCACACCCAGATAAGTTATCAGCAACCTGACGAATGATGGACGGCGGAATCAAAGGCTCATCCCCTTGCACATTAACAATAATGTGGTCTGACGGAATAGCCATCTTTTCAACAACTTCGGCAAGACGCTCCGTACCTGATTCGTGGTGGGGAGAGGTCATACAAACTTTACCACCAAATGACGAAACCGCTTTCGCAACACGCTCGTCATCAGTTGCAACGATGACATCTTCCGCACCCGCTTGTAGCGCTTGTTCATAAACCCACTGAACCATAGGCTTACCACCAATATCCGCTAGCGGTTTACCAGGCAAACGGCTCGATGCGTAGCGCGAAGGGATGACAACCGTAAAAGACATTAGCGTCCCTCATCCATGCTCATAGTGCGAGCTTCAGGCTCTAGCAGAACTGGAATACCCTCTTTGATCGGGTAAGCAAGGCGATCCAATTTGCAGATCAACTCTTGATTATCTTTATCGTACGTCAGCTTACCTTTGCAAACAGGGCAAGCTACAATCTCAAGTAGACGGTGATCCATAAGCCGCTTTAACCTCTTTTATTCTATTTAAAATTTGCTCTGCATCGTTTGATTCAAACTGGGCAGATACAGGCAGATACCACCAATTATCTTGCGCATAATGGCTGCACTTGACGGCATCTTTCTCGGTCATAATCACATTGGTCCCTTGTTGAGCCAATGCTTCTAATTCTTGTTGATCAAAGTCTTGATGGTCAGCAAAACCTTTTGTGACTTTAACATCTGCGTCCATCGAGTTTAGTGTATGAAAAAAACGCGGAGGATGCCCAATGCCCGCAAATGCGACGAGATCTTTCAACTCCGAGACATCCACATGTTGCTTAGTCTTAAGATTAATAGCTTTAGAGGGTGCTAAAGCCATTGCGATTTCGCCCGTATGCGCTTGACCGCCATTGGTGATGATAAAGTCGACTTCTTTAAGTCGCTCAATACCTTCACGTAAAGGACCTAATGGAATCAGGCTTTCATTCCCAAACCGGCGATTCCCATCCACAATCACTAACTCAATATCACGGCCTAACGCATAATGTTGTAATCCATCATCCGTAATTATGATATCCACATCCAAATCTAGCAGTGCTTTCACTGCATTTGAACGCACAGGATCTACCGCAACAGGTGCTCCTGTACGGCGATGAATCAACTTAGGTTCATCGCCACAATGCTTCGCTGGCGTATCTTCTTTTAGCACTAACGGATAGGCAGGAGCCTTTGCCCCATAACCACGAGAAACAACCCCCGGCTTAAAGCCCATTTGCTGTAGTTGCTCAACAAGCCACACAACAACTGGTGTTTTACCATTGCCACCAGCAGTGATATTGCCAACCACAACAACAGGTATAGGCGCATTATAAGCTTGCTTGCGGCCAGTTTGGTATTGCTTTCGCTTTGACTTGCTTATCGCTCCAAATAATAAACTCAGTGGCCACAAAAGCGGCCACAAGAGGTATTTTATTGGATGGTTTTCAAACCAGATTTTTTCAATCACCGCGCTTATTCACCAAACTGAATACGGTGCAATTGTGCATACGCACCATTTTTCTCAATAAGCTCAGCGTGGTTGCCACGTTCAATGATGGCACCATCATCAACCACAAGAATTTCATCGGCTTTCTCGATTGTGGATAAGCGGTGCGCTATTACAAGTACCGTTTTGTCTTTTTGCAGCTCATCAAGTGCAGCTTGAATAGCTCGCTCGGATTCGGTATCCAAAGCCGAAGTTGCCTCATCAAGAATCAGCACTGGAGCATCACGCAATAGAGCTCGCGCAATCGCAACACGTTGGCGTTGACCACCAGACAAGCTAGCACCATTTTCACCAATCATGGTATCAAGTCCATCATCCATTTTGCCGATGAACTCCATCGCATGCGCGAGTGTTGCCGCTTTCTCGATATCACTGCGCTCATATTGACCATCCGTTGCGTACGCAATATTGTTTGCTATCGTGTCATTAAACAAATGAACATTTTGCGATACTAGTGCAAATTGCTGACGTAAATTCTTTAGCTCGTAATCACGAATATCATGCCCATCTAATGTGATAGATCCACTGTCAACATCATAGAAGCGGTTGAACAAGTTCGCGATGGTACTTTTACCTGAGCCAGAACGGCCAACTAGCGCCACCGTTTTTCCTCTTGGAATATCGAAGCTGACATTTTCCAATGCTGGTTTTTCTGCACCAGTGTAAGTAAAGCTTACGTTTTTAACTGAAACATCGCCATTTGCGCGTTTAACTGTCAACTTACCTTCGTTTTTCTCAGGCTCGAGGTCAATTAACGCGAAGAGCGTTTGGCTCGCGGCCATACCACGTTGGAACTGAGAAGTAACGTTAGTCAGCGCTTTAAGTGGGCGCATCAGACCAAACATTGCAGAGAAGACAACAGTAAATGTACCTGGAGTCAGTTGCTCTTTAATCGAATCAATACTTGCTAAATAAAGAACGGCAACAATTGCAAGTGATGCAATCATTTGGATGATAGGGTTAGCCGCCGCTTGAGCCGTCACCAACTTCATGCTTTGTTGACGCATTTGGTTGCTGACTTTTTCAAATCGTTTACGTTCGATGTCTTGGCCGCCATAGCTCAACACAACTTTATGGCCTTTCAGCATCTGCTCTGCTGATGCAGTTACGTTACCCATCATGGTCTGCATATTTTTGGATATTTTTCTAAAACGTTTAGAAACAACACCAATACCCCATGCTACAACGGGAGCAACAGCAAACAGCACTAGCGACAATTGCCAGCTGTTGTAAAACATCAAAACTAACAGACCAATGATACTTGCGCCTTCACGGACAATGCTCACCAACGCTTGGCTAGTTGCCGCTGACACTTGCTCTGAGTCGTAGGTTATACGCGACAATAAATTGCCCGTCTTTTCCTTATCAAAGTAAGACACTGGCATATGCATAAAGTGATTGAACACCATGCGACGGACTTGCATAACTACGTTGCCAGATACCCAGCTCAAACAGTAGGTGGAGACAAATCCACTTATGCCACGGATGAACATCATGGCAAAAATAATCAATGGAAGCGTGCGTAAAAAATCAGATTCAGCGTTCCCAAAACCTTCATCGAGTAGTGGTTTTAGCAGGGAAATCATATAGGTATCTGATATGGCATTAATAACTAATGCAATGACTGCAACGACAAGACCTGACTTATAAAGGCGAATAAATTGCCATAGACGCTTAAACGTCTGCCAAGTCGTTTCATCAGTATTTATCGACATAGAAGTGCTTTATTTTCTTACATTAAGACTCTCATTCTACTCCCTTACGCAGCATCTGCCTATACCAAGGCTCAAATGTATCGCTACGTTTGGTTTCTGAGCGCCAATTATCACGGTGAATAAAGAAGCTTACCTGACCACCCTCACCAGTATCAAGCCAAGTAATGCCAAGCTTTCGGTATGAAGCAACGACATTTTCCGCTGGCATTCCCCATCGATTGTTTTTTGCTAAAGAAGCAACTGCCACACTCGGGCTCACCGCCTCGATAAATCGAGGATTCGATGAACTTTTACTCCCGTGGTGAGGGACTAGCATCACATCGCTTTGTAACTTTCCGGGCTCTCTAAGCAATATCCACTCGCTAATGGCCTCAATATCACCAGTAAAAAGCATACTAAAGTTAGAAATAGGGTCAGTAAGTCGTAATACACAGGAGTGCGGATTATACGCACGTTGAACAAGTGCAGGAGGCCAGAGCACTTCCATGTTTAATCCTTGCCATTTCCATTGGTCGCCTCTAGTGCAAGGTTCATATCCGATAAAGAATTGACTACTAAATTTACGCTGTGGAGAAAAGGCATCTTCAATGAAAAAGCGGCCGCCTGCGTGATCATTATCGAAATGGCTTAGAATCAGTGTATCTATGCTTTCATAACCTCGTTGATGCAAAACCGGAGTGACGACCTGCTCTGCGATACTGCCGCTTTGCCATGCTTTACCAGTGTCATACAGCAACACCTTGTCGTCTTTTTCTACAACCACTGCAAGGCCATGACCTACATCTAATACATCGATACGCCAACTCGGTTCATACTTCGATGCAAGCTTGATACTAATAACGATGCCGAGTAACAAATACCACGCGTAATGAGACATGAACCGTTGAAATATTAAGCAAACCACTATCGCCATAACCAGCATTGTCATTTCCATGCTAATGGATTGCCAAGAACCTACTGCGTACTGTATTGACGTGCTCAATGGCTGTAATGACCAGTCCACCAAATGCCACAGAGGCTTCGCTATCATTTCAAGAAACAAAGATGAGAACAGGGCTAGAAACATCAAAGGTACAACGATAAATCCGAACCAAGGAATAAATACCAAGTTGTAGGCTATTGAGGACAAACTAAAACCGGAGAAGAAATGGCCACTAACAGGTACGATTAAAGCGCTCAACATCAATTGAGTAAGCAATAACGCTTTTAATCTCGCTTTCCAACCTCCCCTTTGATGTCGAATCAAATTAATTGCGAACAATACCGCACAAACGGAGAGGTATGATAACCAAAAGCTCATACTGTAGGATGCAAAAGGTTGAACAAGCAGTTGTAGAGATACTGCAAGCAAAAGAACTCGCCAAGAAGTCCAGTGCACCAGAGTATACTTCAGGAGAACGTAAACAACGCATACCGACACTGCTCGCGTAGTAGGCAGAGAGAAATCCGCTAACCAAGCGTAGGCAACAGCGAAGATCAGCCCATATAAGCTAGGCAACAACTGGTATTGGGGTAATAGATAACGAACGGTACCGCCCACGACTAGCCCAAAAGTAAACGCCATACCAATATGTAAACCAGAAATGGAGACCAAATGCAGTAAACCACTGTCCCTGAGCGCTTGCCAATCTTCCTTAGACAACCAAGAACGGTCAGCAAAAACTAACGCACTTATTAACGAGAAATGATGAAGGGAAGACACATCATCAGCGACATCGGCAATAATGGATTGACGCAGAGATACATTAGAACGAACAATCCACTTAGCGTCTTTGTTGACAACCGCTCGGGCGATAATATTTTTACCCATCGCGTGCTTTTCAGCATCAAAGCCAGCTTCGTTGCGTAGACCTGTAATCGGCTTTAACGAGATGGATGTCGTAAACTCACTGTTAACATCGAGTGGAAAAGGCGTAATAAGACGGATTTTAGGTTTAAGAAAAGGTAACAGAGTTTGAGAATTTACCGCTTCTATAGCGACAATACCTTCATAACCGTGACTTATTTGCGTAAAAGGGCTGTCAACTTTACCAATTATGGTAATATTCTCCCCTGCTTGAAAAAGGGCTTGTCTCTGAGACTCCAATACATTGCCGTGGACGATGACAACCATAAAGCCCGCAATTGCGCCTATGCTAATTAAGCCACGACGTAATTTGATTATTGAGCCAGTGGTTATTATTCCCAGCAGCAACCAACGCCAATCTGGTATTGTCGGCCACCAAGCTGACGAGATTACGCTCGCTAAAAATAACGCCAAGGTCCAACTTTTTTCTGAGAGAGTCATGCTGTCCTATGCCTAGAAAGCTGATAAAACGCTTCATGCCAGATCATGAATTGATCAAACGCCAAAAAGCATTGAAGGTCTTCGGCAATGTGTTGTACAACCCAAACTTGTGGTGCTTAAACCGCCGCTCGGCATCAGGGGCTTTTGCTGTCGGGTTATTTATGGCTTTTGTTCCGCTGCCGAGCCAAATGATCATGGCCGCTGGTTTGGCCATTATGTTGGGTGTCAATCTGCCCCTCTCCGTCGCTTTGGTATGGATCAGCAACCCTATCACTATGCCTGTGCTATTTTACTTTGCGTACAAGCTAGGTGCTCTAGTGATGCGTCTTCCCCCGCAACCTTTTCACTTTGAACTATCGTGGGAATTCATCATGCAGCAAATGAGCACCATTGGACCTCCATTTCTATTGGGCTGCGCAATTTGTGGGGTTGTATCCGCGATTATTGGCTACTTCGGAATTCGAGGGCTTTGGCGCTACTCCGTGGTACGGAGCTGGCAAAAACGCAAAATAAGATAAGACCTTACTGCGTAAAAATCAGCATTTGAGCTATCAGTTGAGGGGCATCTAACAGTTAGAATGAAACGCGATGTTACTCAAGTCGGATAAATACAAAAAAGGACCGAATTCGGTCCTTTTTTGTATTTCGCATATTGTAAAACAATCAGCTATTTAGAACTCAGTACAGCCGCCGGATTCAACCTTGCGGCACGAGAAGCAGGATACCACGTCGCAAGTAAACTAAGCACTATCGCCGTCACTGACACCAATGCCACATCTGGCCAGTGTAGTTGTGATGGTAAGAAGTCAACAAAGTAAATATCACCCGATAAAAACTGATGACCAATTAAGCTCTCTAACCCTTTAATTAACGGAGTCAGGTTTAACGCCACTAAGACACCGATAACACTGCCGACGAGACTGCCAAATACACCAGAGAATACACCTTGCCAAACAAAGATCCGTTTGATTAGGCTATCTTTTGCTCCCATTGTTCGCAAAATTGCAATTTCCGCCGCTCGGTCTTTCACTGCCATCATCAACGTAGACACAATATTAAAACATGCCACGCCAATCACCAGTACCATCACCAAGTACATAATGGTGCGCACGAGCTGAATATCGCGATACAAAAAACCAAACTTTTGCTGCCAGCTTTTCAAATACACGTAAACATCAACCATGCTACCAACCTCACGAACAATAGAAGGCGCATTGAGAACATCGTCAGTTTTTAGTGAAATGCCTGTGACCCCTCCCCCTAACCTCGCGTATTGCTGCGCATCAGCTAATGGTACTAACGCTAGAGAGTGGTCGATTTGGCCATTCAACGTTAAGAACCCTGACACCTTCACGCGCACACGCTTAGGAGCCTGCACTTTATTTGCGCCGCCTGTTTGCGGAATCATTAACGTAACGTAATCCCCCACGGCGACATTTAGCTCGTTTGCTACACCTCGGCCTAAGATCACTTGCTGCTGACCGGCATAAAAGTTTTGCCAAGCTGCTTGGTCAATAAAATTCGATAAGCTCGACACCGCTTGCTCGAAAGTAGGCTCTACGCCACGAACTTCTATCGCTTTTAGCTTACTGCCTTTTTCTGCCAAACCCGTAAAACGAACGTACGGTGCTGCCGCGACAACATGTTCATGTTTTAGAGCTTGATTCATCGTTTTGGTGTAGTCATGAAGTGGTCCATTAACACCTTCTAACTCGCCGTGTGGGATCACAGACAACACACGCGATTGCAGCTCGCGCTCAAAGCCATTCATTGCAGACAAACCGATAATGATCACAGCAACGCCAACCGCAATACCAATGGTCGAAGAAAGCGATATGAAAGACACCATCTTGTTGCGCTTTTTCGCTCGACTGAAGCGACCACCAATCATCAAAGCTAAAGAGGTAAACAAAACTAGCCCTCCGCAGATGCTGTATCAGTCACAAAACGATCTACGAGCAAACCATCTTGCATGTGCATTTGACGATCCATTTTTGCTGCCAGCTCTTTGTCATGCGTGACAACCAAAAATGCAATGTTTGACTCTTTATTGAGCTCGCGCATCAAATCATAGATAGACAGTGCCGTATTGTGATCTAAGTTCCCCGTAGGTTCATCAGCCAAGACCAGATCAGGTTTATTCACCAATGCACGCGCAATCGCAACACGCTGACGCTCACCGCCCGATAACTCGGAGGGTCTATGTTGCATCCGATGACTCAAACCAACTTTATCTAACAGCGCTTTAGCCGCCTGTTTTGCATCCGCTACTTTAGCACCGCCAATCATCAGTGGCATCGCCACATTTTCAAGCGCAGTAAAGTCAGCCAATAAGTGATGAAACTGGTATACAAAACCAAGGTGCTTGTTGCGTAATGCCGCCTGTTTGTTCGAGCTCAAAGCTGATAGGTTTTGCCCTAGAAAATCAACTTCACCATGAGTTGCGTCATCTAACGCACCTAAAATATGCAATAAGGTACTTTTTCCCGAACCAGAAGAGCCAACAATAGAAACCAACTCCCCTTTGTCGATATCGAAACTTACGCCTTTCAACACTTCCGTATCTAACGAACCCTCTCGGTAGACTTTACGAATATCACGACATTCTAATAGCTTATTCATAGCGAAGTGCCTCAGCAGGTTTAACAGAAGATGCTCGATAAGAAGGATAAAGCGTAGCAGCAAGGCTAAGAGCAATCGCCAATACCACCACTAAAAGAATTTGCAGTGAATCAATCAAGATGGGTAGATGACCACCAAAGCTGAATAGCGCCACACCAGCAGATTCAAGAATCGCATTTAGATTAAGTGACAAGATCACGCCCGCAGCGCCACCAACAATCGCGCCAATTACACCACTACTTGCACCTTGCACCATGAAAATGGTCATCACTTGAGATTGAGTCATGCCTTGAGTTTTCAATATTGCGACTTCTGATTGTTTCTCCATTACCACCATGATTAAAGCGGAGATAATATTGAATGCAGCGACACCCACAATTAGACCTAGCATAAGTCCCATCATGTTCTTTTCCATTTTCACCGCTTGGAAAAGCTCACCACGCTGTTCGCGCCAATCACTCCATTGCCACCCATCAGGCATGGGTTGGTCAGCAAAATCCGTCACCATAAATGGGTCAGAGAAAAAGACACGCCAACCAGAAACCGTGTCTTTAGGGAAACGCATCAGCTTAGATGCATCCGTCATGTTCACAATCATTAATTGACCATCAACGTCCGATCCCGTATTGAAAATGCCTGAGACAGTAAAGTTTCGCTGGCTAGGAATACGGCCAAGTGGGGTAAACTGCGTTGCGTTGGTCACCATCAAGCGCACTTTATCCCCGATTGAGACCTTTAGTGAACGCGCCAAACTGTGACCCAAAAATACATTGTAGTCACCTGCTTGAAGTGACGATAATCGTCCGGCAATCAAATGGTTGCTAATCGGATCGCCTTTCTTAGGTTCAATACCGATGAGGTAACCAGCCGTCAGCTGTGCAGAACTCTGAATAACAGCCTCTCCTCTAACGATAGGCTCCGGCTGAGATTCACTCGACATCGCTTGAACAAATGGAGGGGCAGACTCGGTCATAGGCGTTTTTCCATCGTGTTGCGAAACCACGGCATGAGGTAGCACACCTAAAATGCGTTCTTTTAACTGCGATTCAAACCCGTTCATCACAGAAAGAACCGTCACCAACGCCATTACACCGATCGTAATACCCGCCGTCGACATATAAGAAACAAATCGGCTGAACCTATCTCCAGAGCGTCCCCGAAGATACCTTAAGCCAATAAACAATGAGATAGGATGATACATATAAGACAAACCAACTGGTTGTTTTGATATAAAGCTTTAGCGGATTATCTTACCTTACTCTTCTCATTAAGAAGACAAGAGAATCGCTAAATTTGTCAACGACATGCAATAAGTCTGTATTTAGGGCAAAAAGTTCAAGGACAAATCGGCTAAACTTGATAACTTCATTCAGTTAGCGATAATCAGTGCCCTATTTCTCTTTGTTTGTTGAGTGAGCAAGGAGCGCTCACTGGCAAAAGGATCGACTATATGACAGAGCAAGAATACTTTACCGTCCATCATAACCTCACCATCAACGTCGAAACGTTGAGTGCGGACTTTGCTTTGCCAGATGAAGAAACATTTGCCTCCGAAATTCCAGCACCATTTATTGTCGCCAGTGAATTTAGTCACTTAGATATGTTGGCAGACAACGCGCGTCTAGGGCTGAAAAACAAAGAGTTAAAGCATGTGATCAACTTGCTTGATACGCAAAACGCGAAACTTAACCTCTTGTTGAGCTTTATGCTTTCACAACAAGATGACGCCTCCATTCGATATCAAACGACGCAGTTTGGTGCTAGTCAACTCAGTTTCCGCTCAGATACAGCGTTAACTACTCAACAACTCGTTCGTGTTAAACTGTTCCTCGATCACCCTGCTGCGGCGATTTACTGTTACGCTCAAGTAGAAGAATGTGATGCTTCAGAGCAAGATTTCATTATCACGCTTAGATACAAGATGCTCCGAGAATCTGATCAAGATTTACTGATAAAGGCGGCACTGTATCAACAACAAAAACTTTTACGTCAGCGCTCGATGGAGCGAGATAAAAAATAATTCCTATGACAAAAGCAACGATTCTTTCCGTCACAAACCCTTCAGAGCGTGGCGACAAAAAACAGCTAGGTAATTTGCCGGGCGCAGCTCTACCTCTAGCCATTGCAGAGCTGGCCAAGCAGCATTCGAGTCACTCGCTACTCGTTGTGCCTGACCCGCAAATCGCTTTAAAGCTTCAGGCAGAGATTGAGCAATTCACCGACCAAACGGTAAGCCTGTTCCCCGACTGGGAAACGCTGCCTTACGATAACTTTTCTCCGCATCAAGAAATCATCTCTGAACGTATCGCACGCCTATACCAACTGCCAAGTCAACGTGATGGCATAACCATCGTCCCGGTCAGTACAGTATTGCAACGCCAATCGCCACGTGATTTTCTGTTGCAACACACTTTAATGGTGAAAACTGGTGATCGGCTCTCGCTAGAGAAGTTACGTGTACAACTTGAAAATTCAGGCTACCGCCATGTAGATCAAGTATTTGGGCCAGGTGAATATGCAAGTCGTGGGTCTATTCTGGATCTCTTTCCTATGGGCAGCAATGACCCGTACCGCATCGACTTCTTTGATGATGAAATAGATACCATTCGCACGTTTGATCCAGAGAACCAACGCTCTATCGACGATATTCAGCAAATCCAATTGCTGCCTGCACATGAGTTCCCAACCACTAAAGAAGCGATTGAAGATTTCCGTACACGTTGGCGCACCCAGTTCGACGCACGCCGCGAGCCTGAATCAATCTACATGCAAGTGACCAAAGGCACGTGGCCCGCTGGTATTGAGTATTGGCAGCCGCTGTTTTTTGACCATACCGAGACTTTATTTGAATATTTGCCAGAAGACTCTCAAGTCATCACATATGGTGATATCGAATCTGCGGTCGATACTTTCTTAACCGATGTCGAATATCGATACGACCAGAAAAAAGTTGATCCGCTGCGTCCTCTTTTGACTCCTGAACAGCTTTGGTTGAAAAAAGACGAACTTTTCAGTCAACTAAAACAGCTCCCTATCGCTCAATTGAGCCTAGATAAAGTGGTTAAGCGTGCCGGTCGTCAAAACCTACCAGTACAATCGTTAGCCGAGCTTGGCGTTCAACAACAAAATAAAGAGCCGCTCTCGCGCCTTCGTCAGTTTAGTGAGCAATTCAGCGGCAAAATCGTTTTCTCGGTAGAGTCAGAAGGTCGTCGTGAAGCACTAACGGAGCTGTTGCAAGGCATCAAAGTTCGGCCGGTCGTACATGGCTCACTTTACCAAGCTCTAGACTCGGGTGATCGATTCAGCTTGATCTTAGGCGCAGCAGAGCATGGTTTCATTCACGAAGAGCTGAACTTCGCTCTGATCTGTGAAAGTGATCTACTCGGTGACCGTGTTATCCAGCGACGCCGCAAAGATAAAAAAGCCGTCAACAGTGACACCGTTATTCGCCATCTTGCGGAACTAAAACCCGGTCAACCTGTGGTTCATATTGATCACGGTATTGGCCGCTACATCGGTTTACAAACACTTGAAGCCGGTGGCATGAAAACGGAATACGTCACCCTTGAGTATCAAAACGATGCCAAGCTCTACGTGCCAGTTTCATCACTGAATCTTATCAGCCGTTATTCTGGCGGCGCTGAAGAGAGTGCGCCACTGCATAAATTAGGTGGTGAAGCGTGGGCAAAAGCACGTCGTAAAGCGGCAGAAAAAGTGCGTGATGTCGCAGCAGAATTGCTGGATGTGTATGCTAAACGAGAATTAAAACCTGGCTTCAAATTTGAGCTAGATCGTGGGCAATACGCAACATTTAAAGCAACATTCCCGTTTGAAGAAACAGATGACCAAGCGATGGCCATCAATGCCGTATTGTCAGACATGTGCCAGGCAAAAGCGATGGATCGCTTAGTGTGTGGTGACGTGGGCTTTGGTAAAACGGAAGTCGCTATGCGCGCAGCATTTGTCGCAACGGATAACAGTAAACAGGTCGCCGTACTCGTACCAACAACCTTGCTTGCTCAGCAGCATTTCGAAAACTTCCGTGACCGTTTTGCCAACTTACCAATCCGAGTTGAAGTACTGTCTCGTTTTAAATCTGCCAAAGAACAAAAAGTCATTCTGCAAGACGTTGCCGATGGTAAAGTAGACATTGTCGTTGGTACGCATAAGCTGCTTTCGAGCGACATTAAATTCAAAGATTTAGGTTTGTTGATCGTTGATGAGGAACACCGCTTCGGGGTTCGTCAAAAAGAAAAAGTCAAAGCAATGCGTGCGGATGTGGACATTCTTACCCTCACCGCAACACCAATTCCACGCACACTGAATATGGCAATGAGTGGCATGCGAGACCTGTCGATCATCGCGACACCTCCTGCACGCCGTTTAGCCATTAAAACCTTTGTTCGACAAAAAGAAGAGCCAGTGGTCCGTGAAGCGGTACTGCGTGAAATTATGCGTGGTGGTCAGGTTTACTTCCTGCACAATCAGGTTGAAACCATTGAAAAAACGGCAGAAGACTTACAGAAGCTCATCCCAGAGGCACGTATTACCGTGGCTCATGGTCAAATGCGCGAGCGCGAACTTGAGCGAATCATGAATGACTTCTACCATCAGCGCTTTAATGTGTTGGTGTGTACAACCATCATCGAAACCGGTATCGACGTACCGACGGCGAATACCATAATCATGGATCGTGCGGACAATCTTGGCTTGGCGCAGTTGCATCAATTACGTGGCCGTGTTGGACGTTCGCACCATCAGGCCTATGCTTACTTATTAACACCGCATCCAAAAGCCATGACCAAAGATGCCATCAAGCGTCTTGATGCGATTGCTTCACTGGAAGACCTAGGTGCTGGCTTTACGTTAGCAACCCACGATTTAGAAATCCGTGGTGCTGGTGAGCTGCTTGGTGATGAGCAAAGTGGGCAAATTCAATCCGTTGGTTTTACACTTTATATGGAAATGCTGGAACAAGCAGTGCAAGCATTAAAAGAAGGCAAGGAGCCATCTTTGGATGAGCTGCTTCGTGAGCAAACTGAAGTGGAAATGCGAATCCCAGCGCTCTTACCAGATGATTACATTCCGGATGTAAACACACGACTGTCGATGTACAAACGCATTGCGAGTGTCACAAGCAGTGATGAACTATCAGAGCTAAAAGTGGAACTGATTGATCGCTTTGGTTTGCTTCCAGACGCAACAAAGAACTTACTTGCCGTCTCAGAATTGAAAATTTCGGCTGGTAGTTTAAAAGCGAAAAAGATAGAAGCCCATGATAAAGGTGGATTTATCGAGTTTTACCCTGATGCTGACATAAATCCAGCGTATTTAGTTAAACTGCTGCAATCACAGCCGCAAAAATTTGCAATGGAAGGTCCAACTAAGTTCAAGTTTAGCGTACCATTGGTGGACCGACGTAAACGCATTCAGTTTGTTCAAGACTTACTGAATGATTTTAAACAGAATTTATTACCAACGAGCTAATAGTCGAATGAGAATACTGATCCCGTTATTGCTTCTATGTGTCTCAATGCCCTCTTGGGCACAGCGCCAATTTGATATTGAAGTGATCATTTTCAAGCGAGCAGTCGACGCTGAAAGCACAACAGAATCTTGGCCGAATCAACTGCCAAAAATCGATATGGAAAATGTCGGTAGCCTAGAGAGTGAATCCTACCGCCGCTCTAAAGGCGTGACACTTTTGCCAAGTTCTTCTTTCCGTCTTAACGCGCAAGAAGCGGCACTAAATAATCATGCCGGCTTTAAAGTGCTTAAACACGTAGCCTGGCGTCAAGGTGACCGAGGTAAATCTAGCGCCCCAATTTTCCGCATCGTTGGCGGGCGAGATTTCTCTGATTCTTATCAAGCAGATGGCCGCCCAATCAATGGCAATAGCAATCAAACATTTTCCAGCGACGGTTACAGTGAAGAGACGGTCAATGGTCCTTTATATGAACTAGATGGTCGATTCCAAATATACGTACAGCATTACCTCTTCGCCGAAACAACACTAGATCTGCGCGAACCAAGTGTTAGAGAGGTGCGTTTTGAACCAACCTCAACTGAGCAATTGGCGGATGACTTAGGTGAAGTAGATGGTAACGTCCAAGTCGGTAACTTGGCAGAAATATCGCCGACAGTAACCGAAGAGAAATTCCTGAAGAGTTATCGAATGGATCAAAAACGTCGTATGCGTAGCAGCGAGACTCATTACCTAGATAACCCGTTGATGGGTATGATCATTCAAGTTCGTCGGGTTCGATAAGCACGAGCGGTTCGACAAAGCGCAGCAAAGCTGCGCTTTGTTTTTATCTGCTATACCTCAGTTATTCCTAACCAACGCAGAGCAAGGAAAATAGCTGCGTTCAAGTATAAATAGACAGCTTTCAATTTACTTACACTCAACATGGAAGTCGTATTAGTTCATGAGTCCAGACTTTGAAATCATTGCGCCCCGCTTAGCGCTCAAGCTCATCCCTGCTGAAGAAGCACATTCACTACAACGACTACTTGCAGAATCCCCTTCGCTGCACCAATGGCTTGACTGGTGTGATAAAAACGTCACATTGAAAACCGCGCAGGACTTTCTGTTGGCAACCCGTCTTAACTGGGTCAAAACTGAGGCTTTTGGTTTCGGTATCTATGAGCGGCAAAGTAACACTTTGGTTGGAATGGCAGCGGTTAATGAGTTATATCATACGTTTAATATGGCGAGTATTGGTTACTGGGTTGCCGACCGCTATCAACGGCAAGGTTATGCCCAAGAAGCCGTTAAAGCCTTAGCAGAA
The DNA here is from genome assembly GCF_033340175.1 of Vibrio sp. 1557. Lineage (NCBI taxonomy): Bacteria > Pseudomonadati > Pseudomonadota > Gammaproteobacteria > Vibrionales > Vibrionaceae > Vibrio > Vibrio sp. 1557. The sequence continues at coordinate 31,725 of NZ_JAWOVZ010000004.1, read as the reverse complement.
TTCTGCTTCGCAAAGCTAAGTTTAACTCGACTAGAGATTGTTTGTGACCCCGACAACGAAGCTAGCCAAGCCTTAATTGAGTCCGTCGGTGCACAAAAAGAAGCCATCGCCAGAAACCGGTTTATTTTTCAGGGTAAGCCTAAAGATGGCGTTGTGTTCTCACTTTTACCGACAGATCTAACATAAACAAAAAGCCACCGACTTGCGGTGGCTTCTGCATTTTTTAAGATACAACACATCCACACAGAGTGGATTTAAAACCTTAGTGCAGCTTAAGGTTTGGACGCAGCACGCGATTAATGCGGCCGACGAGCATCATCAGACCGGTTTTGAATACACCGTGCAACGCCATTAGGTGCATGCGATACAATGAGATGTAAACGACACGAGCAATACGGCCTTCTACCATCATCGACCCTTTAGTTAGGTTCCCCATCAGACTACCAACGGTTGAGAAGCGACTTAGAGACACTAATGAACCGTGATCTTTATATACATAGTCTTTCAACTCGCGCCCGTTGATCTTCGCGACGATGTTACTAAATGCCTGGCTTGCCATTTGGTGTGCAGCTTGAGCGCGTGGCGGCACGAACGAACCGTCAGACTGGGTGCATTGTGCTAAGTCACCAATAACAAAGATGTCATCATCTCGTGTTGTCTGTAGTGTGTTTTTCACTACAAGCTGATTGATACGGTTCGTTTCTAAGCCAGCGATATCTTTAATAAAGTCTGGAGCTTTGATACCCGCAGCCCAAACCATGATTTGAGCTGGGATCTTCTCACCATCTTTTGTAGTAAGGCCATCTTTTTCAGCTTTAGTCACCATAGTGGCGGTGCGCACGTTTACGCCCAACTTCACCAACTCTTGATGAGCAGCAGAAGAAATACGTGGAGGTAACGCTGGTAAAATACGCTCACCTGCTTCAATCAGATTGACGTTCAACTTGCTAGAATCAAGATCACCGAAGCCATAAGTGCGCAGCTCTTTAACAGCATTATGTAACTCAGCTGATAGTTCAACGCCAGTTGCACCAGCACCAACAATCGCAATATCGACCGTACCGTTGCCGTTTTTCGCGTGCAGCTTTAGGAACTCGTTGTTCATTTCTGTACGGAAACGGTGTGCTTGCTCAGGGCTGTCTAGGAAAATACAGTTTTCACGAACGCCAGGCGTGTTGAAGTCGTTTGATGTCGAGCCAATCGCCATCACTAGAATGTCGTATTCTAGCTCACGGCTTGGCATAAGAAGTTCACCGTGTTCGTCTTTAAGCTCACTTAAGATGATCACTTTACGTTCACGGTCGATGTCTTGAAGACTACCCATTTGGAAGTCGAAGCTGTGGTTTTTTGCATGAGCTCGATAGCTCAGTGCATCTACTCCTTCGTCCAAAGAACCTGTAGCAACCTCATGCAATAATGGCTTCCACAAGTGGCTCGCTTTTCGATCGACTAGCGTAATTTGCGCACGGTTTTTGCGACCTAGAGTTCGACCAAGCTTAGTTGCCAACTCAAGACCACCTGCACCGCCGCCTACAACGATAATGCGTGTCACAATGATTTTCCTCTACAAAAATGAATATATGGGGTTCAGCTCGATGCATGACTCACAAACATTTGTGGCATCCATCCAACCGATGAATTCTTGGTTCTTAGAGGTGTCTCAATTACTTGGATTAAAAAACTACCACTCACCTTGATTCTTTATCTATCAATGACTTGTCAGGGTTTGGCATGTTTATCTGGTACGCATACGACGCCAGAAGTTTTTGGGCAAGTTTATTACTCGCTCTCAATTTTTTTTGATATTTATCAAATTATTTTAGTCCGGTTCATTATATAGAGACCAACTTTGAAGGCAACCAAAATCCGTGTAACGAGTATGGATTGACTACTTTTCGACTACTCTACAACAAGGTGTTCGTGCTACATAGGAGGGAAGTAAGAAAACGGTAAGGAGAACACAATATTCAAAGCGTTAAACCAAGAAAATGTGCCTTTCAAAGAGACAGTGGCTCGGCATACTCAAGAGAAGGAATCGCAGCAAAGCAGCCGATAAAAACGCCGCTTTACTGTCTACACTCAACATTAATAAGTATTTTTAAATGCCTTTATCGCTTGTAAATGATGAGAGATTTTTTTGAACTTATGAGACTGAGTTTCATCCCAAATGATCTGATAGTGTTTTTCTAGCTCAGCTGCCGTTTTCGAATTGTCATGCACTTCATCATCTTTAGAGAGAATCACTAAGCAGTGAGCTTGATTTTTCGCTCGGAACTGATCAACACATTTTGTTGCGATATCTTCGTACTCTTCTGGGCGATCGATTCGACCAGCCATCGTTTTTTCTGGGTGCAAGTTCGGGTTGAACATCACTTGCTTGATACCGCATAGAAAACCAATTCGCTCAGACCAGTAACCACCTAAACCAACCCCACAGATTAATGGGTTTGGGTCATCAGATTGATCGATAACTTTAGACACTTCTTTTAACAAGTGTTGCATGTCGTGCTTTGGGTGAAGGGTGCTGTAATTGATAAAACGAACGTCGTCGTCGATAAATTGCAGTTGAAGAACTTTTTCGTGGTTACCCGGGCTTGTACTGTCAAAGCCGTGTAAGTAAATAATCATGTGTACCTCTCCCTGTGTGTATCTGGTACTTTTATTAAAACTACCACTATTTCCTTACTGTTAAAGGGGAAAATATCACGAGTTCTCAAAACAGTGATCTTCCATACACAATGAGCCTTTCAACTCATACGCACTGTTTAAGTATTGTTCAGTTCCCCACAATTTATAGGCAAGTAGATACCAGAGCATCGCCATCACCAAGGTTCTTGGTTGCCAAGCGTGTACACCTCTCAGCCAAAGAGACACATCTTCGATACCTCGAATTTGGCAATACTGCTTTACCGCTTCTTCCACAGGCGCATTCGCGACCTGAATAGTTAAGGTCAAATCTAGCCTAGGGTCAGCAATCCCGGCATACTCCCAATCAATAACTTTCACCCCACTCTCCCCTCGCACTAGGTTGTAACACCCCAGATCGAAGTGACATAGGGCAAGCGGAACAGGTGCAACGTTCGGTTCCGTGCGCCACTTCATGTACAAAGCCTCAAACTCCGTACCCACATACTGACCATCAAGCTCAAGCCAATAATGATCGATGCGAGAAATATATGAAAATGGAACCAAAGGAATTGCGCTTATCGGATATTGATGAATCTTCGCCGCAATGGATAATAAATCGCTTAGTGCTAAGCCTGACTCCGTCAGTGCCTCTCCTTCTATCCATTCCACCAGCAACCCTTGCTCATGAATAAAAACTGGCTTGGGGCCAATTTCCAATGAAGAGACTGCATTCAGCACTTGATATTCACTGTGACGAGAAATTGAAAAAGCCTTGCAGACATGACTGGTCGGTCGCCAGATGTATGCAAGGCCTTGAGAAGATTCCAACCGCCAACAACGGTTGGTGAGCCCGCCGGTAACAGTTTGTAGTTTTACCGGAGGCTCCGTAAAGAAGCCATCGAGAGCGTTAAGACTCGGATCTAACTGTTTTGCTTGTTGCCAAGAAAACCATGCCATTGATGACTTCTCCACCCTGTTCGATTAAAGACCGAATAGGCTCTTAGATTGCGCTTTACGAATTTCAGTTTCATCCGCCCACTCAATCAAACCTGTTTCTAGGTCCATTAGGCGCATGGTCATCTTGTAGTATACATCTTTATCGCTACCTGCATTTTTCACAATGCTAGATAGGTTGCCGTAAAGCATGTATTGAGCACCAACCATTTTACCAAATTGGATCGCTGTGCTTTGGTTAACAAGCTCATCCGTGTTTTGGAAGTTAAGTTGTTCACGCACAGACTCAACACGATCCATATCAACAAAGCGGAACTTACCTGAGTTCAACATCTTAGTAGAGATCGTGTCGGTAATGGATTCAGTGTCAATATGTTCACTGGTTTTGTTCTTAATTCGCTCAACAAAAACGATAGGACGTTGGTCACGAGTAATTGCTGCTACAGAGCCCGACATCATCATGCTATCCACCATTTCAGCCGCGATTTTTTGTAAATCTGTTGAGCCAAAATCGATAGTCGTGGTTTCTGTTGCTTGCGCATCGCCGTAAGAGACTTTGTTAGAACAGCCACCTAAAATGACGGCAAGACCTAAAAGAGCAATAATACTTTTTTTCATGAGAGTTCCTTAGTTTTTCAATACCAGCGCATCGTTAGCGCGGCAGCTTCGGCAGAGCCGTTAAGATTAATCGTCTTGTGCTTCTCTAATTTGCACACGGAATTTTGTGCCATTTGGATTCACAGTAACTTCAGATAACGTGACTTGCTCAAATCCTCGCACAATCATTTTTCGCCACGGACCAGGTTTGGTATTCACTTCTAAACCATTGTTGTCATACCAATAAAATCGGTAAAGAATGTGCTGATCACCTTTGTAATTGCTACTCAGCTGCACGACTCCTCGTGGGCGATCATCAACGTAAGTGGTGGTGATGTTGTCAACTAATAAGCGACTACCTAAAACGTTATCATTAAAAAATACTTTTTGCGTTTGGCCATCAATTCGAATACCAGCCGTGTTTTCGGCGCATCCAACTAAACCAATAGCCATTGCTAAACAAACAAGCCATGCTTTCATTACAGTCTCCCTAGCTGTTTATGCCACACGGTTGAGTGTGCTCCCTGACGAGATACCCATACCAATGTAGTCTGCTGTGCAGGCACTTCAAACTGATAGGTTTGATCACCCAAGTTTAAACTTTGTGTTCCCGGTTTCACGATTTTTGAAGCCGTTTTCACTTGCGCTGGCAATGTTTGCCAACTTCTTGTATCTGGCTGTTCGGTCAATGTGTTCCATACATTGAAAAGTATGTTGCCCACATCATCGCCTTTTTTCGCCGCCTCTTTTCGGATTCGATCTTTTGCCCAAACACGAAGAGCTTGACGGATCACTATTGTAGTAAGACGTTCATTAAGATCGTTTTGCGCCATCGCATTAACATCAGTCAGCGTACTGGAAGGCAATACCTGACCATTTAAAACAACATCGCTAAAACGTTGAGCACCTCGGTTCTGATAATAAGGAAGCGCCAACGAATAAATCGCGCCATTATCGCGACTGTCGTAAATCGGTAAATCAATACGCCACCCTTTCATCGCCTCAACAACACCCTGCTCATCAATAACGATGACTCGCCCTTGTGACTGAGTTAATCCAGAAGGTGCTTTGCCATACCGCTTCTCTAGCATGCGCAAGTCTTCACGCATGCCCAGCTTCTTAGCAGCGTATAAGGTGCTTTCCACAACTTGCTTGTTGTCTGGCATTACAGCGAGTGCTCGTCGGTAATCAACATAAGCACTGTTTAAGTCTCGCGACGCTTCATATAACAAGCCAGAAAGATAGAACAGATAACCATTTTGTACCGCGCTTAGTTTTTTACCAGCATCAGGGTAGTTCGCTAACACACTGCCTAAATTGGCAGACATGCCTTGCTTGTTAAGGTCTTTCTCTGCTGCTTTTAGCTCTTTTTCACGCGCCTTTCTTGCTGCTTCCTGAACTTGATTAGCTCGACGCACTTCAACTAGTGCCCCTTCTAAATCGTTTTTCTGTAAGTAATTTAGTCCTAGATACAGGTGCAAAAAGCCAAGTTCGTAATCGGCGGGATGATAATCTTGGAGATTGTCGTTCACTGCGAGAGAGCCGACGCTCGTTGCCGTGTCTGACACAGATATCGTCGCTCGATCTTGTTGAACACGTACGGCACGATCGCTGCTTTCTAGCGCATTCAAACTTGTTGGGTAATCTTCAGCAAGAAAAGAGATACGACCTTTTTCAAAATTGCCAAGTATCTCGCCACCCACTTCACTTGATTGAAGTTGTTTTGCTTTGGCATATTCCCCTGCAACAACGGCTTGATAAACTTCTTGATTCTGGTTGCTGTAATGGCTAAACAGATTGCCCGCAGATAAATTCGCGCAGCCAGAGGCCATTAAAGCCCAGCTCATCAGCCCTAACAGCTTTACACCTAGTTTCACATTTATCTCCACAAATGTGTCATTCGACAGGAAAAAGAAGTGGGTGAATCGCCACCCACTTTTAAAAGCTTAGCTCAATACCATTGGTCCTAGAGGGCGGCCGCCTAGTAGGTGCATGTGAATATGGTAAACCTCTTGGCCACCATGTGGATTACAATTAACGATTAGGCGATAGCCGTCTTCAGCAATACCTTCTTCTTTCGCTAACTTTCTAGCAACAGTGAACAAACGCCCCATCATTGCTTCATCTTCAGCTTCTACATCATTCGTTGTTGGGATCAGTTTATTCGGAATAATGAGAATATGGCTTGGTGTGCGAGGGTTAATGTCGCGAAACGCAGTCACCAAATCATCTTGATAAAGGATATCGGCAGGGATTTCCTTGCGAATAATTTTACTAAAGATCGTTTCTTCCGCCATGAGGACTCCATTTTATAAACGTAATTAGACCCCAATTAGTATGCGCCAACCAAAAGCGGAGCTCAATAAAAACAGTGTTCACTTAACATTATTAATCAAATGCTAATTAACGAGGCTTTTTTTGTCGTGTGCGTCATAAAATGCGCGTCACAAACTGAATACAATCCAATGAATTTTGTTACTTTTTTAAGACAATTATTATTTTTATACCCAAGTAAATTCAAAAATACTTGGGTAGCTTGTCTATTTTTGGGAGAGGAAGCTCACTTATGCGAGGTTCAGTTATTAAAAGGATGTATGCCGGCTTTGCACTGATCATCATCCTATTTGCCGTCACAATTGCCATTATGATGGGAGGAATGAGTGATATTCACGGAAAATTTGGCACGGTTTCTAAATCATCCCTACCGTTGGTATCGTTATCTAATCAAACCAGTGTTGAGCTGCTTTCTGCCGACAAATCATTTAAAGACTTCCTGACGACAGAGAATAAACAACGCATGGATGAAATGCGTCAGGAATTTGCTAGATCTCAACAACGCTTCGAATCCACATTGGCTCAACTGAAAACCGCAAGCCAAATCTACCCTTCTCTTGCCGAACCGTTTTCACAGTTAAAAACGTTAGAGCAGAGCTATTTTACAGAAGCTCTAGAGGCCATGGACAACTACGAAGCAATGTTCGCGGCTCAAGAAGAAGTTCAAAAATCCTCACGCCGCTTCCAAAAACTGAATACCGAACTTTCGGTTGGTCTTAAAGAATATGTGGCAGATCAAACCAGCATTTCTGTCAAAGTCATGGCAAAGAGCTACTTTATCAAGTTAAAAGATGCCGAAGTAATTACCTCTGATGCCCTCGCCAGTTCCAACCCTGAGTTTGTTACGCAAGCCGTAGCTAAAAACCGCAAAGCAGTAACGCACTTGAATTACGCATTCCGCGGGTTGGTGACTCAACTTCCTGAGCTAGAAAAAGCATTTGGCGAATCTGTAGAGCAATTTACTCGCGACGTTGGTATGCGTGGCGGTGTGTTAGACCAACATAATAATTACCTCAATGCTCGCGCCGCTTTGTATAACAATATCGCCAACCTAGCAAATAAAGTGGATTCAACCATGGCGATTCTTGAGCAATTTACGACAACCGCAACAGATAAGCTCAATGAATCATTGGCAGATGCAGGTGACATATATTCGGCCGGTGTAACGAAAGCCATCATCATTGGCGTTATTGTCGTTTTACTCGCGACAGCGATTGGCTACCACATCGCACAAAGCGTTCGCGAGCCGTTGACTCGTATTCTAAAAGTGTTAGAAGGCCTGACTGAAGGTGATATGACACAGCGTATCGATATTCGCTATAACAACGAATTCAGCCGTGTGAGTGGACACATTAACTCACTCGCCGACAACCTTCACGAGATCTTGGTGAAACTCAACGAAGCGTCAGAAAACCTATCGTCAACCGCGACAACCAACGAACGCACCTCTTCGCAAGCACAAATTAAATTGAGCTCTCAACGCGAACAAACGGCAAACGTCGCTACCGCGATGACAGAAATGTCTCATTCAGTGCAGGAAGTCGCGCAAAGTGCGCAAGGCTCGCTAGAAATGGTGCAACGCGTCGAATCTGCCTCTGAAGAAGGCAGAAATGTTATGAGCAGTAACATCTCAACCATTAATCAACTAGAAACACGTTTGAACGAATCGGTCTCCGCAGTTTCTGAGCTACAAAAAATGAGTGGTCAAATTGGGTCTATCCTTGATGTGATCCGCAACATTGCGGAGCAAACCAACCTACTGGCATTGAACGCGGCAATTGAAGCGGCTCGCGCTGGTGAACAAGGTCGCGGCTTCGCGGTAGTGGCAGATGAAGTACGAGTACTCGCATCAAGAACGACTCAATCAACCACTGAAATTGAATCCATGATCAGTAATCTGCAATCTAGCTCGCAATCGGCGAACCAAGTCATACAAAGCTGTATGAGCGATATGGAGATGTCGGTTGAGCAAGCATCAAAAGCGAACAGCTCAATGGAAGAGATCCAGGCGCTAATCATTGAGATCAGCCAAATGAGTACGCACATTTCACAAGCAGCAGCAGAGCAAAGTGAAACATCAACAGACATTGCTCGCAGTATTGAAGATATCAACAGCATCGCCGATGAAAGTTTCCAAGCCATGTCGAGTATCGCACAAACCAGTGAATCACTGACCCACTTGGCTCATCAGCAAAATGAATTGGTCCACCGCTTTAAGTTATAAATACTTTATAATTAAGAGTATTAATTAGTGCAATCAACTATATAAGGGCGACTTTTTGTTAAGTCGCCCTTGTTTTTTGTCGGCCATGTCTACATATGATTAATAAGGCCAGCTCATCCCCTTGCACAACTCTTTTCGAGCGGCCTCATAAAAAGGAAAATCTATGGCTGTTCATGTTGGTATTATCGACCAAGACCCAGTGAGATTGGTCACTCCTCTATTAGATAATCGTACGCTAAGCACACATATCGTCTTCATCGGAGACAAGAGCCAGTTAGATATATTTGACCGACTGAGTGCCGTTTTAGATCAACGAGAAATTACTTCTGAATTTTTTGAAATTCCATCCGCTGTTAATACATCTCTGATCAAACAAGCAATTCAAAAACTGGCAAAAGACCTCCATGAACGCGGCGAAGATGTAAAATTGAACGCGAGCTGTGGTCTTCGTCATCGCTTGTTGTCGGTGTACGAAGTTTTCCGTACCTATCGCTGGCCAATTTTTGTGGTTGAGCCTAGTAGCGATAAGCTTTGTTGGTTATACCCTGATGGCAAAGAAGATACCCAAGTCGAAGATCACATTACGATTGCAGATTACCTCACTATCTTTGGTGCACGCGGCGAGTTTCACCACGTTGATTTACCACCTCTTCTTGATAAAAAATTGTATGAACTTGGTGAACGATGGGCCTCAAATGCGCTTGAACTTGGGCCAGGTCTAGCAACACTTAACTACCTTGCAACCACATGCCGCAAAGAACAAAAGCTTGATGTCGAGCTCTCCGAAAAACAGCAGGGCTACCGTGAGCTCAACATGTTGCTTTCAGATTTAGTAGAAGCAGAAATCGCCACCTATGAGAATGGCGTTTTAACGTTTGCAGATGAAGATGCTCGACGCTTTTCAAACGGTGAGTGGTTAGAAACTTTGGTTCACAGCACCGTGAAGCAAATCCAAGACACCATGCCGACGATCCAAGATCGATCGTTAAATGTTCAGGTTTATCGCAAACTTGGTGAAAGTGAAGTACGCAATGAGTTAGATGTCGCAACAGTTGTAAACAACAAGTTGCACATCATCGAGTGCAAAACCAAAGGCATGAGAGATGACGGCGACGATACTTTATATAAGTTAGAATCGCTTCGCGATCTATTAGGTGGCTTACAAGCGCGCGCAATGTTGGTGAGCTTCCGTCCTCTTCGTCACAATGACATTACTCGTGCTGAAGACTTAGGGCTAGCCCTGATTGGCCCTGATGAGCTTAAAGATTTAAGAACGCACTTAACTGCTTGGTTTAAAGACGCGGGCGGTTCAGACGAGATATAGTGCCATTAAGAAAAGCTAAAATTCACAACGATAAAAAGCAGCATTAATGCTGCTTTTTTTATACCTAAATTTTAGCTGTACGCATTTCTATAACTAGAAAAAAACCAGAGGTTAGCCTCTGGTTTTTTCTGTTTGTTTAAATGCCAACTATAGGGGCTTAAAGCATTTTACGCGCTGCTTCTACAACCACTTTAATTGAACGCGCTTCCGTTTCTTTCAGAGTTGAATGATCTGGAATCTCTTTTTGTGTACGGTTGATGATAACACCTGCCACACAACCCGCTTTTAAACCAGAGCTCGCACACATTGTTAGCAGTGTTGCAGACTCCATCTCGAAGTTAAGTACGCCCATGTCTTGCCATTCTTGCATAGAGCCTTGGAAACGCTTAACAACACGACCAGAGAACGTATCGTAACGTTCTTGACCAGGGTAGAACGTGTCGCTTGATGCAGTCACACCCATGTGAACTGTAGCGCCAGACTCTTCTACCGCTGCTTTCATTGCGGTTGCTACTTCAAAGTCAGCAACTGCTGGGAATTCCATAGGAGCAAAGTGTAGGCTCGCACCGTCAAGACGAACTGACCCCGTCGTTACGATCATGTCACCCACGTTTACATGCGGTTGAATTGCACCCGTTGTACCAACACGTAGGAAAGTACGAACACCAAGCTGTGCCAATTCCTCAACTGCGATAGAGGTAGAAGGACCACCAATACCTGTAGAACAAACCACAACAGGTTTACCGTCTAGCTCTGCACGGTATAGCGTGTATTCACGATGGCTTGCTAGAAATACTGGATTTTCCATTTGTTCTGCGATTTTTTGAACACGCGCTGGGTCACCAGGAATGATCGCTAGAGTCGCACCATTAAGATCAGCTTCAGTAACACCTAAATGGAATACAGCTTGAGACATAAGTCGCTCCTTATTGTGGCTTATTTTATGAACAATAAGCTCATTAATCAGTTATTGGGTACAGATGCACTGTAGCGAACCTTTCACCAACATAGAGTGATCACAATCACAATGACAAAATGTAATGAAAATGAAATTTCAAACAAAACTGGTATTTATCACACTTTAGGGGGCATTAAGTCATTTTGTTGCATAGCAATGCGTGATTTCAAGGACGAGAAAAACGTCTGATCGCATCAGGTGAATACGGTTAAAAAAAGCCCGATACACGAATGCCTCGGGCTATTAATGAGTGGGATCATTGGTTAGGTCAGTTATTTGATCTGTTTGGACTCAAAACGAAGTAATCTCAACGCATTCAATGTCACCAGTGCTGTTGCACCACTGTCAGCTAATACTGCAACCCACAACCCAGTAACCCCAAGTAAACTTGTCACTAAGAATACACCTTTCAAACCTAGCGCTAACGCGACATTCTGACGAATGTTACTTAGCGTCGCACGCGACAGTTCTATCATGGCAGGTAGCTCAATCAACCGGTTGTGTGTTAACGCCGCATCAGCAGTCTCGAGCGCAACATCCGTACCGCCTCCCATCGCAATACCAATGCTCGAAGCTTTCATGGCTGGAGCATCATTGATACCGTCTCCCACCATCGCAACGGTATGTTGTTGTGATAGTTTCTCGACGTAATGCACCTTGTCTGCAGGTAACAAACTCGCTTTATAATCCAAGCCTATTCTATTTGCCATTGCTTCTGCACTTCTCGGGTTGTCACCCGTTAGCATCACCGACGTGACCCCAAGTTCCTTCAACATTGCGATGGCTTGCTGGGCATCTGAGCGCAATGTATCTTGCCATGCGATCACGCCAATGACCTCGTCATCGTAACGAACAATGACAACCGTTTTACCTTGTTGTTCCAACGTAACCACTTGCTCTTTGGCTTCTTGAGAAAGTGGAAAGTCTGCCTTTGAAGGCGTGACCACTTGGACCATTTTTCCATCGACGTAACCAGTGACACCAGAGCCTACTTGCGCGGTTTTATCCAACGCTTCAGGAATAGTAAGCCCCTGCTCTTGCACTTTGGTAACTAAAGAAACCGCTAGAGGATGACTTGAACCAACCTCGATTGACGCAGTTAGGCTAAGTAACTTGTCTTCATCCATATCAAAAGCAAAGACGTCGGTCACTTCTGGTTTACCTTGCGTCAGTGTCCCAGTTTTATCAAATGCGACAGACTCAACCTTGCCAAGCAACTCAAGCGCCGCTCCACCTTTGATCAATGCGCCCCGCTTAGCCGCTGCCGCCAAGCCAGAAGTGATCGCCGCAGGCGTTGAAATGACTAACGCACATGGACAAGCAATCAACAGCAGGGCGAGTCCTCGATAGATCCACGTTTCCCACGGTTGGGCAAATAGTAATGGCGGCGTAACGATAACCATCAGAGACACCAACATCATTAGTGGCGTATACCAACGGCTAAATTTATCAAGAAAGCGTTCTAATGGTGCCTTACGGGATTCTGCTTCTTCAATCAAATGAAGAATTCGATCTATCGCATTCTCGCCCTGACGGGAAGTCACCTGTAAACGAACCACTTTATCGACAACCACAGCCCCGGCCATCACTTTGCCACCGGTTTGATGTTCAACGGGAACAGATTCTCCCGTTAACGCACTTTCGTCAAAACTCGCAAGCGCATCTTGCAAAACACCGTCGGCAGGCAAACGACCTCCGGGTGCGACTTCTATGATATCCCCTAGTTTAAGCTGCGCAGCTGGTACTTCTTTGCGTTCACCATCAATAATTAAAATTGAATTTTCTGGGACTAAGTCCATTAACGCCTGGACACCGCTTCGCGCGCGAGATGATGCATATGCTTCTAACTTTTCACCAATAAGGAAAAGCAATAACACCATTGCGGCTTCGGCGGTTTCACCTAAATATAAAGCGCCGAGCGCCGCTACACTCATTAACGTTTCAATCGCAAAAGGCGTACCGCTACGCGCCAACTTAAATGCTTTGAGCGCGATTGGGTATAAACCAAGTAAACACGTCAAAGTGAATAACCAAGCGCTTATTTGAGGGTCGATCTTAGAAATTACTGCCGCAGTAGCCATTGCACCAGCAATCGAGAGAATTTGGATGTTGTCTCTTATGACGCCAAGCCAGCCTTTCTTTGTAGTGCTTGGTTTTGGAGCATCAAGTGAAGAGAGCGGGAAACCCGTTTTTTGGGCTGTCTGCTCTATCGTAGCTATCAGCTCTAGACCATCAAAATCGACGACCAGTTTTTCTGTTGCAAACAAAACCTTGGCTTGGCTGACGCCTTGTAAAGACGTAATGGCTTTCTCAAGCTTTTGCGCACAAGATGGGCAATCCATACCTGACACAAGCCAAGCGTTCCGAACGGAGGAATTACTCTCCCTTGTGGGATCGTCTTCCTCGCCTGTGTCAACGCTGCAGCCTCCTCCACTACAGCAAGAGCTTTCAGAAACATCAACACTGGCCTGAGAGATATTGAGCGAAGATTTTACTGGCGCACAGCATGACTCGCTTGCACCAAGCGGCACCGCAGTTTTGATTTTGCTAGATTGGCAACCTTGATGTTTTGTACACATAATTTTTTCCTTATTGGTATCGGTGATTTACCTATTGCTAAGGATAAACCTTAGAGTAAGCTCCAAGGTCAAGATAAATTTGTACAGTTCGGCGATAGAAAATAAAAAAGACGCCGAAGCGTCTTTCCAAACCAGTTTAAAAGCAATATTCCGTAAAGTTTAAACAGAGAGGTTAAACGGGATGCTTAAAACACTCATTTAATGTCATTCCTATGGCACGCAGCACGTCTCTTCTTGTGATAACACCAACCAACTTACCTTTGCCATCCACCACTGGATACATTTTCGGCTTTCCAACTTTCATCATGTCAGCCAGTTCAATTACTGACATTTCTGGAGAAACAGATAAGACATCATCATGCATACACTCTTGTACCGTATGTGTATCTTGGCAGTGATAACTTGCTTTCACCAACTTATCTAATAAGTCTTGCTCCGATAAAAACCCAACCACTTTTTCATTTTCATCAATGACAGGGCCACCTAGTGTGACACTTTGCATTACTTTGTTTAAAGCTGCCGAAAGTGACATATCTTTCGTGAAAGTCACCGCTTGCAACGTCATGTAATCTTTTACTTTTAATGAATGCATTCTTATCTCCTTAAGGGCATTTTATTGCGGCCTTTAGATAAGTGTCGCCTAATTTCCTGATTTTACTAAATGGAAAGGAGTAATTTTATTTATAGGCACAGCCTATTGAACTAAAACAAAATTAACTCACCGAACAACATTCACTGTATTTCGTTAAACGCAAGATTCAGCCAGGCTGATTTTTCTAGGCAATAAATACAACAAAGCCAGTCAAATTGACTGGCTTTGTTATTAAGTAATTGTTGCGTTAGCTATGTTGGCGGCGCATGTTGTCTAAAATAATGCCAGTCGCCATCGCGACATTCAGTGATTCGGCACCGCCAAACGCCGGAATCGTGATCTTATCTGTCACGAATTTTGCTGCGGCTTCACGCACACCATGAGATTCGCTGCCCATCAACAAAATACCTTCAGCAGCGAAATCCGTTTTATGAACGCTCTCTCCTTCCAAAAACGCGCCATATACTGGCAATTTGGCGTGTTCCAAGTAACTTGGCAAATCCACCAAACTCACTTGTACGCGGCCAAAGCTGCCCATGGTCGCACTGATCGTTTTAGGATTATAAGGATCAGCACAATCTGTACTCGCAATAATGTGCTTGATGCCATACCAGTCTGCAACACGAATAATCGTACCTAGATTACCAGGGTCGGATACACCATCTAACGCGATCATCAATCCTTTCGCTTGAGGCTCTTTTACACTCGGAATTTCAACCATAGCAATGGCCGCATTATTGCTCACAAGCGTGCTCGCTTTGGTCAATTCATCAAGCGATGCTTCAACACAATCAAAACGATTTAGCGTACCAGCATTTTGTTCGAGAAATGCCGCTGTTGCAAAAACCTGCTTCACCTTCAATGAACTACTTGCTAGCTCTAGTACGTTCTTTTCACCCTGAACTAGGAATAAGCCATGCGCTTTACGCTGTTTCTTTTGACCTAAAGCACGAAGCAGTTTTAATTGGTTTTTTGAAATCATTAAAGTATCCCAGGTGAAAATGGTTATTCGGCGAGCGTACCCTAAACAATCTTCACGACAGTTCGGTATCAAGCGGATGAGATTATAAATTATACCTAAATAACCTCAAGAAGCTTGATCATCAGAAGACGTTGAACACCAAGCGTAGCCAAAATAAAAGAAGGCTCAAAAACGAAAAAAGCCCTGCGATAACGCAGGGCTTTCAAAAGGGTGGGACCCCAGCCACATCCCGGCACACAAGTCACACGCTGCGGCTGCTTCCTTCCGGACCTGACCGAGTTCACGAGCTATTGTTGCGAGAGGACCAGAGCCCCATAATTCTTTTCGAGAGGTCTTGCCTCAATCGATGGGGCGATTATTCAGTATCAGCTCTCATAATGCAAGAGCAAAAACCTTGAATTTCATCATTTCATTACCGTTTGAACAAAACTCGATCAATTCATTCCTTTATGATGAAACCGTGCAGTCACGATAAGAGGAGTCGTGCCGTGAGGACTGCTTACTCATGTACATGTCTTCATCAGCCAAATGCATCGCTTGCTCTAAGCTCATGTGCCGTTCCCTTTTTGCAGAGAAACCAATAGAGATACTTATAGACTCCGAATCACTACATAATTTGCCTTTCACGTCGATTCTACTGAGCTCTCTCATTGCTCTAGTTAACTCGGCTTGCGTTGGATAACCCAGCAATATGAACTCATCCCCTCCAATTCGATAACATCTTCCCGACCAGACATAATGAATTTTTAGTGCCAGTAGTTGTAAAACTTCGTCCCCAGCGCGATGCCCATAAGTGTCATTGATTCGTTTGAAATGATTAATGTCTAAGTAAAGTATGGATAGATCTTTGTTTACTCCTTTTCGATACTTTACTTGCAACGCACGACGGTTCCTTAACCCTGTTAAGTTGTCAGTGTTCGATTGACGGTAAAGATAAAGCGAAACACAAATAGCAAACAATAATACAAAGATAAACACAGCTTGTGTTTGCGTCGCTAATCGAATCTCATATTCAAGTGCGGTACGCCAATCTGGGCGTACATCGTACTGAGCAATGATCTTATCAACTTCTAACATCGCTATCGCTCGACTGAAGAAAGGCGCAAGCATGGCTCCTTTTTCATTCGCGACCAATCCAACAGAGAGTTGAGACTCATAAAACTCGCCAATAGCGGTATCCTGCTCTATCGGAACCAGTTCACTGAGACGTAAAAAATGATTGAGCATCGCCGTATCCATCGGAATGTAATCGACTTCTTCATTTAATAGCCCCTGAATGAGTTCTTGTTGGGTACGATAACGTTTGAGTTCTTTTAGCGGTAACAGTTGCGTCATCATTTGATCGAAAAAGTCATCCTTAACTACGCCAATCCGCTCAGATATCAACTGTGAAACATGAGAGTATGTGCTCGGTTTGTAACCTAAACGCTTGACCATCACCGATGCTGGCGCGTAATGGGACTTTGGAAAGTAGCTAAATGCGCGCCGCTCACGGCTGACCGTTAACGGCGCCAAAATTTCGAAATTACCTTGGATAAACTCATGGTACATAGAACCCCAGCTTTCACCAGGCTCACTAATGATCAAGCAGTTTAAAGCCAAGATCTCACAACTTCTCAGGACTACATCAGCCGTCATCCCTTCGACACTACCATCTGCGTTGTATACAACATATGGAAAGATAGATTCGAGCTTAATCCGTATTGGTTCATTAAAATCAAGGGGTAATAAACGAATAGAATCACGCAACGCTGCTCGCCTTAATTCAAATTGATACTGGGAAATTTCTTCGCGAAGCTGCTTTTGCACCGCTTCCCCGTGAATAAACGTAGCGAACGTGTCCAACTCCTCAAGATGATGATCTTTTTTACTGATGATGGATACGGGCTTTATCGAAATCTGATCATTGAGCATCTTGGCGTCAAACCCCTCCATCAGCATCGGCTTGAGCTGGTTAATGGCATCGACAACGCCGTCCACAGCACCTGAACGTAGCAGTGTTACTGCTTGTTCATGACCTTGATAAGAGATCTGTTCTAGCTCAGGGTAGTGTTGTTTAAGTAATTGGGCATAAACTGTATCTTTGGGGATGCCAACACGCGAAATGTCACTCAACGTCGAATCTTTTAAACCAAAGAGGTAGGTATATTCGATATTTGTTGGGCGGGAATAACTAAAACGTTGAGCACGTTCTTGTGTGTAAGTGATATTCGCAGCAAAGTCCGCTTCCCCATTCGCTACTGAATTTAGAATGGCATCAAAGCTGGAGTAGTTCACGTATTGAACGGTAAAGCCAAACTCCTTTGAAGCAGCATTGAAAAGAACACGAGTGACGACATCATCCGCTTCAGTCGCGACTTTATAATGAGCAATTAAAGGGGCTTCGGCTTTTACATTCAAACTCAAGAGGCAACATGCAAAAAGCAACAGTGTTCGAGCAAAAGTTGTCATGACAAACTTATCTTAAATCAACCACTTATATTGTGGTTATTATTATTGGAAGTGTAGTAAATATGAAATGAAGAACATATACTAATCTCCATTTTGTTCCACAACCAATTCGATACTCTGCCGCACATGTCACTTTTTACCTGACTAAAAACTCATAATTCAGCCTGTTCATCGCTACTACGTAAAATATAGTCAGTCATCCAAGCCGTCCCTAACAAACAGATCCAAACCACGAAAACAGGGTTTGGCACATCCGTGGTCGGGCTGACGACTAAAGCGGCAAAACCCACAGTCGGCAATGTCCAACATAATAATTTGCTCCAGCGAATGGTATGTTGAAGCTTCGCAAGTGCTTCCATTGACGCTAACATTCCCGTCAAACTTAACGCCATAAGAACGGCGTATGGTAGGCCTGCAATCCACAATGGGAGCAACAAAAACAACGGCCACCAGCTGTGTTTATTGGATGGCGTCCAATGCGCAGCCGACCACCACATCGCCATAACCGCAATGGTTTGAACCACTGTAACCCAAGCAGACCCATCCAGCTTACCGCCTTGCTGTGTGACCATAAGACCAACTTGCAGTGTAAGTACAATAAGACCAGCGGTGAGCAACACGCCTAAAGAGCTTCTACGAGAAAACACCACCATTAAAAGTGGGAAAAGGATCAAAACACCAACCGACAAAGCAATTGGCTGCATTGAGAGTGTCGCACCAAAAGCCATCATCGCGCCCAGCAATACTAAGCCAGCGAACCCACCTTGTGGCAGAACCCACAGCGCGGGGATCATAAGAGCAAGAACGGGAATGTCACCCTCGCTCAAACTCATCGCCCGAACGCAGACAACAGCGAGTAAGGTCGTAACGAAAAATTGAAGTGTCGATAAAATCATAGCGCCTCCTGGCTTCCCCACCTACTTGGTAACTCAACGGCAAAAACTGGGATTGAAAGTCGTTGAGAGGGTCTAGATTCAAGCTTAGCTTGCGTTTGCTTCATGCTGTTTAAGGCTCATCAACCAACGACACTAAAGAACAGAAAATGTAATTCTTCAAAGTGAGTCGCTGGCAACACAAGGGTTAAGAACCGTTAGCAATATACAAGTCCAATGGTTTACCATTCCTTAGTAATCCAAAATAGACACTTTTGAGTATGGACCAATTTTTAGCGCAAATCTTTGCTGTAATTCACCAAATTCCAAAAGGAAAAGTCTCCACCTATGGGGAAATTGCAAAAATGGCCGGTTATCCGGGCTATGCGAGACATGTTGGTAAAGCACTGGGTAACCTACCAGAAGACAGCAAACTCCCCTGGTTTAGAGTGGTAAATAGCCAAGGAAAAATATCTTTAAAAGGCAGAGACTTAGAGCGACAAAAAAAGAAATTAGAAGCAGAAGGGATTGAAGTATCGGAAGTTGGCAAAACTTCACTTAAAAAATACAAATGGCAGCCTTAAGCTGCCATTTTTTGTTCTCAGTACGTCGTATTAACGTGTTCCAACTAGACGAATATCTAATTGGTGAGTTTGTGCTTCATCTGTAATAACACCGTTATGTGTGTCGCTGATAAAACGCAGCTTTCCATCTACCTCAATGCGAGCACGAACGCTGTAACGATGGTTTGGTTTGATTTCATTGCTGTCGTAACTCAACTCAAAAGAAAGAGGAACTTGCTTACCTTCTGTTTCGAATGTCTGTTTCGCCAACACTTTTGCTGGCGCATCCGCCAAGGACACATCTTCTAACGCAATAGTAACCACTGCGTTTGGTGGCAAGGCAATCCGCTCGCGATAAGCCACTGTACCTGTAATCGTCTTCATTGACGCTTCTGTAGATTCCATTTCTGTATTTTGAGAAGTTTGGCAACCCACTAACGCAGCCCCAAAGAGTAGGGAAGTAACAAGTAGTAGTGTTTTTTTCATATATTCCTCGAAGAGAGCATTAAACCGAGGCAATTATAGGTGTGGAATATAAAACTGTCTGCTTCCTATCACTTTATTTGACAATAGTTTGACTGAGTTAGAATTTATCAAACAATTGATTTTGTTTCATAATTGGAACAATACTATTTCTAAGTTACTCAATAGTTCTTAACTATACCACTTCACAAGAGTGAGGCTGTTGAGGTAACTTGGAATGAAAGACAACGGTGAGGAGACACAATGAGTAAACCACTACGAGAATTGCTCAGCCTACTACAACTCGAAAAATTAGAAGAAGGCTTGTTTCGTGGCCAAAGTGAAAACCTAGGTTTGCCTCAAGTTTATGGCGGTCAAGTAATTGGGCAAGCGCTTTCTGCTGCGCGCTACACCGTTGAAGAAACACGCACGGTACACTCCTTCCATAGCTATTTTTTGTACCCTGGCGATCCAGAAAAACCTATTATTTATGATGTAGAAAATCTGAGAGATGGCCGTAGCTTTAGCACTAGACGCGTAAAAGCAATTCAAAATGGACGCCCTATTTTTTACCTAACCGCATC
The DNA here is from genome assembly GCF_033340175.1 of Vibrio sp. 1557. Lineage (NCBI taxonomy): Bacteria > Pseudomonadati > Pseudomonadota > Gammaproteobacteria > Vibrionales > Vibrionaceae > Vibrio > Vibrio sp. 1557. The sequence continues at coordinate 11,621 of NZ_JAWOVZ010000004.1, read as the reverse complement.
CTACCATGGCGATCAACCTGGGTTTGATCATCAAAAAGAAATGCCAGATATCCCTGGTCCAGAAAACTTTGCCTCAGAGAGTGAGCTCGCAAGCCATATTGCAGAATTTCTACCCAAACGCTTACGCAAAACATTTTGCGGGGAAAAGCCAATCGAAACTCGCCCCGTTACGGTTATCAACCCTTTGAAGCCCAAAAAAGCAGAACCCAAACAGTACCTTTGGATTCGTGCTAATGGTGAAATGCCAGAGAATCAGCTAATTCACCAGTACCTTCTGGCCTACGCATCCGATTGGGGATTCCTTGTGACAGCAATGCATCCACATGAAGTCTCATTAATGACGCCTAACTTTCAAGTGGCCACCATTGACCACTCTATCTGGTTCCATCGTCCGTTTAAGATGGATGAATGGCTTCTATATGCGATAGAGAGCCCAACGGCGAGCAATACTCGTGGGTTGGTCCGAGGCGAAATATACAACCAGCAAGGTCACTTAGTGGCGACCGCCGTGCAAGAAGGGGTGATGCGCTACACGAAATAGCTCGTGTTCGTTACACGAAAAAAGGAGTGCTGTTCCGCACTCCTTTTTTAATGGGTATCAAACGATGATTAATTTGGTTGATACTTCATGTTAACAACCGACCATTCGTAAAGTGATTTCGGGTAACCATATTCGCCTTTCCCGTAAATGACATTTGGGTCGGCATAGAATCCACCTTTATTCGTTGCTAAAAATTCACGAACCCCACGACGGTAAGTAATCACAGGTGCTACTAACTCATACTCTACCTTTTCCATCTTCGAGTCATCAATTACTAAGAACCGAGTCATACGAATCGTGCTGCCGTTGGTGCAGTACCCTGGGTCATCATAGTCAATTGCTTCAAAAGGCTTGAGATCATCTTCGAACAGCTCTGATGTACATCCATCAAATCGAGCTAAGTGTACCCACGCTCCTTTTATTAGAGTTTGGTCATCGTTACCCACCGGCTTGAATGCAAGTAGTGCAATCTTACCTTTGCCGTATAGTTTCAATTCTTCGTCCGTTGGCTCACGCACTGAACGAACGTTCATCAAACCAAACTCACTTTCTTCTAAGTTAGAAAACTCACGTGCATTTAGCGTGCTAAACAATACTGTTTGTTCAGTTTCAAGCAATGTATATTGATCCGCAACACCTTCATCTGCAAAGCTTAGATACAGCTGGACTTTCTTACTTTCCAACGCTTTGTAATCTCGAGATTCTCCTTCAGAAACGTCGAGAGAAATCCAACGTCTTTTTACTGGCGGGAGGTCAAGTAACGTCAGCTCTTCCTTATCAACATCTAATGAAGCGACTCCTTTAATTGTTGAGCTGGATATTTGATAGCTGCGGTTTCCTATTGGTGTACCAAAGTCTAGCTTAACCTTTTTAAATGGTTCAAATTCCACCTTCATTGTAGAAGCACTTAAACCAAGGTGATTCGCTTTGTTAATAGTGCCATTTACGACGATTGTTTTAGCTTTGTAGTTGCGTCCAGTAAGAGTAACCTCTACTTGGTACTCGCCTGCGTGCAAAATCTTCAAACGCCCCGTATCAGGGGAAACTAGCTCGACCACAGGATCTTTTTGGTTAATAAGACGGTAACTTGCCTTCGCAGTCCCACCACTCATCACTGGTGAGATAACACTACCAGCGGAGAATTCTACCGTTGGGTAAGTAACCGATACAGGGTTTGTGCCTTGTTTAATCGTGACCGAGAAGCTACTTTCACCCGGATCCACTTTGTCGTCCCCCGCATCCGAAACAATAATTTTTGTGCTACCCGCGTTAAGAATTTGCATGGCACCCGTTTGGCTGTTTAAGGAAACTACATCTGTTGCTGCGTTGTCTGCAAATCGGTACGTAACTTCCCCAACCGTACCAGAGATTTTCGGCGCAACAAATGTTTGGCCAACCTTCCAAATCTCTTCCACATCGGATTGAACTTCAATTCGGCTCGGCGCACTCAAAATTGTCACGTAGACTTTTTGATCAGGACCAACAGTATAATTCGCGCTCTCTTTTCTGCGCACAGTTAGCGTCGCTTTACCCGCTTTATACACATGGAGACGTCCTTCACTAAAACCACCGACAACATCTGGTGCGGTGTTATCTACAATCTCAATTTGCTCGTCAGCACTCAAACCAAAATCACGATGAAGATCAAAACTGTATTTGTTGCTGTATACAACGTCATAATCGTGCGTTGCCATGGGTTGGCCTTCAGCCTTTGCAACTTTAATGACGACATTAAATTGAATAGGTTGGTAGAACTCCCCACCATCGTCTTCAAACTTAAGGTCGTACTCACCCGCAGTCACTACCTCCAACTTGCCGTCAGTCATTCGTAAGCCATTAGGTAAGCTGCTAACTAGATTTACGTTACCTTTTTGCCCTTTAAACGCCAGAGGGATTGAAAGATTTGGTTGATAGGTAAGCGGCATTTCAATGTCTTTTATAACGGGATGAGGCGCGCGATTAACTTCAAGATCAAAGCGAGTTTTGCTTGCAGGATAATTACGCATGTCATGCTCGTAAATTTCCACTTCAGCAGCACCAACACCTTTGATCAGTAATGCTTCACCATTTTCAGTTTTAGCGACAACGTCTTCACCACGAATGATTCTCAGCTCATAGTCACCGTAGGCGTTCGTCACCTTAGGGAAAATTCGTCCACCTTCCTCATAAGTTGTGACGATATCCGCTGCCCTGATTTCTTGACGCTTGCCTTGTTTTACATCCACAAAAAATTGCGCTGTTTGCTGTTTATCCAGAAACGCGTCGCTGTAAGTTGCAGTCGCTTCAACCGTTAATCGACCAACATTATGAACAAGAAGTAAACCCGTTTCAGGGTCTAGCAACTCGGCCACCTTGCTGTCTGGTACGCTATTTATAATTTTGTAAGAAATACGTTGCGTTTGAGCTTTATCTAGACGCACTGGTTCTAACGTCAACCCTTCTCGATACTCGTCTTCAAGCAAAGCGAACTGTAATTGCCCCGGAGCTACTGCATGCAGCTTAACCGTAGCGCGAACTTGTTTCGGCAAGTAAAAGTCGTTACCTGAATCAGTAATCAGCACCGATGCCTGACCAACTGAACCTAATGAATATACCGAACCGTTCTCATCAACACGAATCAAGTTATGACCACTTTCTACCTCATAACTCAGTTCGCCTTTTTGGCCACGGACGATCAACGCTTTTCCTTCTGACTCAATCGCATTGAAATTCAGATCACTCACTGAAAGTTCAGTATTGATGCCTCGCTCTACAGTGACAGAAAATCTTGCTTCAGAAGATTCATAAGCAGAGCTACTATCTGTAGCAAGAATAGTCGCCGTTCCTGGGCGCAGAATTTGTAGTATTCCTGAGTCATTAATTTTCACGACATTTGGCGGATTAGAATCAATGACTTGGTAAGATACCGACCCATGTACATTGCTCAGTTTTGCTTCAGTAACCGTTCCCACTCCTTCAAACTTCAACACCGTGTCTTCCACTTTTAATTGCGGACGGTTCTGCTTTGTTATCGTAGTTGGTGTCTTCGTATTGTTCGGCTTAGAGTCTCCCCCACCGCCACAGCCAGCGAGTAAAGCTGCGAGAAAAAGCAAATAGTAATTTCTGTTCATTTTTAGTAATACTTTGTTACATACAAGATGGGGCGATAATAATACGATGTTTTATTAATCACTATCCCCATTTTTGAGTACTTTATTACTTAAGTAATTGCTACTGTATTAATCCTAAAAACAAATAATCAAAAATAGCGACCAAATTACATGAAAACACAAAAAGCAAACGTTTAAATCAAACTCTTCCATTAATTTAGTAAAAATTAATATTCAATAAAATAAAACATGAAAAAGAAAGAGAAAAAATTGCGTTATTTTTTCTTTCGTTATGATGTATAGGATTAATGGACTGCAAAAACAAATGGTTAATGAAAAATAGAAGAGAGAATAAATATCGTTTATATTTATAAAAATCTGGTAGGAAATAGTTTTAAAAGCATAATCAAACTACCTTTTAACATTTAAAATACTAAAAGGTAGAATTAACATTAGATAGAATTCTTATAGGGCGAGTTATTTTAGGATTGGTAACTCTGTTGTGTATTTAATGGACTCCATAGCAAATGTTGAAGTCACATTAGATAGTCCTTTTACGCTATTAACTAACCGCTTATAGAATTCGTCAAAACACTTCATATCTTTGACTAGTACTTTCATCATGTAGTCATACTCGCCAGCCATACGATAAAACTCCATTACCTCAGGAAAGTCACTCACAGTTGTAACAAAATGGTGATACCAACCTTCGGAATGATCAATCGTTTTTAACTGAACAAATGCAATGAAAGATAGCTCGAGCTTTTCTGTACTTAACAACGCCACGCGTTTTTCGATGTAGCCCTCTTCTTCCAACCTTTTCAAACGCTTCCAACATGGCGTCGTTGTCAGATTTACCTGCTCTGCTAACTCATTTAATGACAAGGTGCTGTCGGTTTGTAACAACGCAAGCAGCTGTTTATCGACCCGATCCAAACTCATCCTATAAAACCCACGAAGTGTAGAAAACTTTTCTATCAAAATAGTCATTACCGGCAACTATAGCAAAGTTTTTCTCTCGTATTATAGGTAAATTATTCCCATCTAATGCTTATCTATCGATTTCCAAGGAGAGACGCCATGTGTACTGACCACAACTGGATCAACAATGCAGTGCGTAAAATTGAAGCAGACTTTCAACGTTCTGCTGATACTCATTTATTTAAACTTGAACTGCCTTCTCTTGATGGTATCGATATCTACCTAAAAGATGAGAGCACGCATCCAACAGGCTCTCTTAAGCATCGATTGGCGCGCTCATTGTTTCTTTATGCTATTTGTAATGGATGGATTGGTCCTGAAACCACTGTAATCGAGGCGTCCTCAGGCAGCACTGCCGTTTCGGAAGCGTATTTTGCGCGTTTACTTGGCTTACCGTTCATTGCCGTCATGCCGAAAACCACTGCACGTAAAAAGATCGAACAAATTGAATTTTACGGTGGTAAAGCGCACCTTGTTGAACGATCAGATCAGATTTATGACGAGTCTCGACGCTTGGCTCAAGAACTAAATGGTCACTACATGGACCAGTTTACTTATGCTGAACGCGCTACTGACTGGCGCGGTAACAACAACATCGCGAACTCTATCTTTAGCCAAATGGAGTTAGAAGATCACCCGATTCCTAGCTGGGTAGTGATGAGTCCTGGAACAGGCGGCACATCAGCAACCATTGGCCGTTTTATTCGTTACCAAAAATACGACACTAAGCTTTGCGTGGTAGACCCTGAAAACTCAGTGTTTTACGATGCTTTCCAGTCAGGAAATCACTCATTGCAAGGCGATACTGGCAGCAAAATTGAAGGTATCGGGCGACCACGTGTCGAACCAAGTTTTATTGCTGGTGTCATTGATGAAATGCGCAAAATTCCAGACGCAGCCAGTGTGGCAACCGCCCATTGGGTATCTCAGCTGATTGGGCGTAAAGTCGGCGCATCAACAGGCACCAATCTTTACGGTGTGCTGCAATTGGCTTGTGAGATGAAACAACGCGGTGAGAAGGGTTCTATCGTGACGCTTCTATGTGATTCTGGAGAGCGTTACCTAGATACGTATTATGACTTAACATGGGTAAAAGAGAACATCGGCGATATTCAACCTTACTTAGCTCAACTCGAAGTCATTCAAGCAAAAGGTTGCGTTGAGCCAGCTTGTTGCGGCTCAACTAACGCTTAACGTGCAAACTGGACTTTAAAAAACAGCCCAACTTCATGTGGGCTGTTTTTATCGCTGGGTTTTACTTTTTCTGGCGCGCTTCAAACGCAGCCAATTGTTCTGGCGTTGCCGCTGGTTGATGATTTTGTTTCCATTCATCGTAAGTCATGCCGTAAACACGTTCGCGAGCGTCATCAATATCTAAATCCAAACCGAGATTTTCAGCCTCAGATTTATACCATTTGCTAAAGCAGTTGCGACAGAAGCCCGCAAGGATCATCAGGTCGATGTTTTGTACGTCTTTGTTAGCATCTAAATGCGCCAATAAACGGCGAAATGTCGCCGCGTCTAACTTATCTTGTTCTTCTTGAGTCAAGTTTTTGTATTTGAATTCAGCCACTTTCCTTTCCTTCTCTCTTATTTAGCTAGCTTTCGTCACCATATCTAGTTAGTCGGTAGTCATGAGTAAGAAGTATGCTTTAGCGCAACAATTCCCATTCTAAAATCACTACCTTTGATAAAAGCTGATATGATAATTACCATCCATCCTATTGATTAAATTAACATTTAAACAAATCATTACAACGGTCTTTTACCAAGGTTATCGTCTAGTTATGAAAAACGCCATTCTATTATTGTCTGCCTTGACCATTAGCGTGCCAACTTTAGCTGCTCAAGAACAAGCTCATCAATCTTATTTTTATCTGGGTACTGGTAACGTTGGTTTTGATACACCGTATTTCGGCTCGGATAGAGACAATGAGTGGTCAACACCACATATCACAGTTGGCTGGGGTTACCATATAAACCAATACCTCGCGTTTGAAGGGGTTCTGCGCTATTCACAAAATGAACTTAAGAACGATGCTCTAAAAACTGACTTAGATCTTCACTATTACCAAGCAGGTATGTCTGCTGTTGTAACAAGTGATAACTTAGGCGATACGCCGCTGTCACTGTTTGGTCGCGTAACTGCGCTTGGCACTCAAGCTGAAATGTATGTTCCAAACGAACAAAAAGTCACAGATGATTCAGGCGCGCTATTCAACATCGGTGCTGGTGTCCATTGGGATATGAGCAAAGATATCTGGTTACGCGCAGAGTACATTTATAATGTCGCGGATATGGGTTTTGAAGATTTTTACGACAGCTACGAAGGTGTACAAATCAGCCTAGGGAAACGCTTCTAATCGAACGCTTCCGAGCTAACTTTAAACCGATAAAGAGAAGCCGAGGTTATTACCTCGGCTTTTATGTTTTAACGTTTGATTTAAGGGTGCGCTATACGGCCCTTCGTATCATGGCTAATTGCTTTGTTTAACTCTGCTTCTACATGACCTGGTGCTTGTGTTTTCGCCGAAATCAATCGGTACATTGCCGGGATAACAAACAAGGTCACCAATGTCGCAAACCCCATCCCGAAAAAGATTACCGTACCCACGGCAATACGGCTCTCATAACCCGCCCCTGTCGATACGATCAACGGAATTGCGCCAGCAAGTGTGGTAAACGCAGTCATCAAGATTGGACGTAGACGTCGCGCAGCTGCATCAATGATCGCTTTTTCAAACCCAACGCCACGATCACGTAGCTGATTGGCAAATTCTACGATCAAAATACCGTTTTTCGTCACCATACCAATCAACATGATCATGCCGATCTGGCTATAAATGTTCATACCTTGGCCCATAATAACTAAACCAAGGAAGCCACCAAATACACCCATCGGCACCGTAAACATGACCACTAACGGGTTTACGAAGCTTTCAAACTGAGCCGCCAACACGAGATACGCCACTAGCAGTGCCAATGCAAACACAACAGCAACACTCGCTTGGTTCTCTTTAAAGTCTTTCGACTCCCCCGAATAACTCACCGAAATGTCACCCGGTAAGTTGTCGATGGCTTCCTGGTCTAGGTAATCCAGCGCATCTCCTAATGTATAACCTTCCGACAGGTTGGCAGTAATAGTGATGGACTTCTGTTTGTTGTAGTGAGAAAGACGAATAGAGGCCGCCACTTCTTCAATTTTTGTGACCGCATCTAACGTCACTAGCTGACCGCTATTCGTGCGCAGATAAATCTGACTTAAATCTGCAGCATTATTAAAGCTATTTTCATCACCGCGAAGATACACATCGTACTCTTCGCCACGCTCAACATAAGTCGTTTCGCTTTTACCACCGAGCATGATTTCTAGGGTGTCAGAAATGTCTTGAACACTGACTCCTAGCTCTGCGGCACGCTGTCGGTCAACTGTAACCAATAACTCAGGCGTTTTTTCCGAGTAATCTATCTCTGCTCCTTCCATCATTGGTGATTCTTCTGCTTTGTTCTTTAGCATTTCAGCCCAAACAACGAGCTCATCGTAATCAGAGCCGCCTAATACGAACTGAACTGGCTCACTCGAACCACCTTGGAAACCTGGCATAAATGGGAACACTCGAACATCTGGGATACCTGCCAATTCTTTCCGTACTTTGTTAAGGGCTTGCTGAGCCGTGATATCACGTTCGTTCCAATCTTCTAGAATCATGATCACAAAGCCTGTCTGGTCTCCTGCCTGGCCACCAAACGCTGGCGTTTGGATACTGAATGACTTCAGATAACCTTGCCCTAGTAATGGCATCAATCGGTCTTCGACAATATCCATATTGGCTGACATACGATTGTATGACGTAGCATCTGCACCGCGCACAAACGCGAATATCACACCGCGATCTTCTTGTGGGGTCAGCTGGGCCGGTACCTGATTCATCAAGAAATAGCTACCGCCCAAACAAGCTAGAATCACCAGCGGAGCAGCCCAACGTACTTTCAATGCGCCTTTCAATAATGCGCGATAACCACTCTCAAGCTTGCTAAACAAGCGATCAACCGCTTCATTGAATCGATTTGGTTTTACATTCGCTTTCAAAATCTGACTACCTAATACAGGAGTCAGCGTCAGGGCAATCAAAGAGGAGAATATGACCGACATAGCCAGCAATACAGAAAACTCTGTAAATAGTAGACCTACCATGCCATCCATAAAGGAGATCGGTAAGAACACCATCACCAGCACTAATGTTGTTGCTATAACAGCAAAACCAACCTCTCTTGTGCCTTTATATGCGGCGAGTAATGGCGATTCACCGCGTTCAATATGGTGGAAGATATTCTCTACAACCACAATTGCGTCATCCACCACCAAACCAATCGATAATATCAACGCCATCAAGGTGATCAAGTTGATAGAAAACCCAAAGTAGTACGCGGCAATGAACGAAGAAATCAGAGAAACAGGAACCGTAACCGCAGGAATTAAGGTTGCACGAGCTTGGCCGATGAAAATGTACAACACCAAAATCACCAAGCCGCCTGTGATAAATAGCGTGCTGTACACCTCTTCGATTGAACGCTCGATAAATACTGTCGCGTCGTAATCTATCGCAAGGCGTGTACCTTCTGGTAAGAACTTCTGGATGTTATCGACTTCAGAACGAACCAGCTTAGCAACCTCTAACGGGTTTGCGTCTGACTGCGATACCACACCAAGACTGATGTTTACTACACCATCACTTTTGAAGGTTGAATTTTCGTTTTCTGCACCAATGAAGACATCTGCTACATCTTTTAAATAGATAGGTGTATTGTCGCTTGCGCGTTTAATGACAAGATATTGAAAATCTTCAGGCGTGTTATAAGTACGAGCCGTACGCACGGACATTACTGTTGAGTCGTTGCGAACTTCACCACCTGGGCTTTCTAGGTTCTCACTTCGCAAAGCTGATGTAATGTCCGAAGCTGTAACTGAACGTCCAGCCATTAGTTCTGGCTTAAGCTTCACGTACATGACCTTGTACAAACCACCGGAGAGATCAATGGAGCTAACCCCAGAGATCAGGCTAAAGCGGTCCATCAATACACGTTCGGCATAATCGGTTAATTGAGTACGGTCCATCTCTGCAGAACTGAGATTGATGTAGAGCGACGCCTCTCCCGAGCCATTGTTCTTATAAACAATAGGGTCATCCGCTTCATCAGGTAGCGAGCGCTGAGCACGAGCCACTGCATCACGCACGTCGCTCACACCTGTGTTGAGATCGTAACCTAACTCAAACGTGATCGTGATACGCGACATGCTGTTACGAGTAGTGGAGCTAATTTCATCAACTCCACTGATCCCAGAAAGCTGGTCTTCCAAAACGGAGGTAATTTGGCTTTCAATAATAGTCGCCGATGCACCCTCATAACGCGTACTGATAGAAACGACTGGGCTTTCTATATCAGGCATTTCACGAACGGCTAATTTGGTGAATGACACAAAGCCAAACACACACAACAGCATGCTCAGAACCAACGCCGCGACAGGGCGTTTAACTGAAACGTCGGACAGTAACATTAGTTTTCTTCCTCATCCGATTCACTGTCATTGCGTGTCACATCCGTGGTGTTCGCTTTTAGTGGCGCGACAATTTCTTTCACTTCGACACCATCACGCATGTTAACAATGCCTTGAACCACAATCTTGTCACCAATCTCAACACCAGATTCGATCACCACCTCGTTGCCAACACGAGCACCTAGCGACACTTCTTGACGAGTAGCTTTGTTATTTTCATCAATTACATATACAAAACGTTTAGTTCCGGAGTATTCAAGTGCTTGAACAGGAATGATTGGCGCCTTAATAGCAGGAAATGCTAGTGAAGCGTTCATCAACATGCCCGGCTTCAATTGATTTTCTGGGTTATCAAACTCAATACGCACGCGAAGATTCAGTGTTTCGGCACTGATCCGCGTATCAATACCTGTGACTTGACCAGTAAAGGTCTGGCTACCCCATGCACTGGTTTTAGCGATGACTTCCATACCAATAGAAAGCATCGATAAATAGCGCTCCGGTACTTGTAAATCCAGTTCCATGACGGAAAGATCATCCAACGTCAAAAGTTCAGTACCCGCACTGACCATTTTGCCGCGGCTAAAATCGATAAAACCAACAGTGCCAGAAAATGGGGCAGTAATATGGAGGTCAGCTAAATTGGCTTGAGCAGCATCAAGCCTCGCTTGTGCTATTTCAACACTGGCTTTTTGTGCATCGATTTCAGTTTGAGTAATCGCATTCCGCTTAACCAAACGTTGGAACTCTTTTAACTTACGCTGTTCATCTTTTAGATACGCCTTTGCCTCAATCAAAGCGGCTTGAGCCTTATCGTCATCTAACTTAATTAATAGCTGGTCTTGCTGGACATTTTGATTCGCTTTAACAGCGATTTGATTCACTTTGCCAGCGACTTCCGATGCGACAACCACAGACTCCGCTGCCTTTAATTTGCCGATAAGAGTTAAGGATTGATTGATCTCATGCGTTTCTACTTGTTCAGTCACAACAGTAACCGCTGAGCCTCCTCGCATCGCAGCGCAAACCGATGGAGAACTCAGTAATATAGAAAGCGTTAAAACAGATAACGATAACGTGGCTTTCATGCTCATGATATTGACTTCTAAACGAATAAACTTATGTCATTAAACTGCTTACAGTTTATCAGTAGATACGGTGTTTAACGTCAAGTAGTGTAAATTCAAGTAAAAAGCGCGCCTCTCTTCTGTTCAAAGGACAAACAAAACGCTGACTTTCTACCATCTTTGCCCAAAAAGACAGCATTCAACGTAAAAACGTAAGAAAAACGCTTTACAGCCTGAGCGAGTTTGCTATGATTCGCTCCGCACTTGGGAGATGAGTTGGGAAAACATCTTACTAAGTATAAAAATCCTCTGGAGGGGTTCCCGAGTGGCCAAAGGGAGCAGACTGTAAATCTGCCGGCACTGCCTTCGATGGTTCGAATCCGTCC
>NZ_JAWOVZ010000003.1:299300-334405 GCF_033340175.1 Vibrio sp. 1557 | reverse complement strand
GCTACGACGATTAATGGGTGTAGCCGATCAGATCGTAGCTTCTTGATTTAGTTCCATCGATTTAAGCAACAAAGCCGAGGAATAGTTGAAACTCAACCATTTATATTTAAAACAGCACGATTTATTCGTGCTGTTTTTTTATTTATAACGGATAACCACAAGATCATTGGGCAATAGTTTCTTTAACTTAACTAAAAAATTTAGGCTTATATGATGATTTTCCCGGTTTTCATGGAATACAAATCACTAAAAATCATCAATTTTTATCTTTTTTAGAAATTTTTTAATTTTCAAATTAATCATTAAAGCCGACCGACCGCCTCTAGTTAGTGACAAGGGAATATCCCGAGGCCTGAAAGATATAGTGACTAACTAAGGAGACTAAGATGGCTTTATCAATGCACACTAACTACGCTTCGCTTGTAACTCAAAACACAATGAACACAACAAGCGGACTTCTAAACACAGCAATGGAACGTCTAAGCACAGGCTACCGTGTGAACTCAGCTGCTGATGACGCTGCTGGTCTTCAAATTGCTAACCGTCTAGAAGCGCAAACACGCGGCATGTCAGTAGCAATGCGTAACGCACAAGACGGCATCTCTATGATGCAAACTGCTGAAGGTGCGATGGATGAAATGACAAACATCGTTTACCGTATGAACGACCTTGCTACACAATCGTTGAACGGTTCAAACAGTGCAACAGACCGTGCGTCTCTTAACAAAGAGTTCACACAGCTTACTGCAGAACTAAACAACATCGTAGACAACACTAAGTTCGGTGGTCAAAACCTTCTTAAAGGCGGCGGCTTCGGTGCAGGTGACGTAACATTCCAAATCGGTGCATCTTCTGCTGAAACATTGACTGTAAGCGCAAGCGCAGGTATCGGTGAAATCACTACTATTCTTGCTGATGCAGCAATTACAGATGGTATCGATGACGCGACTAAAGCAAAAGCAGCACTAGACAAAATCAGCGGCGCTGACGGTCTAGTAGAAAAAATTGGTAGCTCTCGTGCAGACTTCGGTGCGAACATCAACCGTCTTGAGCACACTATGGCTAACCTTGGTAACATGGTAGAAAACGTTACAGCATCTAAAGGTCGTATCATGGATACAGACTTTGCAGTAGAGTCTTCAAACATGACTAAGAACCAAATGTTGATGCAAGCAGGTACAACTGTTCTGTCTCAAACTAACCAGCTTCCAAGCATGGCAATGTCACTACTACGCTAATTACTTAGTTAATAGTGCGCTTAATTTAAATCGTCTTAATTATAAAGCCTTCCTATGGAAGGCTTTATTTTTATCTACGAATATAAATAGAGCTCGTATTATCTTTGTGAGATTCAGGCACTCTGAATCCGAATTTCAACATAATATTAAATAAAACCTTATTAAACAGTTCTAATTCTATCGTCTCTAATTTGCTTCCTATTTTACTATCTCTAAGTTCAGGAAAATTGAACTTAGCCTCCTTTAAGATACTAGCTATCTCATCAGAATTGATGCTCTGTTTAATTAATAGTTTTTTGTTAATGAACTCTTCATATGCACGAGCACATTTCATCAATCGTAACGCAAATTCATTCATAACTGACATTCTTTGAAACGTAAAAAATTTAATTTTTAGTGAGAACACTTGCACATCGCACTATCAAAAATAATATCAGAACGCAATTAATGCACTCTGTAAGAATTATCTGAATCAAGCTGAAGTAAAGGCTGAATATAACGTCTAATTAAAACATCTCTCCTAATTAGAACCGTCAATACAATTAAATATTTTCTTTGTTTAGGTCGCCTTTTCTTATAAGGAAATTACTTTTTCCATGGAGGAAGGCGGAACAAACAAGGTGGAAACACCACTTCCTCCCAAGAAAACAAAATAGCTCTAAACCTTTGTTTTAATTGAATTTAATATACGGCACGCATCTTGCCACTGATAATTAAACTAAGGCGTAGCATTCAAAGTATTCAAGCCAATAAGAGATGAGAGGAGCACACCTCATGAGTTCTTTAGACCCAGTAAAAATGGCAACCCAATTCGCACAATTGGACACAAACCCATTCAAAAACCGTTACCAAGCGCAAGCTAATGTGTACCAGTCACAACTGTCAGCTTTTAATAAAGTTGAAAGCGCACTACGTGATTTTCGTACTGCAATGAAAGAGATGAATAACAGCACAAACAGCATCATCAAAAACAGTGCGACACTCTCTCAAGAAGGTAACTTTACTGCAAACGCGGATGCTAAAGCGCTAACGGGTAACTATCAGATTTTTGTAGAAAAAGTGGCAACGGCGCATCAAGTATCTACAGGTATGCCTGCAGACCTTGAGGCAACGACAGAAGTACCAACAACTGGATCTTTAGAATTCACCATCAACGGTGAAACAATGACTCTAGACTTGTCCTCCGTTGATGTTAATGGTGACGGCACTGCAACGATCAGCGATTTAGCCAGTGCGATTAACAATCACACGGATAACCCTGGCGTTAACGCCACTCTAGTTCGCTCGAATGGTCAAACACACTTTATGCTATCGAGCACTGAGACTGGTGTCGAAAATAAGATCAACGTATCTGCATCGGGTACTGGCCAAGCGTGGTTTGAAGACGCCTTCACCAACCTCAAGCAAATTAACGCTCCGCAAGATGCGGTTATGTGGCTAGGTGCAAAAGACTCAGGCCTGAAACTAACCAACGCAAGTAATACTTTTGAAGGTGTCATCGACGGTGTTGACATTACCGTATCTAAACCGCAAGCCGCGGGAGATTCGCCAATCGGTTTAAAAATTGGAGCTGATAGCGAAGGCACTAAAGAACAACTAGATAAGTTTGTGGAAACCTACAATGCCCTTGTTTCGACTATCGATCAGTACACCCAAATTGGCGGTGAAGATCAGAAACGCGGCGTGCTCGCTAGCGACTCGACATTGCGTTCTATTGAGAGTCAGTTAACGGGGTTAATCCGAGGTGAACACAATGGTATGCGCCTAAGCGAAATCGGCGTGAGCCTAGACCGCAACGGTAAAATGAAAGTTGATCAAGAAAAGTTCAAAGAAGCTCAACAAACAAACAGCGCAGGCTTAGAGGCGTTGTTTAATGGGGATGACGCTTTGCTAGATTCTCTTGACGCGATGGTAGAGCCTTTCTTGAAGTTCTCATCAGGAACCTTCAGCACGCGTAAAGACGCAATACAGTCAAGCTTAGACCGAATCAAAGATAAACAAACCAATTTAGAGCGTAAGTACGAAATGTCGTACAACCGCTATCTCAAACAATTCACTCAAATGAATTCAATTATGACCCAAATGAACCAAACCATGTCCATGTTTAATGCTCAAAAATAAGACATTTGGTTCCAAATTTAGGAGAAATATTCATGCTTATGGATTCTGGTTACGATTCGTACCAACAAGTCGATCTCGACGCTCAAGCGGCAGCAGCAAATCCACACCAATTGGTCATCATGTTAATCGATGGCCTACTCGATGAAGTTGAACGTATTCGCGGCCACCTAGCCGCAAATCGTTTGGCCGAGAAAGGGAATGGAATCAACAAATGCATGAACATCTTGATTGGACTAACAAGTGCTTTAGATGATGAAAACGGCGGTGAAATTGCGGAAAACCTACGCCAGCTGTATGACTTCTGCCAAGTCGAACTTTATTACGCTAGCGTGCAAAACGATGCAAATCGCTTGGTTAACGTTGAGCGTGTAATGGGTAACATTCGTGAAGGTTGGATGAATTTTGGACAACAAGCATAAAGTATCGCCAGAGCGATTCCGTCATTTATCTCAGCTCATCCAGTTCGCCGCAAAAACGGCCGATTGGCATGCGCTCAAGCGGTACGACTTGCAGTTGCGAGAGCTTTTGATCAGTCACAAGCCTTTTTTGAAAGATCCTAAGCTTGCACCTGAAATCCAGCGAGCGAAAACAGTGCACGCTAATGCCTTCGCAGTATTAGAGAAGTCGACCAACGAGTTGAAAAAAGAGATGAACATGGTCAATGACCATCAAGAACGCGCTATGGCCTATCAATTAGCAATGACCATGGAGCTAACTCAATGATCATACCTTCTTCAACTCAGCACTCGGGTAATTCGCCAGCTAACAATGAGGGTCACATCAAGCAAGCGAACTCGGTACACGGCTTTTCTCATGGTTTTAAATCAGGGAACAAGCAGAATGGTGAGCAAGACTTTAACTCTGCGTCAGCGGTACCGAGTTTTCACCTTACGGCCTCTACTTTGAACAGCGCAAACAAAGTACAAAGTCATGGTTTTGATACTGATGACCGCTCAGCTTCAGATCCGGATGCCAACTTGACCAGTACACTAGGGTTAACAGAATCGACTGATCTTGCAGCGCAAGCTCAAGCTTTAACCCAGGGTATGATTACCATGGCAGAGAAGCAGGCTGAGAAACTAGGAAAAGCGTCATCTTTAATGACTGCGAGCGAAGTTAAGTCTGTTACTCAAGATTCGTCTAACGCTATGTTAAACACATCTTCAAAACAAGATGTGAAGCAAAGTCTGCCGACTTCATCGAGTTCGCGTTTGCCTATCTCCGGTGCTGAGTTTCAAACTCTTTTGAATCAACCTGTTCAAGGGCAACCAACCGCATCTCTACTTCAAGCACAAGCTCCTACAACACAACCTGCACATTCACCGGTTGCGACGAGTCATATTCAAGCTCAAGGCTCTGAGTGGGCAGCGGTGCGTGTTGATACCACTGCCGGAAAGTGGGGGGAGCAAATGATGCAAGTTTTACATGATCGCGTGACGCTCCAAGCTCAACAAAATGTACAAGAAGCAAAAATCCGCCTAGACCCACCAGACTTGGGGAAACTGGATTTACTTGTACGTGTTGAAGGTGACCGATTAAGTGTCCACATCAACGCCAATGCCGCAGCAACACGAGAAGCTTTAATGCAAGTTTCGGAACGATTGCGTACTGAGTTACAAGAGCAAAACTTCGTTCATGTCGATGTCAATGTTGGCTCTGATCAAAACCAAGGTCGAAATGACCCACATGCAAACGAAGAAGACGCCAATATTTTCGCCGCACGAGAATCTGGTGCATTCCAAACCACGACAACAACTAACTATTCAGAACACTGGCTAAGCACTCAAGCTTAGTGAATCTTCGAGGAAAAAGGTTATGACCAAACAACAAATGATCGCCCTGTTTATCGCCATGATCATCACCAGTGCCCTCGTTTCGGCCGTCACAATTATGGGCGGAATCTGGTACTTAAACAAACACGCTCAAGAGTCACCTGACTCTGGTTCACTGATCGAAGACTCTCCACTGTCTTTTTTGGTCACAGAACAACCGACAAGTAAAGGTCCTAGCTTCCATCCTTTGGACAAAGTCGTTTTGACCGTTAAAGGCAAGAAACAGACTCACTTTGTGATGCTAGAACTGGCAATTGAGACACGCCGTCCAGAGCGTATCAAAGAGATCGATGAATACATGCCTATGGTACAAAACTCTCTATTAAAACTGTTTAGCGACAAAACGTTTGATCAGTTACAGCAAGCGGGTGCCATCGATATTCTGCAAGACGAAGTGAAGCAAACGCTTCTACTCGCTTTTGCTAAAACAGACATCGTCCGAGAAATCGACGATGTTTTGTTGACTAAATATGTTGTGCAATAACGGAGCACAACCATGTTAGACATGAATGTACAAGACACTTACACCACAGAAGAGGAAGTGACAACACCGTCACGACCAATTGATGAAAACGCATTGCTACAACGTCATCAGGTCATGGTAAAACGCGTAGTTAACCAGCTGCGCGTTCATGCCACTTCTCACTGTAGTATTGAAGATATGCAGCAGATAGGCCTTATCGCTCTAGTCGAGGCTGGACGCCGATATGGCGATGTTGACGATCCTCACTTTCCTGCTTTCGCCGTTTGTCGAGTTCGGGGAGCTATTTTAGACGAATTACGCCGACTAGATTGGCGTTCACGTAAGACTCGTCAACAAGCCCACGAGCTCAACGACGTGACTCGAGATCTCACTCGAACGTTAGGTCGAATGCCAACGGATGCCGAAATCATCCAGGCTTTAGGGACGAATGAGCAAGATTATTACAACCGCCAAAATGCCGCTCTCGCAGGCGAGATGCAAAGCCTTGACCAACTGATGGAGAGCAGCGGTGATAGCTACATTGGCGGACAATACGATGGCATGGAACATGAACATATTCGTCGTAGTTTAGACAGTGCTTTGGGTAAGTTACCTAAGCGCGATCAACTGCTCCTGACTCTGTTCTATCAACATGAACTCAACTTACACGAAATAGCTCTGGTATTGGATCTGACACCACCTCGTATATGTCAGCTTCACAAACAAGCGCTGAAACAACTCAACCAATTAATGTCCTCTTAGGAGTCACAAGATGCAAAAGTTTTTTGGAGTGCTCACTATCCTGGTGTGCGTCTTCGGTGGATATATGTGGGCCGGTGGTAGCTTAGGTGCTATCTGGCAGCCAGCCGAATTCCTTATCATTATTGGCGCCGCTGCTGGTTCTTTGATCATCGGTAATCCGCCTCATGTACTAAAAGAAATGCGTCGACAAGTGCCAGCGACCATTAAAGGTCCAACAGAAGAGCATGAGTACTACATGGAATTAATGGCACTACTCAACAACTTGCTAGAGACAGCGAGAAACCGCGGATACAAGTTTCTGGATTCTCATATTGAGGCTCCGGAGCAAAGCTCTATGTTCCTCGCTTACCCGACGATCGCAGAAGATCATCGCCTAATTTCTTTCATTACTGACAATTTACGTTTAATGGCAATGGGACAGATGTCGCCTCATGAATTAGAGGGACTGCTAGAGCAAGAAATCGAAGCAATACAGAACGAAATGCTTTTACCTTCACGCTCACTACAGCGTACAGCAGAAGCACTACCTGGCTTCGGTATTCTTGCAGCAGTTGGTGGCATTATTATCACCATGCAAGCTATTGATGGCTCAATCGCTATGATTGGGTATCACGTTGCGGCAGCTCTCGTTGGTACATTCATTGGTATTTTCGGTTGTTACTGTGGCTTAGATCCACTAAGTAACGCCATGGCTCAGCGAGTAAAACGTAATATGACTGCTTTTGAGTGCGTTCGTGCAACCTTGGTTGCCTACGTAGCGAAAAAGCCGACATTGCTCGCCATTGACGCTGGTCGTAAACATATTCAGCTAGACATCAAACCAACATTCAACCAAATGGAGAAGTGGTTAGCTGAACAGGAGGGATAATGCAAAAACAAGAGCATGTAGTGTTCAAACGTGCCAAAGTATACAGCCATGATGAGTCGTCTCATGGCGGCGCGTGGAAAGTCGCGTTTGCTGACTTCATGATCGCCCTAATGGCGCTGTTTCTTGTACTTTGGGTTATGCAGGTGGTAGACAAAGAAGAGCGTAAAGCGATTGTTGCCCACTTGCATAGTTCAAGCGTATTCGACAAGAGTTACGGCAACCCATTTGATACGTCACAAAGTATTTCTCCTATCGACTTGGCACAGGACTCTTCTGTGCCAAGTAAACACAACTCCAACCATGTGGTAAGCTCTTACTTCAAAGGTGATGGGGATGGACCAGAAATTGATTCTTTGATTCCTGGTAACTTCGATACTCAAGAGCAACTTGCCGCACTAGCAAAAGTAATTGAGCAAATGACTGCCCAAATTAATGCGCAGGGAAATGTAAACGTCACGGTGACACCACAAGGTTTGCGTATCGTCCTTCAAGATGATTACAAACAGCATATGTTCAGCCGTGGTGGTGCAGAACTTACTCCTTTTTTTGAAGATTTACTGCTCGCACTAGCACCTGTATTTCATCGTGTTAACAACCCTCTGATCATCAGCGGACACACAGATGCAATTCCATTTAAAAAGCGTTTTGGTCGTCAATCTAACTGGGCGTTATCAGCCTCTCGAGCAGACGTAGCAAGAAATACGTTAGTTGAAGGCGGTATGCCGGACGATAGAGTAATGCAGGTAACGGGTATGTCAGATAGAGCGCTGCTTAATCCTGATGAGCCAGATTCTAGCGAAAACCGTCGTATTGAGCTGTTTGTTTTAACGACTCCTGCCGCTAAAGTGCTTGAGACCCTTTTTGGCAACCACCAAGAAAGTGAACTGCAAAAAGCGAAAGATAAGGCTGAATTTAACCAACCAGTCATTCGTCAAGAAGTCATCAATTACTCCGGCGATACCGCCACCAGCGAAGTAAAAATTCAAGAATTATAATCTTAAAAGGTCACCACTCTGATGGTGACCTCTCTAACCAAAGCCTCTGTTACTGTGACTTTTTAGTTGAGTTCTATATGCACATAACATCATCCGAAAAAAGAAAAAGCGACTTACTGAAGAAAGCCTTTTTATGGCTCATTGTCTTCGATTACCTTTTATTGGCGTTTTTCTTAACTCAGCTATCAAGTATGACACTAAACAGCGGAACCATGATCAGCTTGTTACTTGTTGTTTATAACGTCTTACTTGTTTCGCTATGTTTTCAACGAACCAACAAGCAGGACTCTTACATTATCTACCCTGTTTTGTCCGCAACATTATTAGCATTTGTCTGCTTTCTTTACTTCTTTTTTTTAATTTAGCTCCCCGACTCGACCATTGATTTTATTTTTACTGCTTTTTCGAAGTGGTCGAGCTGATGAGTCTGAATCCACCACGTAGCCGCTTCCATCAACAGCTCTGGGTCGTCATTTTTATTAGCGAAAAACGCATAAAATGAGAGACCAACCAATTCACCTTTACTCGCGATCTTTTTGTCACAGACCTCTATAATTTTGTCTCTCAGCGAAGCTCTCATTTCTAATCCCTTAACCTAGTACATACTCACTAACCATACGGTTGAAAGAAATCAAATCAAACGAGCCTTTAATTTCAAAACGCACTCTTCCCACCTCACTCATGAAGAACTCGATTTCACAATCCAAATCAAAAGTACCAGAGGTCTCGATAGAAAATGCATTGATCTTACTGTAAGGCAAAGAAGTGTAATCCACTTTTGAGCCGGTAATCCCTTGCACATTTGCCGCTATCACTCGCTTGTTCGTAAACACCACTTGGTCACGAACTGTTTTAAAAGCAGCGAAAATAGTCTCACCATCAATCAAGAACTTAAGGAAGTCTTCTCTGGCATTAGAAACGTCAATCGGCTTAAGCTTAAATACAGAGGAATTGTCGAAATCAATCATAATTAATCCTTTGAGTGGGCGTTAGAACGAATTATCAACGTATCAGATAGCACCACTTTTGCCTACTCGCAACGCACGTTTCTGCTTGATTCGCCCAACAACGAAGCGTCACTCACTTCCACCCTTGCATCCATTGCTCAGAGTCTTTTAGGTCTTGCCAGTTCATCTCTCGGTCGCGTTTACTCATGACTGCCTCGATGACACATCTCACAACGTTACCATCTTCATCTAGTTCCATTTCCGTCACGACAAAATGCTTCTCTTTGTTTTTAGGTGAAATTGCCGTCCATTTACTGTGCAATAGTTTCTTAGGGTGGATTCTGTTCATCGCATTGTACCAATTTAACTACCATGTTGATGTATACGACTGAATACCAAGAGAGAATCAGATTTTGTTTTTGCAAACCGACAAAAGATAAAACCGCAAAAGAGATCACTCCCTTTCGCGGCTCTAACTACAATCCGACTAGGTCTTCTGACCATTCAGTCGAGGGTTTAAGTACTGACTTTGTAGCAACTGTAACCCTTTACCGACCAGAACAATCACTACCGCGCCAATCAGGACAGGCGTGAAGAGAAAACTCCATCCCTGCCCAGACGCCATGATCAAAATTGGATTTGCCCCCGCAGGTGGATGAGTGGTCTTCGTAATCAGCATCGCAGACACACCTAGCCCCGTCGCAATCGCGAGCGTGACCGGCGTGACGTCAACATACTGGCTAAACGCAATACCGATAGATGCCGTAATGAAGTGACCAATGATCACGTTTTTTGGTTGAGCGAGAGGGCTGCTAGGCACCCCAAACACCAGTACTGCGGTAGCACCAAATGGTGCCATCAGGAGTACAACCTCAGTCAGTGATACCTCAGCGTAGGACAATACGCCAATAGCCAACGTAGCGCCAAGCCCGGCAACCAACGATAAAATTAAATTATTCATAAACACCTCAAAGTAGACCGAATTGTCTACAAAATAAAATAGACAAATCTGTCTACCTTTGTCAATATGTGTTTATGGAACTTTTTGAGGACGTAGTTATGAACAAAAAGAAACAGTTATTGATCGACACAGCTTTGTCACTGTTTTATAAACAAGGCATCAACTCTATTGGCATCAATGAAGTCCTCAATGTTTCCGGCGTGGCTAAACGCACGCTATATAACCATTTTGAGAGCAAAGAAGCGCTTATCATCGCCGCATTAGAACAACGCCACCAAGTATTTATGGAATGGTTGGAGGAAAAGCTTTCTTCAGCACAAACGTGCGCGGAGGTGATCGATCAGTTATTTACAGCACTCAACGGCTGGTTTCATGGCTCTGAAGAAAAGTTGGGCGAGTTTCGCGGTTGCTTTTTCATCAATACGTCCGCGGAATTCAGTGACGACAGTGGCGAGATCGCAACGTATTGCCGCTACCATAAGCAGCAAGTCAGAGAGCTAATTCATCACTATCTCAAATCAGACAACGCTGCATTACTCGATGCCATTTGCATCATGAAAGAGGGCGCGATCACTACCGCTTACATGACGAAAGAGTACGACAACATCACGAAGAAATGCGTGACCATTTTGCACAAGCTTTAATGCGTTCAGGTATAGTCATTTGCGGATTAAGTATGCAAACCAAAGGCACCAATCGGTGCCTTTCGTTTTAGTTAGTGAGTGTACTTACAGCTCGTGCTCGGTACGAGCAATGATATCGTCTTGAGCATCTGGTGATAGCGCGGTGAAGAAGGCTGAGTAGCCTGCAACTCGCACAACCAGATCACGATATTGTTCAGGGTTCTTCTTCGCTGCTAGCAAGGTCTCGCGAGAGACGATGTTGTACTGAACATGCCAGCCTTTGTGGTGGTTGAAGAAGGTGCGAATCAACATAGAAAGCTTGAGCTTGTCCCCTTCAGACTCAACTGCTGCCGGGCTTAACTTCTGGTTAAGCAGCACGCCACCAAGGATCTTATTCGCTTGAATCTTACCAACCGAGTTGTACACTGCCGTTGGACCTAAACGGTCTGAGCCAGATGACGGGCTTGCACCTTCTGCCAATGGCGTTTTCGCTTTACGACCATCTGGCGTTGCCATGGTTGAAGCACCGAATGGGACGTTTGCCGAGATACTTGATGTACCTGCGTAGTAACCGCCGCCAATTGGACCACGCCCATGACGCGTATTAACGAACTGCTCTAGCTCATCAATGTACACTTGGTAAGCGTCTGCCAATAGTTGGTCTACCGCGTCATCATCGTTACCGTATTTTGGTGCAAAGTTGATAAGACGTTGGCGAAGCTGTTCGTTCTCCATGCCATCGAAATCTTCTGCCAATGCTTTTGCTAGCTGTTGTTGTGAGATAAGGGGCTGAGTGATTTGCGCATCATCGAAAACAAGGTGCTTGATGGCAGCTAGGCTGTTACCCAAGTTCGCGATACCGACTTGCAAACCAGATACCCAATCGTATTTCGCGCCACCTTCTTTCACGGTTTTACCGCGAGCCAAACAGTCATCCACCAGCGTTGAACAGAAAATGTCTTGAGCTTGCTGTTCAAGTACGCTGTCGACTACAGTATCAATCTCAATCGATTTACGGGTGTAGTAGCGGATTTGCTCTGCCCAAGAAGCGGTCACTTGCTCAAAGTTCTCAAAGTTGCCTTTTGCTAATGACTTATCGTGTGGCAAGAAAGCTTTACCCGTTGTTGCATCCACACCTTCGTTCAATGAAGCTAGCAAGATACGGGCGAAGTTAATGAAGCTCATGCCCGTACAACGGTAACCCCATTTGCCCGGAACTGCGGTCTCGATACAGCCGATAGATGCGTAGTTGTAAGCGTCTTCTTTCTCTACACCAAGCTTGATGAATTCAGGAATAACAATCTCATCGTTGTTGAACGCTGGCATACCGAAGCCGCATTTAATCACTTCAATACAGCCCATTAAGAACTCTTGGTTTAAACCTTCATGGTAACGCACACTCAAGTTAGGTTGCGTCGAACGTAACTGACCACAAGATTCCAGAATCACCCAAGAAAGTGGATTCACTGCATCTTCAGGCTCACCTTTTTCATTCAACTTCTGACCGCCGATACACACGTTTTGATACAACGGAGAACCTGCGGAGGCTTTTGAGTGCGCGCCAGAGCGAATCTTGTTTACTTCAAGCAACTTCAACCAGCAGCTTTGTAGCAACTCTAGTGCAAAGTCTTTTTCAATCGCGCCGTTTTCGATATCGCGAACATAAAACTCGTTGAGGAATTGGTCCATACGACCGAAAGAAACCGAGTGACCGTTCGATTCGATTTGTAGCATCAATTGAACAAAGTAGCTCAATTGCAGTGCTTGCCAGAAGTTTTCTGGAGCGTGGCTCGCGACATGACGACAGTTTGCCGCAATGCTTTCTAACTCAGCTTTGCGCAGCGGGCGTGTCTCTTCTAACGCCATTTTTGCCGCCAATTCAGCGTAGCTCACCATGTGATCTTGAATCGCAAGCAGTACGATTTCGACCGATTTGTAGAACTGCTCTTTCTTCAAGCCTTCAAAGGTCGAAACATCATTGTTAGCACGGTGCTGACGAACATCCTCTAACAAGCCGTTCATGCCTAGCTTCAAGATTTTCTCGTTATCCACCGCAAGGTGCGCGTCACCCGAAGTCATGTTGCCTTCAGCTTTAATGATGGTGCTGGCTAAGATTTCTTGCTGCTCATCAGTGAACAAGCCATAACAACGGTCTTGAACAGTTTTACCGCGCCAATACGGTGTGATGCTGTGGATGCTTTGCTTATCTTCTTCAGTGACCGCAAAGCCTGCACCAGGACGGTCGGCTAGCTCATCAATTTCCGCTTCAATCCAACGCACTGTGTATTCTGGGAAAATAGGCGCAGCGCGTACTTTGCTCGCTTGGTTACCGACGATTAGCTCATCGTGTTTAATCCAAATAGTACGAGTGCGTAAGTGCTCTTGCAGTGCTAGCGCACGTTGGACAATTACAGGTTTGTCTTCGTTTGCTTGATAAGCACGAGTGTATGCCTCTGCACGCTCGGTACAGACAGGTGGCGTTACGATATTTACCAGTGCCGATTTGTGCGCTTTGATACGCTCAGGAAGGTAATTCAGGTCCATAGTTAACCTCTTACAATCACGTTAAGTTGGGTGTTTTCGCTTGCGTATTGCATGGCGCTTTCTAGCAGTTCTGGTTTGTTTAGTGGCTTGTCAGAACACTCGTAAGGCATATCGAGCAAACGGTATTTATTGATGCCGAGCGTGTGGTACGGCAGCAAGTGAAGTTCTTGGCAGCTTTCTAGTGAAGCCGCAAAATCGATGATGTCTTTCAACTCTTCGATGGTGTCATTGAACCCCGGCACAACGGGAACACGAATCACAATGCGTTTCGCGATAGGTGCCAGTTTTCGGAAATTGTCTTTGATGCGTTTCAGTGAACCTTTCGCCCAGCTAAGAAACTTTTCTTCATCAGTGTGTTTTAAATCCGCCAACCAGCAATCAATATGCGGCGCGGCTTTTTCGACATTCTTCCACGGCACATGCATGCACGATTCAATGGCGGTAGAGACTTGGTTGTCATGCAGACGCTGCGCGAGTTCTGCCACCAAATCTGCTTGCATGAGTGGCTCACCACCGGAGAAGGTCACACCACCTTGGCTTTGGTCGTAGAAAGGTTTGTCTTTCATCAAGGTGTCGAACAACATGTCTGATTTCGCCTCTTCACCGCAGACAGTCAGTGCTTGCGTAGGACAGACGTCTCGCAGCGCGATCAGCTGGTCTTCTTTGATGGCTTTGCGATTGATGATGATCTGGTTGTCGATGCGTTGAATACCATCGCTCACCGTTTCACTATCCGCTCTGGATTGAGTTGTGGCTTGATAAGCAGAAACGCACAGTTGGCAACCTTCCATACAGCTTCGCTGATCAAACAACAGTGAATGTTTTTCGCTGCGACTTTCTGGGTTTTGACACCAAGGGCAAGACAAGCTGCATCCTTTAAGAAAAAGAATGGAACGAATGCCATCGCCATCATGGGTAGAGAATCGTTGGATATTGAAATACATCTCTGCTTGCCTCTTGGTCTGTGCTACCGCTGTGTACTTAATCCGTTTCTTGCTGGTTAAGTCTTATCAGCGGCTTTTCTTTGTTCGAACTGAAAGCTTCATTTGAGCGTTTACAAGTTTCACTCAACTTTCATTTAATGAAATTATTATAGTTTCAAATGAAATTTCAATTGATCAAAATCAAGATCTCGTTCGATTGTCAGATCTATAGTGATCCCATCATCAAAACGAAGATTTTGTTTAAGGTAGAAACCATGATCGAACTTTATTTAGATACTGCTGATGTGGCAGAAGTAAAACGCTTTAACCAATGCCTACCGCTAAAAGGCGTGACGACAAACCCAAGCATTTTGGCGAAATCAAAACAGGGACTGAATGAAACCCTAGCAGGCATGCAAGAAGCACTTGGCGGTACACCTCGCTTTCACGCTCAAGTCGTGAGTTCAACCGTCGAAGGCATGGTGGCAGAAGCGCGCCAACTGAATGAATTGCCTTACGATATGGTGGTAAAAGTGCCAGCAACAGAAACAGGCTTAGCTGCAATTAAGCTAATGAAAAAAGAGGGAATTCAGGTTCTTGCTACCGCTATCTATTCAGCTCAACAGGGTTTCCTTGCGGCACTGTGCGGTGCAGACTACCTAGCACCTTACGTAAACCGCATCGATGCGATGAACGGCAACGGTGTTGAAGTGGTCGCGGATCTTCAATTGTTGCTCGATCAAAACCAACTACCAGCGAAGATTTTGGCAGCCAGTTTCAAGAACACTCAACAAGCGATGGAAGTGATGAAACTGGGTATAGAAGCCATCACATTACCGACCGATGTGGCAGCACAAATGTTCACTCACCCAGCAGTAAAACCGGCGGTTGAGCAGTTCGATAAAGACTGGAAAGAGACGTTCGGCGATAAACTTTCATTTGAAAGCTAATTAAAAGTAGCAGCTAGATGTCTTAGTTAGGGTCTATTGAACTTTCATGGTGAGATTTTGTTCGAGATAAAAGCGTTTTAATCGCGGCGAGAGGTTTGCCGCCTAGTCATTCTAAGCAATTACCTCTCAACAAAGAGTAAAACGCTTTTAGCCGAACCCTTCGGGCAGCGTTTGTGGTTCATTTCTACTTCATTACCGGCTTATCAGTTACACCAACTACATTTCAAATGTCTCTGCCTCATATAAATTACCCACAAATAGCTGCAAAAATCAGCTTGAAAGCTCAATAGACCCTATTAATAAAGGGAGTCTTAACTCACCCTGTGCGCCGGTGAGTTTAAGATTCCCTTTTGTATCTCATATAAAGAGGTGAGGTTTACAGCAGTTCTCTATTAGTCAGTGACCAAAGGTACACTCGCTTGAGTAAACTGATTTTGAGCCTCTTACGAATACCTCGTTTGGAATGGCGGAGTCGGTTTGGTAAAGCAATGGCTTTCACTTCGGTTTTCATTTCTTTTCCATCCACCAACACAGTAGACCTCCGATGCAGTAAGCCTGCAGATCTTTCCAATCAAATGTGGCGCCCAAAATTACAGCCAGAGGAGATGAAGATTCGATACCAAGCCAAACCGCGACCTGTAAAAATTGCCCT
Organism: Vibrio sp. 1557; assembly: GCF_033340175.1. Classification (NCBI taxonomy): domain Bacteria; kingdom Pseudomonadati; phylum Pseudomonadota; class Gammaproteobacteria; order Vibrionales; family Vibrionaceae; genus Vibrio; species Vibrio sp. 1557. Next base: position 318,526 of record NZ_JAWOVZ010000003.1, on the reverse strand, counting down.
AACTCAACAGCAAACGCAATCAAAACCACCAGTGAAACCAGCCAGTTAACGGGCATGGAGAACAAGCTTGCAAGAAAGTAGTAGAGCCAAACCACAACCAGAACATCACCAAATGTCGGGCGAATAAAGTTGTCTCGAACATAGAGCGCAATAACGATCAATGTGATAAAACACACCAAGCTTTTCAGTCCATTTTCTGCAGAAAATCGCAGGTGGATAGCGGACGTCACTTCCACCATATCGCTTGGCTGACCAGTGAGAGTTGCTCGTTTAACCATCTTCATGATTCGCCTTTGCACTTTCTTCTGCTTTCTTATTTCGTGCGTACCAGTCGATGTTGCGTGTAATAACCATAGTGAAGCTCAAAATCGCGAAACACAGCAATGTCCCCATAACCAATGCGTAGCTTTCTGCTTGTAGCAAGCCAAACAGTAATCCGTAGAGAGTGAGCAAACACGCTCCGAATACCGCGCCGTGCTTGGTGTTGCTCAACATACCGCTCACGTACACACTTAAAAGCCCCGCCGAGGCGATTGCCGACACCACATACGCCCAGTTAAAGCCGAGGTGTTCACTCATCGAAATCAACAACAGATAGAAAAGCGCTAAAGCCAGACCAATAAAGCCGTATTGCACTGGGTGAACCGGACGCGCTTGGAACAGCTCCAGTAAGAAGAAACTCGCAAATACTAATGTGATAACCAACAGTGAATAGTTAACGGCTCGGTGGGATTTCAAATAGTGGTCAACGGGGTCAATCAAATCTACGCCCATTTGTCGCTGTTCAAGCTCGTGACAAGCGTGATTCGATGACAAACAGCTTTGGAACAGCTGCGCGATATTGGTTGAGAAGTTGTTGCTCGCCCATTGCGCGTTAAATCCATCTTCAGATACTTCTGATGATACCGGTAAGTAATCACCAATAAAGCTTGGATGTGCCCAAGTTGAAGAGAGTTCAACCGTTGTTTGACTGCCGATTGGTGTGACTTGAAGCTGCCCCATCCCTTGTAGCAAGAAGTTAAGATCGAATGCCAAAGGTTGTGCTGGGTTTAGGTCTGCAAGTGTCAGATCACTGTGGAAGCCTTGTGGTAACTGATTTAACCCCGTTCCCGGTGCGACTTCGATATAAGAGCTCGCCATGGTCATGTCATCCAAACGAATCAATCCACGGCTGTCTTCAATGCCAACGACTAGGCTCATGTTGTCAATATCAAGCCCCTGCAACGCCGCGAGATCGTCTGCATCAAAAGTGCCTTTCAGTACCACTTGTGCTTTGTATAAACGCGCGCGGTAAATGCCTCGGTACTTTTCAAAACTGTCCAGATTCGCGCTCATATCAAAAGTGCTAGGTAAAAGAAATTTACGACGCTCTTTAATCTGTACTTTGTCATCTCGGTAACTGGTTTCGGTGTAGTTAACCATGATGAATGGACCAATGATGCGCTGTTCGCCGCTACTGCTGCGTGCGATGTCGTTTCTGACTTCATCTTGGCGATATGAGCGTTCTGAGATCAGCCCTGTGACCATTGAAAGCGGGATTTGCAGTAAGACAAACAAAAACAGCACGAAGGCGAACTTCGTGCCGAGTTGGTTATTGAGGATCTTTTTCATATTTCATTCTCCATTTGCTGATGGGAGTAATCTAAGTCAGCAATTTGGAGAACGAATGGAGCTAATGTGGAGTTTCTATGGAGTTGGTAAAACAAGAGTCACTTTCACGCCAGAATCGACGTTTTCGACTTGCAACTTACCCTTGTGCAGTTTGATCACTTGCTCAACAAAATTCAGCCCGAGCCCAGTGCTCTTAACACCATTTTCCCGAGCGAGGGAGTAGAAGCGCTCGGTTAAACGAGGCATTGCATAGTCGGGAATGTGAGGACCTGAATTGAAAATCGACAAGCACACTTTCTCTTTCGCGACCTCAGCTTTCCATTCAATGCATCCCTCCGAATCAACAAAATCCAGCGCATTGTCCATCAAGTTAAAAACGGCTTGTTTCAGCAAGAAGGCATCACCAAACACGGAGAGATGGTCATCAATTTGGATTTTGGCAGTGACCGACTTAGCACTCAAACGCGCATCCGCCGATTCAACCACTTCATTGACCATTTGTTTTAGCGAGATAGCTTCGACTTGTTCTAGTTCAGGGCGCTTTTCAAGACGAGCAAGTTCTAGCAACTTATCAATCAATGACTGCATGCGATCGCTTTCTCGCTCAATGTTGCCAGCAAAGCGCGTGACCTTTTCTTCAGGCAATGGCATTTGCAATATTTCACTCGCACCTTTAATTGCTGATAACGGACTTTTCAGCTCATGAGTCAGCGTCTGTACGTACTCTTCCACATACTGTTTACCATCGAGCTGATTGCGCATTTTCTCTAATGCATCACTTAGCGTGCCGTACTCATAAAAGATACGAAATGTCGGCTTAGAGACCTTTTCACCTTCACCCATTTTGGTCGCGTAGTCTTCTAGCTTGTTCAGTGCTGAGTGAATTCGCCAAGCAAACAATGCCCCTGCTAGCAGCACTAACCCACTCATCCACACCATCCAAAACAACACATTGCGTTTAGAAAGATCGATGAAGGGTTGTACTGAGCGATTGGATTTGGCTACCGTCACGCTGCCAATGATTTCACCTTTGTGGTAAATGGGCGCAGCCACGTGCATAACGGTTGAGAGCGGATCTTTCGGGTCTTCGATGGTACTGCGCGCGCCGTATTGACCACGCAACGTGAGATAAACATCGTTCCATTGCGAGTAGTCTTTGCCTACGTCTTGCTGCCAAGAATCCGCAATCACAATGCCTTGTTTATCGGTGATGTAAATTCGATGGTTAATCGCTTTTTTACCGATTTCCCAAATGCGCGCTTGAGGCTCTCGCTGTCCATAAGCCGTTAATAGTTTGGAGAAGCGACTCTCAGACAACTTGTCATTCGCGACGTCTTCTTCCGCCAATACCGCGAGTAAGTTCGCCATATCCACTAGCGTCTCTTCGGTGGTTTGGCGCACGGTTGGCTTAAGTTCTTGGACAACCGTTTTGCTCACCATGTAAGCCGTCATCCCGACTAAGATGAAGTAGAGAAAAAACAGTCTGAGTCCAAGCGGGATCTTCGGCCAGCGATTCATCATTCACCTTTTATGCAGTAAAAGTAACCAAAGCCACGCTTGGTACAGATGCGTTCAGACATCTCAAACGGCTTCAACTTATGGCGAATGGCTTTGATGTGGGTATCGATATTGCGCTCGTACGCAGCTTCCGGCGCCATGTCAGCAGCGATCATAAGTTGCTCTCGACTCAATACATTGGAAGAGACGGAAATCAGCCTATCGAGGATCTTAAATTCCACCGCAGTTAACCCAAGCATTTGTCCACCGACACCGTAGTCGAAGTTCTGCGCAACCAAATCTTGACTAAATTGAGGTTGTTCTGGAACAGCTACAGGCTCTGGTTTGTGCTCCATCATTGGCGCTTTAGCTTTGATTCGAAGTTTAATGCGAGCCAACATTTCGCGCGGGCTAAATGGCTTAGTCACGTAATCATCCGCGCCAATTTCCAAACCGACTACGCGGTCAATTTCATCGCTTCTTGCGGTGAGAAAGATTATGGGAATATCAGAAAACTCACGGATGGTTTTGCATAATTCAAAACCATTGCCATCCGGTAAGCCTACGTCTAAGACAAGTAACGCTGCGGAGTTGTGCTGCAAAAAAGCTAAGCCCTCTCCTGCTGTTGCAAACCACTCTGCGTGGTAGCCATCCATCTCTAATACATGAATCAGGTTCTCTGCGATAGCAGATTCATCCTCGATAATAAGGACGGTGGGTTGTTCGCTCAATGTCTTAGCCTCATTGACGGTGTTTATCTTTATGTTGGTATTATCACTTAATTTGGGGCCAAGGCTAGTGGATTGATGCAGCAAAGGCGCAGTTCGTGGATAATACTAATCAAACACACTTCTATTCAGCATAATAAATTTATCACTTAGATTAATGAGTCACCACAATTGTGAATACAATGATTTCAACCATTGATATGAACAGTGTTCATTTTAAACTCAAGTTATCAATTCGATTTTATTTAAAGGACAGTCACTGATGAAAAGAGCGCTAATCCCCCTGGCTTTACTGACTTTGCTCTCAGGTTGCGCCAGCATGTCTCCGGATGAGTGCAAAACGGCAAACTGGTACAACGTAGGTTATCAAGATGGCCGAGATGGCAACGATCCAAATATTATCAATAGCTATACCGAAGACTGTGGTGAAGCGGGTGTGACACCCGACCGAGCGAAATGGAAAGAAGGCTTTGATAAAGGCACTATCCAATATTGCTCACCAGACAATGGGTACACTGTCGGTATCGAAGGCAAAGAATATTACGGTGTATGCAGCAGCAAAGAGTTTATTGAGAACTACCAGTTAGGTCATCAAGAATATCAACGCCAGCAACGCATCCAACAAATCGATACTGAAATCTCGGTCATCGATAATCAGCTTGATGGCAATCCAGACAAAGATAATGCCAAGAGACTGAAAGAGAAGAGAAAGCGATTGGCTGACGAGCGTTCAAGCCTCTTGTCGCCAACCATCAACTTGAATCTGAATTTCTAAATCGATTGGATTTAGCTTCTAAAAATTCATGGCCCTAGCTCAGTTCTAGGGTCATGAATTGACTGTTCGGATCGAGTTCGTAATCCCCGAACGGCTCGCAGTACACAAAGCCATGCTTTTCATACAACAGGCGCGCTGGTTTAAAAAACTCCATCGAGCCCGTTTCTAAACTCAAGCGCTGCAAACCTTTTTGCTTCGCTTGCTCAATCACATGAATCAATAATTGAGATGCCACACCTTGGTTTCTTGCCGCTGGCGTGGTGCGCATGGATTTCAGCTCCGCGTGTTGGTCATCCAACTCTTTAATCGCCGCACACCCAAGCAGTTGCTCACCTTTCCATCCGGTCCAAAATGTCACTTCTGGCGCTTTGAGCTTATCTAAATCTAACGCATGCACGCTTTCTGGTGGTGACGTGGCGTACATGTCCTGTAAATGTCCTTCCAACAGCGCTATCACTTGCGGCCGTTCTAAATTGTCGATTTCAATCCTCATCTTTCCATCCTTGGTTTTTCCTAGCTAAAGCGGCTGTCTCATAATGTGTTGCGGTCCAACGGGGCCTCCGTGGTAAAGCTCATTGGTATCTTCAAACCCTGATTTTAAATAGCACTGATAAGCGGGTATGTTGCGGCAATTCACTGTGAGATAAAGCGCATCAAACTCGGGATAATGGCGTTTGGCGAAATCGGCAAACTGTTGAATGGCTTGCTTGGCGATGCCTTTGCCTTGATGACGGTGATCCACCAGCAAAGCACGTACGCCTAAACTGTTTTTCGGGCAAAAATCGTATTTCTCGCTGTAAGCAGCATCAAATAGAAAAAAGCCAACCACGTCATCGTCTGCCAAAATCAGATGCGGAAGCTCTGTGGGTTCAAGACGTGTAAGCATTTCACCCACATCCGCGACCGTAAACTGCGATTGCTCTTCTAGAACGCTAAGTTCGCAAGTGTGTTCATGTCGCTCAGGCGAATACTTTTCAATAGTAATCATAATCTTCCTTGTTGTTTTTATGCTCAATTCATACAGGGTATGTCGTAAATAGAAATACCTAGTGTCGTATTTCCCACTCGCAGGCAAACGTTTAGCACTCTATTATCCTCGCCATTCGATAGAGAGGTTTCCATGTCCCGTTTTTTACTTTGTAGTTTTGCACTCGTTTTACTCTACCCTACTGCCATTGATTTGTATCTTGTTGGTTTGCCTCAAATTGCGTCAGATCTCAACGCCAGTGAATCTCAGTTGCATATTGCGTTTTCGATCTATTTAGCTGGCATGGCTACCACCATGTTATTCGCGGGGAAAATTGCAGACTCTGTGGGACGAAAGCCTGTTGCCGTCGTCGGCGCGATGATCTTCGTGCTCGCGTCTTTTCTCGGCGGGATGGCTGAGCAACCAAACACTTTCTTGATTGCTCGCTTTTGCCAAGGCATCGGGGCTGGATCTTGCTATGTCGTCGCATTCGCGATTTTACGCGACACGTTAAACGATGAACGCCGCGCGAAAGTATTGTCGATGCTCAATGGCATCACCTGTATCATTCCAGTGATCGCACCCGTGATTGGTCACTTGATTATGCTGAAATTTCCTTGGCCGAGTTTGTTTACCACGATGGCAGGAATGGGCATTCTCGTCAGTGTATTGGCCATTTTTGTTCTCAAGGAATCACTACCCAGCCAACAAGGTGAAGAACAGACAACGCCAGAGAGCCATCAAGAGACTTTCTTCGAGCGATTTTTTATCAGTAGGCTGATCATTACTGCACTTGGAGTGACCACTATCCTGACCTTTGTTAACGCTTCACCAATTGTTGTGATGAGTATGCTTGGTTTTGATCGCGGTGGCTATTCTTCCATCATGGCGGGGACTGCGACGATCAGTATGTTGATTTCGTTCTCGGCGCCATTGGCATTGGGGATTTTCAAGCAGCGAACCTTAATGATGAGCTCTCAAGTATTGCTCGTTTGTTCAGCCATCGTGCTCAGTGCAGCCCATTTCCATGATGGACAACCTTTTTACTATGTGTTCGGACTTGGGCTGATTTGCGCAGGCTTCGCTTGTGGCTTTGGCGTGGCCATGAGCCAAGCGCTCAGCCCATTCTCTCAACAAGCTGGCGTGGCAAGCTCGTTACTGGGCATTGCTCAAGTTTATAGTTCCGCGTTCTATATTTGGTTTATGGGTTTCATCGGCGTTACTGCACTGAATATGTTGGTGTTTATCTTAGTGCTAGGTAGCGTAATCAGCCTTGCTCTAATACTATTGATTCCAAAGCCTGTTCACGATACCCATTATGAAGAAATCCCTAGCGCGACTTGATTTAAACTTAATGTTCACTCTGCAATTATTGTTGCAAGAGCAAAGCGTCTCGAAAGCCTCGAAAAAGCTGAACGTTACGCCCTCTACCGTAAGTAAGTCGCTCAACAAACTTCGTCATTGGTTCGATGATCCTTTGTTTGTCAAAACACCTAAAGGTCTTGCGCCAACGCCCTTGGCGCAAAGCATGGAGCAAGATCTTGCAGAATGGCTGCAAATTGGCTGCCAGATTGCAGAAAAACGCAGCGATATTACGCCTAAAGGAGTGCGTTTTGATATCACGATTGAGTCGCCATTAGTGCTCACAATGCTGGACAGACTCATCGTCGCTATCCACCAGCGATACCCTGAAGCGAAAGTAAAAACCAGTAACTGGGATTACGACTCACTCGACGCCATCATTCGAGGCGAGGCGGATATCGGTTTTACCGGCCGAGAAAGTCACCCTAGATCGAAAGAGTCGTTGGATCTTCTGCCTTATTTCTTGGATTTTGAGATTCTATTTTATGACCTGCCGATGGTGTATTTACATAAAGATCATCCGGCATTACAGCAAGAGTGGAATCTCGAGACCTTTCTGAGCTACCAACACATCAATATTGTTTGGGAAAAAAGTGAAACTTGGGCGTTGGATGAAGTATTAGCGGAACTAGGGCTACAGCGCTCTATCGGGCTGACGATGTCCAACTTTGAGCAATCCCTTTTTATGGCAGCGCAGCCGACGCATGACATGATCACCACCGCGCCGCACTATTGCAAAAGTTACACAGAAAAGCTGCATCTCGATTTAGTGTGCTTGCCAATTCCATTAGACCAAGCTCAACAAGACAAGTTACTGATTCCATTTACCATGATTTGGCATAAACGCAATGCGTACAATCCCAAATTGCTATGGTTGAAAAACACCATTAAGTCATTGTACAAACAACCTTCCCAACCACAGTAAGACTCAGGCTAAGGTCAGGTTTTCTCTGGTTATTTTTAATGACTTTCTTGCTCTGATAGCTATAACTAATCACTTTATCAACTAATAAAAATGTTCTTTTGGATCTACACTAGCTGTTCATTTACACGCTAAGGATCAAGGATGTCGACCTTTTTACTCACTGCCATTGCAATGCTGGCGTTCGCTGCCAATTCATTATTGTGTCGAATTGCCTTGGCAGAAGGGTTAATTGATGCAGGAAGCTTCACGCTCGTTCGATTGATATCTGGCGCGATTACCTTAATCGCAATGCTTGTCGTGAGAGGCCAGTGGAAAACCGATCGGCCAACTTCTCGCTTTCGCTTTTTTGCTGGCGTGGCGTTATTTGGTTACGCTGCCCTTTTCTCTTTCGCGTACTTACAACTGGCGACAGGAACCGGTGCTTTGCTTTTGTTTGGTGCCGTGCAACTGACGTTACTGGCAATCTATTGGTGGCAAGGTGAGCGCTTTCAGTTTCTCGAAATCATCGGTATCGGCCTTTCGATTGTTGGCTTTGTTTGGTTGATGTTGCCATCTGCCACTCGCCCCGATATTAGCTCTGCACTTCTTATGTTGATTTCTGGCGTTTGTTGGGCTGCGTTTACTGCGCTCGGTAAACAAGCGCCTTCTCCAAGTAGTGGCATCACGTGGGGATTCATCGCTGCATCAATAATTGGCGTGCTCCTTTCGCCATTAATCTTGTCCTCAATCCACCTTTCTTGGAGCGGAGTGTTGCTCGCTATCGCATCTGGTGCCATTGCCTCTGGCCTTGGGTATACGCTTTGGTATCAAGTAATGCGTAAGCTCTCTTTGCTTCAAGCCGCCGTCAGCCAACTTTCCGTGCCAGCCATTGCTTTGCTACTCGGCACCGTCGTACTCCACGAGCCTCTTTCACTGCATATTCTTTTAACCAGCGGCATCATTCTTGGTGGCATCGCTTTGGTTTTTTTATCTCGATCCAAAAAAACAAACGAACAATCGGCAAGCCGATAAAAAGTAATAACTTTCCCTCTCAAGTACCCATTCATCATCTATGCTTTTTAAAGCAGTAAAGCTCATTGCAGATGGTACAAGTGGTCTGCTTTGGTACCAGGCGAAGAATATAAGGTGAGAATTGGCTCACACAATGCAGCGATTTTGTTTCAAAAGTGAGAATCATCACAGATCGCGAATTTGCTCGTTTTAGGCGTTTCACCAATAACGCCAAGGGCTAGCACGAGATCAAGCCAAATACGCACTTTTTGTTTTGACAAAGGGTTTACAAAGCACACTTTTTCACCCGCTATATTCCGCCCCCCGAATTTATTCAGAACAAGATTCTGATTATTCATATAAGAAATTCATCAACTTATAACGATAAGCCTGAGCAAACTTTGACACTATGAACGACAAAATAAAATTCGCTATTAAAGTATCGCTTAGCCTGACTCTGGCTTATCTGATCCCGTTTGCCATGGGTTGGCCGCAAGCATCGACGGCCGCAACCACAGTGATGCTGATTGCATCCACAGGCAGTCGTCGTGAATCCCTCGCCAAAGGTACCTTACGCGTGTTCGGTACGTTGGTTGGCGCCGTCGTTGGCTTGTTACTGGTGGGATTGTTTGCTCAAGACCGCTTGCTGTACATGTTGAGCGTGTCGGTTGTGGTCTCATTCATTTTTTACTTCCGTAATGCCTATCAAAAAGATCCAACGCTACTCATGCTGACCGGCGTGATGACGTTGATGATGTCCAATGGCGGTGACGCAGAAGGTGCGTTTCTTTATGGCGTTGACCGCGCCTATATGACGGTGTTTGGGGTGGTGGTTTACACACTCGTGGGGACTTTCTTATTCCCGACCAAAACAGAACAAAACCTAAGACAGCTCATCGAACAACTCAACCAAGCACAACGCGCGTTGTTCACCGCTATCTTGCAAAATTTCGAGCAAAAATCGGCAGGGCAAATCTCTCCTCAAGAAGGCGGAGAAGAAAATCCAGAAGCGGAAGAGCCACAACCTCCTAGCGTGGACACTCTCATCGAACAGATGTTTGCCGCTCAAAATGCGCTCGAACAGCGTTTTGCCACGGTCAGTGTGGAATGCAGTGACGTGTCGGCCTACATGAAAGAGTGGCGCTTGGCGGTTCATTTGAACAAGCAAGTAACGCAACAATTGACCGTCGCGGCGCACAGCCACTTTAGCCACCAGCAAGACCGTGAAAGCATCAGCAACTTTGATCAAGCCGTGGCGGAAATTGACGCGCTATTTGATACCTGCCAACAAGTCTGGGACGAAAAAGAGCCCGCTTATCGTGCTCAGGAGTTCAAAGTCGAATACAACCAAGCGTTGCTTGAAGATGCAGCTCACCTAGAGAAAGGCTCTGCGCTTACGCTTGGTCACCTATTGGAACTGATGCATCAAAACTTGTCGCGTTTAGCGGAGAGCATTAGCTGCATTGACTCTGTGACGAACAATGTCTCCTTTGACGTGCCACTGCCGAAACCGAAAGGCAAGTTTCTATGGTGGGACGCAGAAAACTTTAAAACTGCGGTCAAAACCTTTGTTACCTATTGGGTTGCAGGACTGATTTGGATTTATTTCAATCCACCAGGCGGCTACTCGTTCGTGGTCTTCTCGACCATGTTTATGTCTTTGCTGTCGTTCGTGCCTGTGCACCCAATTTTGTTGCTTGTGCTGTTCACTTTCGGCTTCTTGTTCGCGGTACCTTCTTACGTCTTCATCCTTCCGCAATTGGATCTCGGATTAGAACTTGGCCTGTTTATCTTTATCTACACCTTTATCGGTTTTTATCTGTTTAACGGGCCAGTGACGATTTTCTATATGATTGGCTTGTTTGTTCTCGGTTTAGACAACAACATGTTTTATCACTTCGGGATCCTCATGACGATCATGCTGTTGTTCTACATGGTGGTGTTCATGATTATTTTCGCGCACTACTTCCCGTTTAGCTCACGACCAGAACACCTCTTTTTGACCATAAAAGAACGCTACTTCCGACATACCCGAGAGCTGTTCACTACCTATCAACAGCAGTCTAGCTCGGTTATTACGCCGCTCAAACGGGCCTTACACTTGGTGACGCTCAATGTCTCATCGAAAAAGCTCAAAGTCTGGGGTTCGAAAATCAACCACAAACACTTTGATAAAACCACGCCAGAAGCGATTGGCGCGTTTAGCAAAGCGTGTGATGTACTCAGTAATCACATCAACATCTTAATGGCCGCCGAGAAAAAGTTGATGACCAATCCACTAATTACTCAGCTTCGCCAACAGCACCGCGATTCCATCATTCCTTTGATGGCGGGCGCTTTAGCCAGCCATCAAGCAACACAAGAACTCGAGTCCGTATTCGACCAATACAGTCAAGATTACCAAACATTCGAAGATAAACTGGAAGATTTTTTTAGTGAGTTGGATTTATCTGACTACGCTTATTCAGAGATAGCCGGTTTTTATATCTTGCTGAATTTAAAACGGAACGTGTTCGAAGCAATCAAGCATTGCAAGCAAACCTACGAGGATATCGATTGGGTGAACTTACAACAGAAGCGTTTTTAAAGGTGGGGATATGATGCTTCCAAAACTAACCAAACCAAGCCTCGCCATACTTTCTTTGCTCGGACTCAGTGCGTGTACCACGGTAGGACCAGATTATGTTCATCCAAAGCAGGCGCCACTGCCAAGTGACTGGTCGGTGCAAAAAGCAGCCAAAGATACGCAGCAATCAGAGCAACAGCTACAACAATGGTGGCAGCAATTTAATGACTCGACTCTTAATCAGCTGGTTGAGTTGGCGAGCAAACAAAACCTCGATTTAGAAGCCGCAGGGCTACGAATTGTCCAAGCACGTTCATTGCTTGGTATTTCGACTGGCTTGCAATACCCACAAGTTCAAACCGTGTCAGGAAACCTAGCGCGTGCCTACGTAAATGATCAGGGCGTGAATAACGCCACTTTGTCGTTTGATGCTGCTTGGGAAATGGATGTTTGGGGCAAGTATGCTCGCGGAATTGAGTCGGCAGAAGCGGGTTACTACGCATCCATCGCATCGTATCACGACATCATGGTCACCATAACCGCCGAAGTGGCGCGCAATTACATCAACTATCGCACATTCCAAGAACGTATTTTGCTGTCTCGCCGCAATATCGAGATTCAAGAGCGTGTCGTACGTATTACTCAGGTGCAGTTCGACTCTGGCAACGTTACAGAATTGGACGTTCAACAAGCTAAAAACCAACTCTACACCACCAAAGCAGCGTTACCGAGCCTCGAAGTGGCAATGAAGCAATCACGTACTGTGTTGGCTTTGCTACTGGGTCTGTTACCAGAAGAAGTAGATCGACTGCTACAGTCGGATGGGATGCACAAGCAAATCGCTGAGTACGAAGCCCAGTTCAAATCGACGGGCAGAAAATCGGCGCTATCGGGCACCGACGAGCGTTCCATTGTGCCACGTCCACCGCTTTTGGATACGCAAGTGGATGCTAACTTAGTGATGCGACGTCCGGATTTGCAAGTCTCTGAGATGCAAGCTCGCGCGCAAAGTGCGCAGATTGGCGTGGCAGAAACCGCTCTGTACCCAAGCTTTTCGTTGTTCGGTTCCATCGGTATCGACAGTACGGTTCCCGATGGCAGCAGTTTCAGTTTTAGCGATTCGCTCACCATGGTGGTTGGCCCAACGTTCAGTTGGAACATTTTCCAATACGGACGCGTGAAAAATAACATTCGTTTCGAAGATGCTCGCTTCCAAGAAACGCTGACGAACTACAACAAAAAGGTACTGCAAGCCGTTAATGAAGTCACCAATGCAATCGAAGCGTATGACCTGTATTTGCAACAAAAAGATTTACGCTTGCAATCGGTCAACTCTTCCATTCGTGCGTTCAACATATCCATGACACAGTACGAAAACGGACAAATTTCATTCGAACGTCTGCTTAACTCGGTAGAAAAAATGACCCGCGCAGAAGACAGCTACGCAACGATCAAAGGGAACGTGGCGAACCAAGTTGTTGCACTCTATAAAGCCCTCGGTGGAGGCTGGCAAACCCAAACAGGCAAACCTTTCATCAGTGAATCGATTGCCACGCAGATGACAGAGCGCACTGACTGGGGAAGTTATTTAAATGAAGAAAACCGCGTATTGCCGCCTTTGCGACTCGAAACTCCGGCTGAGACCAGTGATGAAAACAAAACGGAGGATCGGTAATGCCTCATGAACTCTCTTGGGGAGACGTTTACTTTTCTCCTACGCTACTGGTGCTCTTTCTCGCCGTCACGGCCACGTGGATAACGGTGATGATATTGAACAAGACACGTTTGTCTCGCTTCATCGCTTTTCCGTCTCTGACGTTTATTGCCATCATGGTCGGTTATGTGGTGGCCATCGACAGCTTTTATATTCAATTTTAGGTGCCAAACAAGATGAAAAAACTATTCGTAATCGCACTCAATCTTGTCATTCTTGGTGGCGCAGCTTGGCTCGGCTATCAAAAGTTTGAGGAATACTTTAATAACCCATGGACACGAGATGGGCAAGTGCGTGCTAACGTCATCAAAGTGGCTCCTCGCGTATCAGGCCCAATTGTAAATGTCGCGGTGCAAGACAACCAAGAAGTGAAAACAGGCGATTTACTGTTTGAAATCGACCCTGCGACTTACGAAGTTGCTTTGTCTCAAGCCGAAGTAGCACTGGAGCGCTCCATTGTTAGCTCTCGCGGTAAAAAAATCGAATATGACCGCTTAAAAGACATTCGTGCCAAAGACCGTGGCGCGGTTTCTCACAAGGATCTGATTCGTCGTGAAATCGCTTACGAAGAGTCGCTACTGCAAATCAAATCTGCAGAAGAGCAACTAAAATCAGCACGCCTTAATCTCAGCTTTACCAAAGTTTATGCGACCGTCGATGGTTTTGTATCTAACCTCGATATTAGAAACGGTACGCAAGCGGTCGCAAACCAACCACTGCTCGCACTGATCGACAAAAACAGCTTTTGGGTATTTGGTTTCTTCCGTGAAAACCAACTTGCGCAAATCGAACCTGGCAGCCAAGCGCGTGTCACTTTGATGTCTCACCCAGACACGCCAATTGACGCGACGGTTGACTCGATTGGTTGGGGTATTGCGCCCAAAGACGGCACGGTCGGCTACAACCTTCTTCCAAACGTAAACCCTGTTTTTCAGTGGATTCGCTTAGCACAACGTATTCCGGTGCGAATCTCCCTACAAGAACTTCCTGAAGATGTTGATCTTCGATTCGGGCTTTCTGCGTCCATCATGGTGATGAAAGAGTCATCCGCAGAAAGTGAACAATAACTAAGTGAGAAGAGCCATGGTCATTGGTAAAAACCTCAAAAATATTAATGAAGAAAACAACTTCTTCTATCTAACCTTAGCACTAGTGATTTTGTTGCTAGGGAGTGCGATGGCACAAGTCGTAGGTGAAGGGACGATTGAACACATACTTCAGGCTTTCACGGTTCTGACGTTTATCGTCTGTTTTGCGAGCCTTCGCTTTGACAAAACCTGGTCTCGTTTCCTCTACAGCCTGTTTGGTATTTGGGTTCTTGTGATTGTGATCAAGACCGTTTTCGACATCAGAGAGATGAATGTGGTGATGCTTGCCCTCACCTTTGCGTTCTTTTTCGGCACTTTTAAATCCATCGCAAGACAGATTCTTTTCACCGGCCATGTCAACAGCAACAAAGTCATTGGCTCGGTCGCGCTTTTCTTGCTGCTTGGTCTGATGTGGGCGATTGCCTACCTCATTCTGCTTGAGTTTTCGCCTGAAGCCTTTACCGGTATGGAAGCGATTTCTTGGGGGCAGAACTTCTCCAATGCAGCGTATTTCAGTTTCGTTACCTTAACCACGCTCGGTTATGGCGACATTAGTCCTCTAACACCACTGGCTCAAGTCGTGGTGTATTTAGAGGCCATCACAGGTGTTTTTTATATGGCGATTGTTGTTTCAAGTCTCGTCAGTTCTAACATTGATCATCAGGTAAACAAAAATGGATAAACAATCGGTAAAAATCGACAGTAAGCTTTTCATCAGTAATATGGTGGAATCGGCAATACGCATTGGCTTGATCTTTGTCTTGCTGATGTTTACGTACGACATCATCAAACCCTTCATACTTCCGGTTATTTGGGGCGCTATTATAGCCGTCGCTTTAATGCCGCTTACCCAAAAATTGCAGCGTGTATATGGTGGTCGCAGAGGCCTGGCAGCCACAACCATTGCTTTACTTGGTATTGCCCTCCTTGTCACGCCACTTGTTATGGTATCAGGCTCCATTGTGGATGGTGCAACGCACGCGCTTGAAGTACTACAAAATGGACAAGTGAAAATACCAGGGCCAAAACCTTCCGTAGCGGATTGGCCTATCGTGGGTGATAAGCTCTACGAAGTGTGGACCCTATTCGCTACTAATCTTGAGCAAGCGATTCAAACCTTTATGCCACAAATAAAGGCAGGACTCACATCTTTACTGGGTACACTTGGGGGCGTATTGGGAAGTTTACTGCTTTCAATCTTGTCACTTGCGATTGCAGCAGGTTTCATGACGTACTCTGAATCTGCAGCATCAGGCTTAAGAACCATCGCGATTCGAACCGCTGGTGAAAACGCAAAAAGCTGGACCACGCTTATCGCTGCGACAATTAAAAGCGTACTGCTTGGCGTAGTCGGTGTAGCGGCGATTCAAGCACTGTTGATCGGTGCTGGTTTCTTCGTATTTGGCGTTCCCGCAGCAGGTTTACTCACACTGCTTCTAATGATCTTGTGTATCGCTCAGCTCCCGGCGTTGCTCGCTGTGCTACCTGTGATTGGCTTCATGTACATGACCCAAGACACCTCAACAGCAACCATGTTTACTGTTTGGGTCGTAGTTGCGGCTCTTTCTGAAAACCTGTTCAAACCAATGTTAATGGGACGTGGCGTCGACGTGCCAATGCCTGTGATTCTGCTCGGTGCCATCGGTGGTATGCTTTTCTACGGCATCGTTGGTCTGTTCTTAGGTGCCGTTATCCTAGCAATTTGGTATGAGTTATTTGTTTGGTGGTTGAGCATTGAGAAAGCACAACAGCAAGAAGAAATGGCAGAACAACAAGACGCTTCTGATGACCAATCAGAACCTGGACACGGTGCTGGTATTTAATAAATCAATAAGTTAGAAAGAAATTTAATCTATAACTTATGATATCAAACCGCTGCATTTCAGCGGTTTGATTCTATTTGGATCACAGTTTCGTCGTAATAAATGCGATAAAAATGACGTTCTTGTTAAATTTTCATACTTATTACACTTGGGAGTTGCAATCGGGCAATGAACGATGCACTCTCGATGACCACTAATTTGCTTAGGATAAAAACAATGAAATTGATCAAGCCTTTAGCTTGTGCGCTTGCTCTCGCAATGAGTGGCATGGCATTCGCCGATGTAACCGTGAGTGTTCCTGACAACGTTTCAGTATTAGCGGCTAACGGTGAAAAAGCAGATCTTTCGGGTGGTTTTTTCGCCTCTGAAAGAACACTGACGTTACCTGATGGCCTTAACCAAGTCGTATTTCGTTTCGCCCCTTACTTCAACCAAGGTAATGACCGTTTAAGTGTTGAAAGCGATGTTATCGTTACACGATTTGACGCGACCAATGCCGAACTCACTCTACAAATGCCAGAATACCGCAACCTACGTGATGCGGAAGAGAAGATCAAAGACTTAGATTGGAAACTGGTTGATGATTCTGGCAACGCAATCGCGGTTGACCAGGACAAGTTGCTCAAACCGGGTATGCAAATCGGTCGTGATTACGTGCGTGAAATCGAAGATTATAACCAAGCTGGCGGTGCAGCAGCCGTGGCTTTTGCTGGCGCAGCAACCATGCAGCCAGTCACGCTTCCTGCAAAGGTTCCTGCGGATATGAAGCAAGTGAGAGCAACTGCGGTTAAAGCGGATTCGACAGCTGAAGAGATGCTGCACTTCTGGTACCAAAAAGCAGACGCAGAAACCAAAGCTCGCTTTAAGAAATATGTTAATCAACAGTAAATCTGGTTAACTTTATCGATATTAAAAAAGCCACTTCACGTGGCTTTTTTGATCAAAAATTAGGAAGCTTGGACAACTTTAGTATTGGCGATCAAGTCATGCAACAATCGTCGCTCCGGATGAAAGAACAACAATGCCAAATTTACCAATGGGATCCCCGGAATGAGCATCTCCAGCAAGTAGCTAATAACAAGCCTTAACCCTGCTGTAACTTTCGTTGCCTTACTATCATTTTTCATTACAACTTTAATACCAATCATGCGCATACCAATGGTTTGCCCATGACTCAATGCATTCCAGTTGATCATTAAAACCGTTGGTAAAGAAAGCAAGTAAAACGCCTGAGTTTCACGAACAAGCGTGAGGTTATCTGCTAAAGAGAGCTGAAAGTCGTTAAGAAAAGAGTTAATACTCAATGCGATGATTAACACGACCACCATCGCAAAGAGCAGGTCGATAAAACCAGCAATGATTCTCTGTCGCTTGCTCGCGATAAAAGCATACATGGACTTCAGTCACCTCAATGTAATTGGTTAAGCGAGAATGACTGAGTGTACAGACGCGCAATGGTGAGCGCAGTTTAGGTATTGCCAACATAATATTCAACTAAGAACATACTAAATCGCGGTCGTATCTCAAAAGTAATCATTACATCTTGAGCATAACCGTATCAATTTAACAAAACGCTACCAGTAACGTTCGTAAATGATATTTCCCCCGGTTTGATGGCGATACTTTTCCAAGCCTAGCTCTTGTAAGACGGGCACGGTATCTTTGATCATTTGTGGATTCCCACACATCATGACAAAGCTACGCTGAGCTGAGAATGGCGCATCAGCGGCGTTGGACAGTAAACCCGATTCGATGAGTTCAGGAATTCGGCCTTGTAATTTACCATCAACCACTTCCCTGCTGACTATCGGTATATACTTTAATCTGCCTTCATATCGTTGCTGAAGCTGTTCAATTAGGTATTTATAAACCAGATCTTTTTCGAAACGAACGGCATGAACCAGCACAATGCGCTCATTGTGAGGCGGTAGGTTTATATCATCTAGCAGCGACAAAAACGGTCCAATCCCCGTACCTGTAGATAGCAGCCACAGGTCATGAGCCTGTTTAGGAATAGAGTCATGGATTAAATCGCCATGTGCGGTGGCACCGACATAAATGCTATCACCAGATTTAAGCTTTTGGAGCCGTGGAGAAAGTTGTCCTTGAGGGTCGGCTACTATTAGAAATTCCAACCAATCGAATTGCTCGCTTGGCGCATTAACCACAGAGTAAGCACGGCTGATCGGCTTACCTTCATCATCAAGCAAAGCAAGCTTGGTGAATTGGCCAGCTTTAAATGAAAGAGGCGCGCCAGATATTCTCAAACTGAACAGCTCACCTGTCCAATCAATGCGTTTCTCAACTCTTGCGAGGTTGAAACCTTTGAGTTCAATCATGAGACACCTCCTATCTGGTTACTCTTAGTTAAACTTACGCCTTCAACTCGATTATGTAAAGTTTCTGGTTTACATAATCAAACCACTATTTCATTTCACATTTTAAAAACAATTTTATTACATATTAAATGATTACATCTAGAATAAATGCTCAAAGTGATAAGTCGCGTCGCAATTTGTGGCAAAGCAGATGAAAAAGGAGCAATAAAAATGGACACACTGTTAAAGGACTTTCCCGTTATCACAGAGATAAAAGTCGCATGGGGTGAAATGGATGCTCTGCAACACGTTAATAACGTGGTCTATTTTCGCTACTTCGAGACCGCACGTTTAGATTACTTCAACAAAATTAACCTGCTGGTCGACCTGCAGACCTCGCAAATTGGACCAGTACTGAGTGAGACTCAATGCCGCTACAAATTGCCTGTTACTTACCCAGACACGCTATTAGTCGGTTCTCGCGTAATCGACATGCAAGAAGATCGCATCACGATGGAGTACCAAGTGCTGAGTAAGAAGTGGGGTAAGATTGCGACCATCGCGACCGCCACTGGTGTGATGTTTGATTTTAAGAACAACGTAAAAGCGGCGATTCCAGACTACGTTCGCCAGTCGATTTTAGATTTGGAAGGAACTGTGGGTAGCACGCATCATTTAGAGTAGCAAGAAATGAGAGATTAAAGGCGAGGTTCCCGACAGCGATTCTTCATCGCTGTCGGGAATGATGCTGAGGTACCATTCCAACTTACGCAATAAGAAAACTAGCGTCATTCTAGCGAGCCATAGCGAGACTAAGAATCTACTTACCGCTTGCTGCAGACCATAAAGCCATGAATAAACT